>JBCBLB010000422.1:0-8814 GCA_038520555.1 Myxococcota bacterium | reverse complement strand
CCACCACCACGATTCGTGGTGGTGGATGGCGTTGGAGAACAGGTTGCCCAACACTTGAACCAGAGGAGGGTACGGCAACATCACAGACGCAACCTGCGCATCAGTGGTGACGGAAAAGTCTTGCGGCACGTCGACCGCTTCGATGATCTCCTCGAACAACTCTTCGACGGACACAGGCTTCACGGCAAATGTCTGGATCCCCACCCGGTAGTATTGAAGCAGGCCCTGCAGCATGTCGTTGAGACGACGAGAACGAGATCGGAGCAGCGCGAGGATCTCCAATGAGTCTTCATCGAGGGCATCAGCGGCGTCTTCTTCCAGCCAGCTCGACGCCTTGATGATGCCCCGAATGGGGGCCCGAAGGTCATGAGAGACCGCTGCGGTGAAGATCTCCAGTTCTGCGTTCAGCCGACGCAGCGATTCGGCCTCGACCTGCGCTTCTTTGGCCGCGACCAGCTCATGGTACAGCCGATCCAGCTCGGCGTTCGCCGCAGCCAGCTCGCGGTTTCGCTGTGACAACGATGCGTTCGCTTCGGCCAGCTCGGCCGGCGAGCGGAGAGCGAGGGCCTGAGGAAGGACCGGCACCAGCGAAGCTGCCGTCATCATCGAGACAACCCCGGTGCTCAGCTTGACGATCCCTTCGAACCAGTAGAGGGGATACCAGGTGGTGATCACGCTGGTCAGGTGCGACAACCCGCAGCAGACGATGAACGCACCAAACAACCAGAAAACACTGGGAAACGGAACATCAGGCCGTTGGCGGATAAAATAGATCAGCAGCGCCGGGATGGTGAAGTAGGCGAGCGCGATCAAGACATCCGAGCCAACCATCAGCGTCAGTAGCCCAGGGGTCCACAGGTAACAGTGACCATGGGGCATGAAGCCTGTGCTTCCGAAGAAGGACAGCAGCGACTCAATCATATCGGACCTCATGGATGAAAAGCAGACGGTTTATCTGCCTTCTTATGATCCGTATATGAGAGATGGGGTCAAGCAGGGATCGGAAGTCGGTTGTGTTTCCAGTACCCCTGAAGCATCTTCGTGACTTCGAGCAACGCATCATCCTGATCGGATTTCACGAGGTACCCGGCGATGCGATGGCGATAGGCGCGCTGGATGTCGCGTTCTGCATCCGATGAGGAGAGGATAAACACCGCAGCAGGCCCGGCCCGTGTGTCCTGTTCGATCATATCGAGGAACTCGAACCCACTCATCCGAGGAAGGTTGAGATCGAGAATGATCAGGTATGGCGTGGTCTGTTGTTGGGTTTTCAAGAGCGCAAGCGCTTCGGCGCCATCACTGGCCCGTTGGATCTCAACGTTTCGGTCCACCCGCTTCATCGCGCGCCGGAAGTCCATTGCATCCAGGTCGTCGTCTTCGACGAGCAGGAGCTTGATGGGTTGTGTCATTTTGAGCTTCTCTTGCGAATTTTCCAAACTCTATACAGAACCTGCTCAGACATTATCTGCAACCTATACAGTGTCAATGCTTTTGGGGAGTCGGATCGTCAACACCGCTCCACCATCGGGGCGGTTGGCTGCGTAGATACGCCCACCATGGCTGCTCACGATATGGCGAACGATGCTCAGCCCGAGGCCAGTCCCCTTGACCGCACGCGGCTGACTGAGACGCTGAAACGGCTCAAAGATGCGCTCAAGTTCAGACTCTGGAATCCCATGACCCGTATCAGTGACGGTCAAGACCCATTCATCCGCGGTCTCTTCAAGGAGCTGGACCCAGACTGGACCGTCGCTGTATTTCAGGCCGTTGGTCAGCAGGTTCTGGAACATCAACATCAACAGGTTGGGGTCGCCGTTGATGGTGGGCAGCGGCGAGACCTGCACCCGCTCCGCGTCATCGAGCGTCTCAAGCGCATGGGCGAGGACTTCATCCAACGCGATCGTCTGGGGATGAATCGTCTCATTCCCAGACACCAGATAGTCCTTGAGGCTGCTCAAAAGGCTCAACATCTTCGTCGAACTGGCCCGCATCAACCCTACGATCTCCTGTCCTTCCGCGGGCAGCTCACCCCCTTCGAGAAGCTGCGACAGCTGCATCAGCTGTCGAATGGGTTGGGCGAAGTCGTGGTATAATACCTGCACGAACTGTCGTAACCGTCGGGTGTGTTCACGGCGTTCCTGCTGAATGGCCTGCCGCTCGATCGCATACCGGAGCACGCGGTTCAAGATACGAGGACTGACCTCAGCTTTCATCAGATAGTCCTGGGCACCTTCATGCAACGCGTCATAGCCGACCGACTCATCATCGACGCCGGTGAGGATGACCGCCGGAATGTCGCGACGAGACAGCTCGGGAAGCAGGGAAACCCCGACACCGTCGGGAAGACCCATATCAACCAACGCACAGTCGAAGCCCGTGTCGATCAGACAGCGGCGCGCGTCTGCGAGGGTCGCCGCTTCCACAATCGTCCAATTCGAGCGGTCAAGAACCCGACGAATGGTTCTTCGATCGAGCGCGTCATCATCAACCAGGAGCAGTTGTCTACGCATATGGGCGCTCGCGATAAAAATTAAAGCGAACGCTGAGGATAGCCCATGCTCCGATCTGGACACATCCCTTCCGCACACCCATAGGCCAGGTCGATTCTTCAAAGGAAGAGCAGGTTGCGCTGTTCACGAAGCGATCATGAGTGCTGTGGAGAAAGCGCGTGGGAAATGTTTTTCCTTTCATTGAAAATTGCCTTATGCGAATGAATACTATGGGCGGGACGTCAGATTTAACTTATCACCAGAGTGACCAGTTCCTTTCATCCCCCCAGGGCGTCATCTATCTGAAGACGTTCGAATGTGAGAAGGACAATCTCCTGTGAGCCAGCGTTTCATGGACATGCTCCGCCAGCGCGCCCAGCAACGTTTGCTGGGCGCTGAGTCGGGGGAACTGAGCGCGCTGAGCGATGCACAGCTGCTGGAAGAAGCGCGGATTTACCAGATTGAGCTCTCACTTCAGCATGAAGAGCTGGAGAAGACCCATCAGGCATTGTCTGAGAAGTCCGCCCGATTAGAGATTCTCTTTGAGGAAGCGCCGGTCGGATATATCGAAACCGACAAGCGGGGTCATATCCGCCGAATGAACGCGAAGGCCCGGCAGATGTTTTCGGTTCGCTGGGGGGACACCCGCTCGCTGTTGAGCTTCGTACGCGCCGATGACGTCGATAAGATGATGAAGCTCATCAACGGCAGGAGCACCCCGACCTCGAACATCATCGGTTTTCAGCGAGGTAACGCGGTTTGGTGGGGCGAAGTGCAGGTCAACCCCATCACACAGCGTCCCGGCGTTCATGCCTTGCTGTGCGCGATCAACGACGCGACTGCCCGCTACCGCGCCGAACAGGACGTGCGCCGATCCGAGTCAGATCTGCGGCAGCTGCTCGACCAGGCCCCCGACGCCGTGCTGTTGCTCCGCAAGGGCGGCATCGTCTATGCCAACCGATACGCCCACCAGTTGTTGGGGTTCTCCAGCGGCAACCTCGTGGGAATGCCCATCGACCTGTTGTTCGAAGACAGCGAGCGAGACGATATCTGGTCGTGGCTCCGACGATACGACGTCGACACCCCCCCTGAAGGACGCAACCTGGAATTTTCGTTGCGGACCCATCAGGACGAGCGGGTTCGGGTCGAAGGGCGGGTGATGCCCATTGTCTATGCGACGCGGCCGGTGTTGGTGCTGAGCTGTCGCGACCTCACCGAGCGTCGACGGCTGGAGTCCCGAATCGCCCATGCCGACAAGCTGTCCAGCCTTGGGGTGTTGGTCGCCGGCATCGCGCATGAAATCAACAATCCGCTCACTGCGATCCAGAGCAGCCTGGATGTGCTGTTCGACGAGTTGGAGAAGACGCCGACGATGAGCGCTGCGAACCGCAGCGCATGGTCTGAGTTGACCGAGACTGCGCGGGGCGGGGTGCGCAACGTCGCCCGGATTGTCCGTGATTTGCGATCGTTCTCTCAGGTGAGGGAGTTCCGTCAGGAAGCGTTCCAGATCAATGAGGTGGCTTACCAGACGCTTCGGATGATCGAGCATCGGATGCTCGGGCGCGCGCAGCTTGCCCATGATCTGGGCCGGTTGCCGATGATCATCGGTGATCGCGAGCGGCTCAGCCAGGTGCTGCTCAACCTGCTGTTCAACGCGCAGGCGGCCATGCCGGAGCGTCCGCCCGATCAGAACCGGATTCGGCTGCGAACGTTTGGCACCGATGAAGAGATCTTGATTGAGGTCTCCGACAACGGCATCGGCATCCCGGAAGGAAACCGCAGCCGGCTGTTCAACCCGTTCTTCACCACCCGCCGTGAGGTCGGCGGGACCGGGCTTGGGCTGGCGGTGAGCAACAGCATCATCCAACAGATGGGCGGCTGGATTGAGGTCGACAGCGTCGTGGGAGAGGGCTCGCGGTTTATCATCCACCTTCCCCGTCCGGCAAAGCGCGCCCACACCCCGCCTCCCCAACCGCTCCCCGAAGATCAGCTGCCTTCTCTTCAACAGATCCTGCTCGTCGACAACGAGCCCCTTCTCCAGGCGTCCCTTTCACGGTTGTTGGAGTACTATGGCACGGTGACCGTCGCGGACTCTGGGAACGCGGCGATCGATCTTCTGTCAGATGACATGTCGGTTGACTTCATCCTCTCGGACATCCTGATGTCCAACGGTGATGGCATCACCCTGCTCCACTGGATCAAGACACACCGACCGGCGCTGCTCACCCGACTGGTGTTCATGACCGGGATGCTGACCGCCAGCAAATACAGGGAGCTCACCGATGCAGGCTGCATCGTACTGGAGAAGCCGATCGGGATCGCTGAGATCGAGCGCGCGATCCGTCAGACCTATGCCGCCCGAGCGGGACGTATCGCCTGCTCATAAAAGCGCCGGCGCAGCTCCAGGACCTCTTGACGTTGCGCATGGATTTGTTGACTGAGTTGTTGGATTCGCTCGCTCATATCCCGTAAGCTGTGTGGCATCTCGCAGAGCTTTTTTCCCGATTCTTCCGAACTCATCTACCCGTATCCACTCCTCAAGGTACCAATTTAGGATCGGGCGAGGGCATCCCGGTTTGAAGAAAAAGTGAGTCAAGATTGCTATCATGGACCAAACGACCGTTGAGGACTGAATTCTTTGAGCTTCACCGAACCTTGAGCGAGCGCGGATGATGAAAGAATATATGCCCCCTTTCGTTGTGGGGATCGGATCCTCCGCCGGCGGCCTGGAAGCGCTGAGTGAGTTGTTCAAGGCCATCCCCGTCGATACGGGGATGGCGTTTGTGGTGATTCAGCACCTGTCTCCCGACTATGAGAGCATGCTGCCCGGTTTGCTGGGCAAACATACCCGTCTGCCGGTTCAGCCCGCCAAGCACGGCATCCCGGTGAAGGCCGACCATGTCTATGTGATCGAGCCGGGCACCGACATCGAGATTCGCGACGGCGTGTTGGAGGTGACGCGCTATGACCGGGCCGCCCAGGACGGTCTGCACCTTCCGATCGACATCTTCCTGGAGTCGATGGCTGGCGATGTGGGGTCGAACTGCGCATCGATCATCCTGTCGGGCACCGGCTCGGACGGCGCCCGGGGCGTCCAGAAGGTCAAAGCGGCGGGGGGCACGGTCATCGTCCAGAAGCCGAAGAGCGCGCGTTTCGATGGGATGCCGCGGATGAGCATCGCCACAGGCAGCGTCGATCTGATTCTGCCCCCTGAAGAGATCCCGGTCCGGTTGCTGCGGCTGCTCAGCAACGACATCTCTCATATTTCGGAGACGACGCCCCCCACAGAGCTTCGAGACATCCTCGATGAGCTGCACGGCCGCGTCGGGATCGACTTCAACGGCTACAAGGTCGACACCATCGTCCGCCGCCTGGAGCGGCGGATGCGTTTGCACAACCTGACCACGATCGAAGCGTACGGCAAGATGCTGGACACCGACCTGGAAGAGGTGCACGCCCTGGCGCGTGACATGCTCATCGGGGTCACCAATTTCTTCCGAGATCCGGAAGCCGTCACGCTGCTGCAGGATCAGTACATTCCCGAATTGGTCCGCACCGACATCCATGAGCCGCTGCGGCTGTGGGTTCCCGCGTGCTCGACCGGCGAAGAGGCGTACACCCTCGCGATCCTGATCGCGGAAGAGATGCGTAAAAACCGCATTGATCGAACCTTTCGAATCTTTGCCAGCGACATCAACGATGCAGCGTTGGAATTCGCCGGCCGGGGCCGCTACCCGATGGGCATCGCGGTCGACATGCCCAACCCGCTGTTCCGCCGGTACTTTGAGCTGGATGGTGAGGGGTGTCGGATCACGCCCAATCTCCGACAGCACCTGATCTTCTCCCGGCACAACCTCATCGAAGATCCGCCGTTTGGGCGTCTGGATATGGTCTCATGCCGCAACCTTCTGATTTATCTGAAGCCCACGATCAAGAAGCAGATTCTGGAGACCTTTGAGTTCTCGCTGCGGAAAGGGGGGCTGCTGTGGCTCGGCGCCAGCGAGACGGTGGGGGATTCGCCGCGGGCCTGGAAGACGGAATCCAGCCGATGGCGGATTTACCGGGCCCTCGACGCGAATCACAAACAAAACGCGAACAGCTGGCGCCCGCCGCGGAAGCGCGTAACACAGCCCTATCCCCCCTCCCCGCCGAAGGCCGTTCGCCAGACTGAGGGGATGCTGTCGCGGATTTACCGCGCGCTGCTCCCTGACAACAGTCCGCCCGTCCTTGTGCTCAATGATGAGATGTCGTTGGTGTTCAGCTTCGGGGATCTGTCCGCTGTCCTTCGGACCCGAGACGGGCTGATGACGCTGGACGCCCGACAGATGCTCCCCCAGGAGCTGGGGCTGATGTTGCCAACCATCGTCGAGCGGCTCAAACGCAATCCCGATCAGGAGCTTCGTTACGAAGGGGTGACCTGTATGTTGGAGGAGGAGTCCCTCACCCTGACGTTCCGGGTCCGCGCCATCCCGACGCCGCAGCAGTGGATGTTCGCGATGATGTTCGACTCCCAGCGCGCTGAGGCTCGGGTACCGCACACCGTCCAGCGGAACACCATCACCTCAGATGTCCAGTCCCATGTCGCCCAGCTCGAAGAGCAGCTGATTTTTACCAGAGAGCGGTTACAATCAACGATTGAACAGCTGGAGACGTCCAACGAAGAGCTGCAGGCGACCAACGAAGAGATGCTCTCCGCCAATGAAGAGCTCCAATCGACCAACGAGGAGCTTCACTCGGTCAACGAGGAGCTTCACTCGGTCAACGCAGAATACCAGGAAAAGATCGTCGAGCTGTCCTCGCTGAACCGGGATCTGGGCAGCCTGCTCCAGTCGCTGGATGTCGGCGTCTTGTTGCTCGATGAAGAGCTTCGGATCCGTCGGTTCAACCAGGCGCTGACGCGGTACCTGCCGATGATCGATCAGGACATCGGCCGGCCGCTGATGCACCTGAGCGGGGGCCGTGCGCTGGAAGAGATGCTGACCGACGTGATCGAGGTCATCCGAAAGGGGCACACCGTGCAGCGATCGCTTGCGCTGGACGACGGCCGGTTCTTGGAGCTTCGAGTCCATCCGATGCCCGACAATGAGGGTCTCGGCGCGGTGCTGACCTTCTACGACATCGGGGCCCAGCGCCGCCTGAAGCGCGCACAACACCGACTGCGGGCAGCGTTCACCCAATCCGCCGATCCGATCTCGGTCATCAGCACCGACGGCCAGATCCTGGACGCCAACCCCGCCTTCGGGGAGATGATCGACCGGGATCTCCGGTGGTTACAGGGGTCGTGGCTGCATGATATTTTCGGCGCGTCCAAGACCGAGCTCTTGGAGCTGCTTGATGATGTGGGCCCCGATCAACGCTGGCTTCACGTCACCCGCCTGGATAGCCGATCCGTTCTTCTGGAGTACCAGAGCATCGCAGAAGATCAGAGCGCCCGGCTGTGTGTGGCCCGGTCGCTCGATGCGGGTTGGACCGCGTCCCCGTCGAAGACCTGGGTGTGGGACGCACAGGAAGACGTGTTGTATATCGACGCAGCCCTCGCGGCGCGCCATGGCTTGCAGGCGACCCGGCAGCGGCTGAGCGCCGCTGGCCTCGCGGCGACGTTCCACCCCGACGAGCGCGCCGATTTTTTGAAGGCGCTGAAGGCGGCGTCCTTCATGACCCATGCGCGGATCAGCCTGCCCGATGGGCAAACGCGACCGGTCACCCTGCGCGGCCAGCCCTATGGCGCCGGCGGCCGCTGGGTGATCTGCGCCACCCTTGAGCCAGAGAGCATCACATCATGAGCACGGTCTTTCCAGTCGTCGGCGTGGGCGCCTCTGCCGGTGGGTTGAAGCCGCTGGAGTCGTTCTTCCAGCACATCCCCGAAGATACCGGAGCGGCGTTCGTCGTCCTCCAGCACCTGTCTCCTCGCTACAAGAGCGTGATGGACGAGCTGCTGACCCGTCGAACGGAGATGCCGGTTCAGGTAGCAGAGGACGGGATGGCGCTCAAGCCGAACACCGTCACCCTGGCGCCGCCGGGTCAGACGCTCCTGTACCGAGACGGCAAAGTGTTCTTCGGCCGCATGGTGGCGCGCGCGGAGCGGCTGCGGACCATCGACCACTTCCTGGAGTCGCTGTCGACGCTGGGCTCTCTGGCGATCGGGGTGGTGCTGTCGGGGACCGGGACCGATGGTACGATCGGCCTGCAGCAGATCCACGCCGCTGGCGGGGTGACGATGGTGCAGAGCCCGGACTCTGCGCAGTTCGATGGGATGCCGCTGAGCGCGGTCTCGACCGGGATCGTGGACTTCATCCTCCCGCCATGGAAGCTCGCCGATGCGATG
>JBCBLB010000108.1:0-18066 GCA_038520555.1 Myxococcota bacterium | reverse complement strand
CCTTCCAGTCGGCGTCCACGATGCGGGTCACCGGCGCGCCGGTCGCCTGACGGCCGCCGTTGATGACCGTCGCCACGAAACGCGCCGGTGACCCGCATCGTGGACGCCGACTGGAAGGTTCGGGCCGAGCCAGAGGGCCTGGGCCAGCGAATCATGACGGAAGAAGCCGCGGCCCTGACCCGTGGGTTGATGCGACTGGTCATTGAGTATGGTACGGGCGGCTCGACCCGGTGGGGCGGGGGCCGGAAGCCGGGCTTCACCGGCCCCGCGATCGGAAAGACGGGAACGACCGACAAAGAGAAAGACCTGTGGTTTATCGGGGGGACGCCGTTCTTCGCCGGGGCGATATGGCTGGGCTACGACCAGCCACAGCGGATCGGGGCTTCCGCGAGCGATCTGGCGGCGCCGATGTGGGGCTGGTGGATGCGTGCGCTCCATCAACACTATCCAGAAGCCGATTTTGAGGGCCCCATCAAGCTGAAGCGGTGGGCGGTGTGCACCATCACGGGGCGGTGGGGCAACGGCTCGTGCCGACTGATCGGGGCGCCGTTCTTGAACGACGAGAAGCCCCATGGCCGGTGCCCGACCGCACACCCGCCGCCGGACCCGGAGAAGAAGAAGTACGAGGGGCTGTGGACCCGCCGCAAGCGCGAGCGTGAAGCGCGCGAAGCTGCAGACCAGGCAGCGAAAGACGCGGAAGAAGGCGCAAATAACGAAACAGATTTGCAGCCGGATGGGGAAGCGAACGGTGCCCCCCCAGGGGGCGATCCGCCATCTGCAGTGCCGCCGATCCAGGATGCGCCCGACGAAGAATAGCGGGGACGGGATTGACGGGTGGATAGACCGACGGTAGATCACAGATCGCCAACCCTTACGTTTACGTAAAGGTTCGAGTTAGAGCCCTGATGGTGAAGATGAATTCTCCCAAATCCCTACAGACGCGGCTGCTGCGTGTTGGAGAGCTGGCCCAGAAGACCGGCAAGACCAACCGTGCGATTCGTTTTTATGAGGAGCTTGGTCTTCTGATGCCGACGCATCGGACCAAGGGTGGGTTTCGCAAGTATCATCCCGACGCGGTCACCCGGATTCACTGGATCGATCGTTTGCAGGAGCTGGGGTTTTCGCTCAATGAGATCCGGGATTTTCTGGAGACGTTTCGGGGTGAGGAGCACGGCCCCGCGGCGATGGATCAGCTCCGATCATTTTATACCGACAAGCTGGCGGAGACGCGGCAGACCATCGCCCGTCTGCAGGGTCTGGAGTCTGAGCTGGAGAGCAGCCTGAGCTACCTCCAGGCTTGTCATACCTGCGCGCCAAAGACCCTTCGAACGGCTTGTCACACCTGCAGTGAGCCCCACAATCCGTCAGAAGAAGCGCCGGCGCTGGTCGCTGCGGTGGCGTCGCCGCTGTGAGTCAAACTGCTGTGAATCAAGCTGCTGTGAATCCGAACTGTTGCGGTCAGTGAGCCGCCGTACACCCTGAGGTTGAAGATGACCGTCAAGACCCCGATTTATCTGGACAACCAGTCGACGACCCGCACGGACCCGCGGGTGGTTGAGAAGATGCTTCCCTACCTGACCGAGCAGTTTGGCAACGCCGCGTCGCGGTCCCACAGCTTCGGCTGGGACGCCCGTGACGGCGTCGAGCATGCTCGCCAGCAGGTCGCCGATCTGATCGGTGCCTCGGCCAAGGAGATCGTGTTCACTTCGGGCGCGACCGAATCGAACAACCTCGCGATCAAGGGCGCGGCGAAGTACAATGAGAAGAAAGGCAAGCACATCATCACCGTGGTGACCGAGCATAAGGCGGTGCTTGATTCTTGCCATGCGCTGGAGCGCGAGGGTTGGGAGGTGACCTTCCTCGATGTCAATGAGGAGGGTCTGATCAGCCTTGATGCCCTTCGGGGTGCCATCCGGGAAGACACGGTTCTGGTCAGCGTGATGTACGGCAACAATGAGATCGGCGTGATCCAGCCCATCGCGGAGATCGGCGCGCTCTGCCGCGAGCGGGGCATCATTTTCCACTGTGATGCCGTCCAGGCGACTGGCAAGGTTCCGTTGGACGTCAAGCGGGACAAGATCGACCTGTTGAGCATCTCGGCGCACAAGATGTATGGCCCGAAGGGCATCGGCGCGCTGTATGTCCGTCGCGGCCGGCCGCGCATCCGGCTGACTCCGATCATCGACGGTGGTGGTCACGAGCGCGGGATGCGCTCTGGCACCCTCGCGGTTCACCAGATCGTCGGCCTCGGTGAGGCGGCGGAGCTGGCCCGCAAGGACATCGAAGAGGGCCACATCGATGAGGTCCGGCGGCTCCGCGACCGGTTGTGGCAGGGCATCCAGCAGAACCTTGATGAGGTGTTTTTGAACGGCTCGTGGGAGCACCGGCTGCCCAACAACATCAACGTCAGCTTCGCCTATGTTGAGGGTGAGGCGATGATGATGGGCATCAAAGACATCGCCTGCTCGTCGGGTTCGGCGTGTACGTCGGCCAGCCTGGAGCCCAGCTACGTGCTGCGGGCGATGGGCGTCGACGTGGAGCTGGCCCACACCTCGATCCGGTTCGGCATCGGCCGGTTCACCACAGAAGCAGAGGTGGACTTCGCCATCCAGCGGGTCACCGAGACGGTCAACAAGCTGCGTGACATGAGCCCGCTGTACGAGATGGTCAAGGAAGGCATCGACCTGAAGTCCGTGAGCTGGGTCTCCCACTGAAACCACTGAACCGTTCAACGAAACACTTCGACATCCATTCTGATTGAAGGAGCGAGCACATGCCTTACAGCGAGAAGGTCATCGACCACTACGAAAACCCTCAGAACGTCGGCAGCCTGGACAAGAACGATCCGGGTGTTGGCACTGGCCTGGTGGGCGCGCCTGCCTGCGGCGACGTGATGAAGCTTCAGCTGAAGATCAGCGACGACGGCATCATCGAGGACGCGAAGTTCAAGACCTTCGGGTGCGGCTCTGCGATCGCGTCGAGTTCGCTGGTCACGACGATGGTGAAGGGCAAGCGCATCGAAGACGCAGAGCAGATCCAGAACGCTGAGATCGCCCGGGAGCTGGCGCTCCCGCCGGTGAAGATTCACTGCTCCGTCCTTGCTGAGGACGCCATCAAGGCCGCGATCGCCGATTACCGCAAGAAGAAGGGCCAGGGCTGATCACGCCCGGTTTGCCTGCCGTGGCCCGGCTGCGGTAGGCTCTGCTGCCCCAGGAGGATCTTCATAATGGCCATTTCGATTACTGAGACTGCGCTCGACCGGTTGGTGTCGTTGAAGAAGAAGCGCCAGACCCCTGAAGCGGTGCTTCGTGTCGGCGTCCGGGGCGGCGGCTGCTCCGGGTTGTCCTACTATATGGACCTGGTCGACGGGCCTCAGCCCAAGGACAAGATCTTTACGTTCGAGGGCCACCAGGTGGCAGTCGATCGGAAGAGCTACCTGTTCTTGAACGGCACTGAGATCGACTTTGAGCGGACGATGAAGCGAACCGGGTTCACCTTCAACAACCCGCTGGCCTCGCGTTCGTGCTCCTGCGGCGAGTCCTTTACGCTCTGACCCCTCTCGGGCGATCCATCGGATCCCCCTCCGCATTCGACGCCGCTGCTCCCGGCCGATTCTTCGGTTTGGAGGCGGCGTCGGTTCGGTTATACCCGCAATTCTCCTCTTCCCATGGAGACCCCAGGACCGTGACGATCGAGCGGGCACATTCCATCAAGCACACGTGCTGGCGCTGTAAAGAGCCGGTCGGCGGTCCGGTGTGCGCGAGCTGTGGGGCCATCCAGCCGCCCCCACCGGGCGCGGATTTCTTCGCCCTGTTTGGTCTGACGCGCCGCCACTCCCTGGATCTGTCCGCTGTCGAGGCGGCGTATCGGGCCCTGTCCCGGCAGGTTCACCCCGACCGGTTCGCCCGAAAGTCTGCGGTTGAGCGCCGGATGAGCCTACAGTGGACCGCCACAGCCAACGAAGCCCGGCGGGTGCTCAAAGATCCGATCGCCCGGGCGTATTACCTTGCGACCGGCTCACCCCGTCCGAAAGAAGAGGGGGGCCCTCAGCTGGATCCCGCCTTTCTGGAGTCCGTGTTCGAGCTGCAGATGAACGCGCGCCTCGATCCGGAGGGGGTCGCCGACGCTGGAGCGGCGATGAAGGCGGCAGCGCAGGCCGAGCTCGACGCGATTTTTCACGCCTGGGAGTCTGGCGACGGCGATCTGTCTGCCGTCGAAGAGCGTCTGGCGCGGCTGAAGTACATCGACAACATCCTCAGCGCGGCCCAGAGCGCCGGCTGAGCAGAAGGAGCGACATTCTATGGCCGGCAACATCGGCATCGACCTGGGCACCACGCACTCGCTCGTCGCCGCGGTGATGAGCGGGAAGGCGCGCAGCATGCTCGACGACGACGGGCGGGCGTTGCTGCCCAGCGCCGTGCGCTACACCGCGGACGGCGCACTCGACGCGGTCGGCTGGGACGCGCTTCGGAAGGTGGGCGACCCGGACGGCACGACCTTCACCAGCGTGAAGCGATTCATGGGCCGCGGCCCCGCAGACGTCCAACAGGAAGCGGCGCTGTTCCGCTACCCCCTCGCCGATGACGATCGGGTCGTTCGGTTCCAGGTCAGCGAAGACAAGCAGGTCACCCCGGTCGAGATCTCGGCCGAGGTGCTCCGGGCGCTCGCAGCGCGGGCCGAAGAGCTTCTCCTCGGCAAGCCCGGCGGCGCCGTCATCACGGTACCAGCCTACTTCGACGACGCCCAACGGCAGGCCACCCGGGATGCGGCCCGCATCGCCGGCCTGGATGTGCTGCGCCTGATCAACGAGCCCACCGCCGCCGCCCTCGCCTACGGCCTGGAGAAGCAGCAGGACGGGGCGAAGGTCGCCGTCTATGACCTCGGTGGGGGAACCTTCGACATCTCGATCCTGGAGCTGACCGAGGGCGTCTTCCAGGTCCTCTCCACCGCTGGGGACACCCACCTCGGCGGCGATGATTTCGACCAGGCCCTCGCCCAGGTCCTCCTGAATCAGGCTGGGCTGCCCGATCCGGACGGCCTCAACTTCCGCCGCGCCGTCCGCGCTGCCGAGGCCGCCAAGCGCGCGCTCTCCGACCGGGATGAGACGACCCTCTCGGTCGATCTGGGCGGCCAGACCGTGGAAGCGACCATCGACCGCGCCAGCTTCGAGGCGCTCATCCGGCCGATCGTGGCGCGCACCGCGGCGGCGTGCCAGCGTGCGCTCTCCGACGCAGGGCTTCAGCCTTCTGACATCGACGAGGTGGTCATGGTTGGCGGCTCGACCCGGGTGCCACTGGTCCGCCAGTATGTCGGGGAGCTGTTCGGCCAACAACCCCATGTGGACATCGATCCCGATCAAGTCGTCGCCCTGGGCGCGGCGATGCAGGCCGATATCCTCTCCGGCCAGAGCGACCTCGCCGATGAGCTTCTGCTCCTCGACGTGATCCCGCTGTCGCTGGGCCTCGAAGTGATGGGCGGTGTCTCAGAGCGGCTGATCCCACGGTGCTCGACCATCCCCGCCAACGCCTCGCAGACGTTCACCACCCACGTCGACGGGCAGAACGCCGTAGAGATCCATGTGGTTCAAGGAGAGCGCGAGCTGATCGGCGACAACCGATCGCTGGCCCGCTTCAGGCTTTCCGGTCTGCCCGCGCTGCCCGCGGGCGTGCCCCGCATCAAGGTCGACTTCACCGTGGACGCCGACGGCATCCTGCATGTGAGCGCGACCGAAGAATTCACCGGCCGCAAAGCCGCGATCGATGTACAGCCCAGCTACGGCCTGGATGAAGACGAGATCGAGCAGATGCTCGAAGATGCGATCGACAACGCGGAGACGGACGTCGACCAGCGTCTGCTGATCGAAGCCCGGGTGGAAGCCGAGCAGGTGCTCCGGGCGCTCGACCAGGCGCTCCGGGACGACGCAGAGATGCTCGCCCCCGACGAGTCCGAACAGATCAACGCCGTGGCGACCGCGCTGCGAGAGAGCCTGGAGACCACCGAGCGCAAGCGCATCTCGGACCTGACCCACAAGCTCGACGAAGTGTCGGCCCCGTTCGCGCAGCGTCGCATCGAGCGGGACCTGACCCTCGCGCTGAGCGGCCGAGACGCCGAAGACGTCGCCGGACAGCTCGGGATGCCGTCCTGATCAGCGGCCGCGACGCCGGACCATCCCAAGGCCCATCATCGCAAGCCCCGCCAGCCAGACGCCGCCGTTGGGGGTCGGGGTCGCGCTACAGCCGGTGGTGCCTTTGATGCTGGTGATGTCTTCCCACTCGTAGCGCTCCGGCTCCTGGTAGGTTGACGCCCCGGAGACCGTCTCCTCCTCAACGGGGGCGTTCCGACCGCCTTCGGGGAGCTCGAGATCCGCGCCGTCGCAGTCCTGGTCGATGCCGTCGCCTGCGACCTCCGGCGCGTGCGGGCCGATGAACGCATTCTGGTCGTCGCAGTCCTCGCCGCCACGGACCCCATAGGTCAGATATCCGTCGCCGTCCTGGTCGTAGTCGCTGGTGCCCGAGCAGTCCCCGTCGACGCCGTCGTACCAGACCTCGAGGTTGCCCGGTGAAGCATCGGGATCGGCGTCATCACAGTCCACGTCTGCCGGCCAGCCGTCGCCGTCGCCGTCCGGCAGGTCCATCTGATCACAGTCTGCGTCAACGCCGTCTGCGACCGCGTCTTCCGTCGCGCCCGGGTGCCGATTGGGGTTGGCGTCGTCACAGTCGTTGTCCTGGGTGTAGCGGGCAGAGCCATACCCATCACCGTCCATGTCGTAGTCATTGTTGCCCGAGCAGTCGCTGTCGATCCCGTCGTACCAGATGTCAACCTGCGCCTCGTTGACGAAGAACGATGTGTCGTCACAGTCTCGGCCGACGATGTAGCCGTCGCCATCCGCATCGGAGAGGATCGGAGCATCCGGGCCACCGAACAAGCCGATGTCGCCACCGGTGCCGTCGTGATCGACACCCCAGGCCGTGTCGAACGCTGGGGATCCGGTGAGGAGGATATAGTTGTCCCGCGCCGCGTCCATGAACTTCGGATCTTCGCCTTCGACGAGGTCGATGGCATGCACCTGACCGCCGAACAGGGGGACGCGGTTGTCATACATCAACGAGGCGACCACATCGACGGGCTCATCGTCGCTGTTGGAGACGACCGTGCCGGCGCGGTGGTCGATAAACATGGTGTGGGTGACCCGCGCAGAGGCGTCTGGGGCGACGGCCAGGGCGGCGCCGAATCGGGCGCTGTTGTGCTGCATCAGGCTGTAGCGGATGTCTGCCTCACCGGCGGCCACGAACACAGCGCCGCCCCCCTCGGCCGCAGACAGTCCGGTAAACCGGGTGTTTCGCGCACTCACCTCACCGTCAGCGATCATGATCCCGCCGCCACGGTTGGCGGAGCCATCGATGAGCAGACCGCGGATGAGATTCAGGCGACCGCCGTCGACATAGATATGGCCCCCTTCTTTGGAGGTGCTGTCCCGCCAGACGGTGTCGTTGGCCGTGATCGTGGCATCGGCGCCGACATAGAGGGCACCGGCGCGGAAGGTCGAGGCGTTGCTCTCGAAGATGACGCCGTTCAAGGTGACATCCCCGATGAAGGCGCTGATGGCTCCACCGGAGCGCCCGCGGTTGTCCTCGAAACGACTGTGGGTCAACTCGACCGTCCCGCCCTGAACGACCAGGGTGCCGCCTTCGTTGAGCTCTGCATGGAGGTTGGTGCCGGCCAGCCAGCCGCCGCGGTTGACCTGGATGGCGCCGTTCGCGCCACCCTGGCTGTCGATGATGGCGACCGTGTCCAACGTCACCCGACCGCCATCGGCGACCCGAAGGGCGAACCCCCCGTCAGATTCCCCCAACGAGGAGAGGATCGTGTCGAAGACGAACAGCTCCCCCTGAACGTCGAGGCCTTCGCGAGCGCCAGTGATGACCACGCCAGACAACCAGATCGTGGCGCCTGCGTCCACGGTGAGGCCGTTGAGGGTCACCGTCGCGCCAGGCTCCGCCTGCAAAGAGAGTGACGCATCGCTCAGGGTGAACGGGGGATAATCGCCCGCCTGAAGCAGGATCTCGTCGCCATCTCCGGCGATCGCCAAGACCTCTTCGAGGTGGCCTTCATGAGGTGTGACGATGAATGATTCTGCAACCGCGACGCCGAGGATCGACAACAGGAGCATCAGGATTCCCTCCGATGAACAAGACTTGAGAGGGGGATCGGAGAGCGGCCCAAAGAGGATTACACCCACCTTTACACTCATGATGCCGAAGAACCGAACAACACGGCATCAGCAGCCCATGAGAAATCGACGTCGGGCCCGGTTGGGAGCGGTCCATGCTACGGTAAGTGCTGTGTCGGTTTCACTGTCCGGGCAGATCGGTCCGTATCGGGTCCTGCGTTCTATCGCGCGGGGCGGTGTGGCAGAGGTGTATGAGGTTGAAGAGCCGGACACCGGCATTCGGCTGGCGTTGAAGCTGTTGCGGACCGGGGGGAACGCGGCGCGGCGACTGGCCCGAGAGTTCCAGATCCTCTCAACGCTTCGCCATCCGAACGTGATTCGCGTCGTCGGCTATGGCCAGGACGCCGACCAGCAGATGTTCTTGACCATGCAGCTGCTGGACGGGGTCGTGGCGCAGGAGCACGTCCGGGGGCTGGGCCGGCCGGGGTGCGCTGCCCGAAACCAGGCGGCGCAGCGAATCATCGCGCGGGTCTCTTCTGCGCTGGCCGCGCTTCATGACCGTGGCATCGTTCATCGCGATGTGAAATCGTCGAACGTGCTCGTGTCGGCGGATGGTGGCGTCTGGTTGTTGGACTTCGGCTCGGCGCGGGCGGACACGATGAGCGAGTCCATCACCCGGGAAGGCGAATTCGTCGGTACGTACGCCTATGCTGCCCCAGAGCAGATTACAGGACAGGATATTGATGGTCGAACCGATGTTTATGCCCTGGGCGTGTTGTTTTATCGCCTGTTGACCGGGCGCCGTCCGTTTGAAGGAGAGGACGCGATCGCGTTGATGCGCCAACAACTGGAGCACCAGCCGCCGCCGCCGATCGCGTTGCGGCCAGGGGTTCCGGCGATGTTGTCTGAGTTGGTGATGGCGATGTTGCAGAAGGTCCCTGGGATGCGGCCGACCGCGCATGAGATCCTGCGGGCGCTGGACGGGGCGCGTGCACAGCCGGACGCAGACGCTGCCGCCCACCTGGAGCGGGCGCTGGGCGCCGTCAAGCCGCGTGCGCGGCGGGTCCTGGGGGCGTTGGCGGTCGCACAACGATCGTTGCCGTTCACGTCCATCGCGTTCGCGACGGATCTGGCGCCGGATGAGCTGGGCGTTCACCTGGGGGCGTTGATGAATCAGGGGTTGGTGAGCCACTGGCCGAAGAACGGGGAGTGGACCCTGCCGCATCGAGACGTTGTGACGTTGGTGATGAAAGGCATCCGCCTGTCTCGTCGGTATCTGCTGGAGCAACGCCTTCGGGGGGTACCCAGGTAAGCGGCCCCGGATCTGAACTGGACCGGCTTGTTGAAAGGAGTCTCGCTGCTCCTCTGTGAAGAGAGCGACTTGCTTTGTCATGTTTATCGCAGTATTGGAAAACAGGGTGGCGAGACAACAAGCCACACAGTAGATAACGCCTGAGAAGTTTGAAGTTCCTACCCGTGTGCCTGATCGGGCACCTTTGCTGCTGCAGTACTGGAGAATCGTTCCCTGATGCCTCGTCCACCAAAACCCACCGATCACCTGGATGCTGTTCGTCACCTGATGGGCACGCGTCCGGATCATCAGATCGCGGAACTGTGCGGTTCAACTGCCTCGATTGTAGGCCGTTACCGACGAAAATATAATATCCCGGCTTATGAGGGCTACAAGTTCGGCAAAGGCCAGAAGCCCCCCTCTAAAGGGGCAGACAAGAAGAAGTCGTCCAAGCCACGCCGACGCCGCTCGAAGATCGACGCCTTCCGTGATGAGGTCGGCAAGATTCCGGACGCCATCATCGCTGAAAAGGCTGGTGTTTCGGTCGAAGGTGTCCGGATGTACCGTCGCCGTCATGACATCGCCCTTGAGCCCAGCGCGCGTCGCCGTCGGGGCTCTCGCAAGCGGACGGAAGACACCGAAGTCGCCGCGCCGGTCGCAGCAGAAGTGATCGCCACGCCGGCCGCAGACGCGCCCGCAGAGAAGCGAACGAAGCGTCCCCGTCGCTCGAAGATCGATCCATTCCGGGACGAAGTGGGTCAGGTGCCGGACAGTGAGATCGCGGTGATGGCTGAAGTGACGCCTGAGGCGGTTCGGATGTATCGCCGGAAGCATAATATCCCTGCGACATGGCGGGATACGGGTGCAGACAGCGCAGACGTCTCTGAAGACACCGCTTCGCCAGCCCCCGTCGTTGAGAGCCAGCCGGCGCCAGTGCGCATGACAAATGCAGACCTTCAGGGGTATGCAGTCTCGATCATCCATAAGGGCAAGACACAAGAGCACATCGTCCTGGCCGGCAACATTGCCGAAGCTGCGGGTCGTGCAGTGGCGGCCATCAGCGCGGGTCAGACCACCGGCGAGATTGGGGCGATTCGTCACCTGGGTCCCGCACTGCACTGAAAACGGCACGGAAACACGGCATCGCTGGCCCGATCTTCGGGAAGGCAATGCGCAACAAACCGCTGGGTCCCCCGGCGGTTTCTTTTGTAAAAAATCGTACACACCCACGCTCCTCTGTGCACTCCGCGACGAACGGGAGACGACACCCGGACGGAACGGGGCGATGGAAAGCGGGACGCGTTAGTGCTGAGGCCTATCCGTATGGAGGCCTCACAGATGAGCGCGATCGATCTCTCTTCCTATTTTGTGTCCGATCCCAGCGCGGCGCGACAGATGGTCTCGCCTGTCATCGCGGATATGCTCGGCTCCAAGATCCTGAAGATCGCGGGTGAGGTTCGGGCGATGATGGCGAGCGGCCGCTCGGTGTGCAACCTGACCGTGGGGGACTTCCGGCCGCAGCA
This sequence comes from Myxococcota bacterium, assembly GCA_038520555.1. Classification (GTDB taxonomy): domain Bacteria; phylum Myxococcota_A; class UBA796; order UBA796; family UBA796; genus JBCBLB01. The sequence continues at coordinate 7,082 of JBCBLB010000108.1, read as the reverse complement.
CTTTCCGATCCCGGCGGCGCTCTCAGAGCAGGTTCAGCGGGCGTATGTCGATCAGCAGACCAACTATCCGCCCGCAGACGGCATCCCCGAGCTGAAGCAGGCGGTCGCCGACCTCTACACGCGCGAGCTGGGGCTGGCGTATGGCCCGGAGTCGGTGTGTATCGGCAGCGGCGCCCGCCCGCCGCTGTATGGCTCCTGGGCGCTGTTTACCCAGCCTGGAGACCAGACCGTCAGCTTCCTGCCGGCGTGGAACAACGGCTACTACGCCCACCTGTTCCAGACGAAGCATGTCTATGTGCCGACCACCGCGGAGACGAACTTCTTCCCGACCATCGACCAGGTCCGCGAGATCCTGCCCGGGACCCGGATGGTGGCCATGAACAGCCCGCTCAACCCCACCGGGACGGCCATCTCGAAGGACGTCCTGGCGGGCATCGCCCAGGCGATCGTCGAAGAGAACCAGGCCCGGAGCCGCCGGGGGGAAGCGCCGGCGATGGTCCTGTATGATCAGGTGTATTGGATGCTCACCGCGTCGGAGACCCGGCACCACAATCCGGTCCAGCTGGTGCCAGAGATCGCGCCGTATGTGGTGAACGTGGACGCGATCAGCAAGTGCTTCGCGGCGACCGGGTTGCGGGTGGGGTGGGCGGTCCTGCCGCCCTATCTCCAGGGTCGGATGCGCGCGCTGATCGGACATGTCGGCGCGTGGGCGCCCCGCCCCGAGCAGGTCGCGACCGCGTGGCTGCTCAACCACCCTGACGTCATGCACGCCTACATGGCGGAGATGCGGGCCCGTATCGCCGCCCGGCTGAACACCTTGTATGACGGCATCACGGCGATGAAGTCGCGCGGGCTGCCCGTAGAAGCCATCTCGCCACAGGGCGGGATCTACTTAAGTTTCCGGGTCAATCTCATCGGCCGCGGCTTCTCGACCAACGAAGAAATTCGTCACTATCTGTTGAACTCTGCTGGCGTTGCGGTAGTCCCGTTCCAGGCCTTTGACCTGACAGACGACTCTGGCTGGTTCCGGATGAGCGTCGGCGCTGTGGGCGTCGGCGAGCTGGACGATGCGCTGGAGCGGATCGAGAAGGCCATCCAAGCGAAGCTTTGAGGAGGACCGTCCGTGCCCAACCGATCGATGTTTTCTGACGACACCGCGTTCCGGACCGCCACGGAAGAGACGCTGGAGGCGCTGCTGGACCAGATCGATGAGATCGATGCGGACATCGATCCGCGGGTGGCCAGCGGGAGCCTGACCGTCCAATTTGAGGACGGCTCGGTGCTGATGCTCTCCCCACAGACCCCTACCCATGAGCTGTGGCTGTCTGCCAACTACACCGCGTGGCACTTTTTGTGTGAGGAGGCCGGAGCATGGATCGAGCGAGACACTGGCGCATCGATGTTGTCGGTCCTCTCGACGTTGTTTTCGGAGAAGCTCAACGAGGCGGTGCGGTTCACGCTATAAGCAGGTGTGTCTACACCCGGCTTGCCCGAACCATATCGCCCTGAGCGCCTCCTGGGGGAGGGGGGAACCGGCCATGTCTGGTTGGCTTGGGACGGCCGGCTGAAGATCCCGGTCGCGGTAAAGATCGTGCGTTCCAACCTCGCACGATATGCTCGCTTCCGGGCGCGCTTTGCCCGTGAAGTAGCCTTATCGGTCCAGATTCAACACCCCCGGTTGGTGCCCGTCTATGACTTCGGCACGCTCCCCGATGGGCTGCCCTACGTTGTCATGGGGTACGCCGATCAGGGCAGCCTCGCACAGCTCTTGCGGTGGGGGCCGCCGCTGACCGAGGTGCTCCGCATCGTTGACCAGGTGCTCGAAGCCCTGTCGATCCTGCACGCCCACGGCCTGGTCCACCAGGATCTGAAGCCGGAGAACATCCTGCTGTACAACGACGACCAGGGCGCCGTAAACGCCTGGGTCAGTGACCTCGGGGTGGCCGGCACCTTTGCCGAGCTGGCGATGGAGCGGCGGGGCATCTCGGGCACCCCCATCTGGATGGCGCCAGAGCAGCTCTCCCGCCGCCCCCAGGAGCTGGGCCCGTGGACCGATCTGTTCGCGTTGGGGCTGATGCTCTATGAGATCCTTGGCGGTGAGCCGACGCCAGAGAACCTGGGGCAGAGTCAGCTGATCGCGCGCCGCACGCGCTCCCCGATCTCTCTCAGCGCCGATGTACCGGACGCCGTCGCTCAGATCGTCGGGCGGCTGCTCGCCCCGGATCCCCGACAACGGTATGACCGGGCGGCGGATGTCCGACGGGCGCTGCGCGACGCGGCCCGCCGGTTGGGGGAGGAGCGGATCGCCCAAAGCAACGGCGAGCCCCATAACCAGGGCTCAACGGTATTCCCGGTCCAGCAGACGTTGACCGGGGAGCCGGCGATGACGCCTCTCCCAGAGGCGACGCCGAGCACCGTGCCCCGTTGGAACCGGGTGGCGCCCGATCCGATCCCGCCGACGCCGCCGATGCCGTATCGGCCGCAGCCGCCGCGGGCCAGCCTGTCGCTGTTGTCGCGGCGCTCGCCGCCCTTGATGGGCCGCACAGCGCAACAGCAGGCGCTCTGGCAGCGCGCACGGGCCGTGGTACGCCAACAGCGTCCGCAGGTCGTGCTGGTCATCGGCCCAGCGGGCAGCGGGAAGGGCGCGTTGGTCCATGACGTGGCGGTTTCCCTGGACGCCGGCGGGTTTATGGAAGTGATCCGGCTGGCCTACCACCGCCCGTCCAACACCCAGGACGGCTACGCCGGCGCCGTCCGCGAGATGCTGGCGCCATGGCACGATACCCGGGAGCAAATGGAGATCCGGCTGCAGCGATGGCTCAGCCGTGACCGGCAGGCCACCATCCAGTCGACCGAAGCCGAGGCGGCGATCCTGACCCGGTGGGCCGGCCATGCCCGAACCGATGAGCCGCCGATCAACGCCGCCGTTGGGCTGGCGTTTTTGTATCGGCACCTCGACGCCCGCGCCTGGCGGGGCGGCGCCATGTTGTTGATGGAGCATGTGCACCGGGCGCAAGCCGAAGGCGACGGTCTGCAGATCTGCGAAGCCCTGCTGGACTATAGCGTTGGGCGGCGGCCGGTTCTGGTCGTGGCCACGCTTTCGCAGGAAGCGTTCGAGCGTGACGCTGCGCTTCGGGCCAAGATTGACGCGTTGATGCGACAGGGCGCGCTGCTGATGGCTCTCCCCCCGCTGTCCTCTGCCGAGATGCGCCGTGAGCTGGAGGACGCGCTTTCACTTCATCCCGAGCTGGCCGCCATGCTCTCCGAGCAGAGCCGGGGCACTCCGGCGGACGCCGCGCTGCTGCTGCGAGACTGGTCGACCCGGGGGCTGCTGATCCAGGGCGACGATCTTCGGATTCGCCCCAGCGCCTCGCTCCGAACGATGCCGGCCCCGACATCGTTGGATGCGCTCGCGCGGCAACGCATCAACGGCGCCCTGAGCGCCGCGGAAGATCCACAGGCGGCAGCAGATGCGCTCGCGCTCACTGCGCTCGCCGGCCAGGCGCCCCCGGTCTCGCTGCTGCGTTCCATCAACGCCGATGGGTTGGACAGCCTGTTCGCCACCGGGCTCATCCGACAGCGGGGCTGGCGGCTGCGCTTCGAGCACGGCAGCGTCCAACGCGCCGCCCAGCAGATGAGTGAAGCCCGCACGGATCGCGCCGCGCTTCATCGCAAGCTCGCCGACGCATGGGCAGCGTTCGGCGAGCAGACCGGCATCAACGTCGACCTGGAAGAAGGCCGGCAGCGCCTGATGGCCAAACAGCCCGACGCCGCGCTCTCCCCGCTGCTGCGCGCCGCCCGAGACGCACACGAGACCGGGCGCGCCGCGTTGGCCCTGGACGCCGCACGGCCGGCCATCCGCGCCGCGGATCAGTCGAATCGACTGATGGGGCGGTTTGACGCGCGCTGTCAGGCCATTGATGCATTGCTGAGCCTCCACCGGCCGCGAGAGGCGATGGCCATGATCCAGGCGACCACACAGCTCGGGCGGCTGGATCGACGAACGAGCGCACAGCTCCGCATCCGGGAAGCCCGCACCGCCCGCGCCCTCAACCGCCCCGATGACGCCCGGCGCGCCCTCCGTGAAGCAGAGGCCGCGTTCCTCGCTACCAATGACCGTATGGGGCTGCTGGACGTCCATCGGGAACAGGGACGGCTCGCCGAGCAGGCCGGTCACCCGCAGCTCGCCATGATCCACTTCGAGCGGATGCTCGACATCAACCAGCGCCGAGACCCACGGCTGGAAGCGCACGCTCTCACCGGCCTCATCGACGCGTGCATCGACGCAGATCGGCCGGAGCAGCTCGACAAGATGACCCGTCGGCTCAAGCGGATCGCCCGCCGCAGCGGGGACACACGGGACATCGCCCGCTCGACCTACGCCGCGGGGCGGGTCCACCTCTACCATGCCCGGCTCGACGACGCGGAGCAGCATTTTCATACCGCCCGGGCCCTCGCCGCGACGCTGGGCGCCGACCGCCTGCGGTTTGATTGTCTGTGTTGCCTGGGGACGGTCTACCAGCGGCGGCAAGACAACCGACGGGCACGCCATCGATTCGATCGGGCGGTCCGGTTCGCGGAGGAGCGCCGGTGGAACGGCGAAGCCGCAGAGGCCCGGATGCGACTCGCGCTGCTTCACCTGGCGTCCGGTGATGACAACCTCGCCCGCGATGAAGTCGACGCCGCCGAGCAGCTGCTCGCCCAGGACGATCAGCACCCCACATGGCGGCTGATCGGGCTGCTGCGCGCCGTGTGGGCCGCAGAAGACGCCGATGAGGTCACCTGCCAGGCCTGGTGGGCCGTCTCCACCGCCCGTGGCCTGGCCCAACACCGCGATCCGGATCTCTGGCTGCCCCTGCAGCGCCTTCATGTCGCCGCAGACTTCCATGAGTGGTCAGAGATCGCGCAGCGCGCCAACCAGTTCGCGCAGACCGTCCACATCGACCCCGCAGACGTCAGAGGCGACGGGTCGGCCCGGACGGCTGGGTCTGAAACGTGATCGTCAACCGTTCTTCTTGACGGGACATCGAGACCCCCGGCTGGTACGCCACCATACCGCCCAGCTCCGCGATGACCCGCGCGCTGACCGATGCCAGCAGCCTGGGCGACGTCATCGACACGGTCACGGCGTCATCGGCAGGGTCGACACGGATTACGATCGGGCCGTCGCTTTCCGGAGACGCATAGATCTTCCAGGCCAGCGCGCTGAGCGTACACGTCAACAGCGCCGTGGCCGCCGCGCGACTGGTTCGCAGCGCCGCCTCCGGGATGGGCTCGGTCCAGCGAACCCCGCCGATCAGCTTCGTCAGGTGCCGGGCCAACGCATCGACGTGCTGCAGGATCGATGGGAGCTGCCCCTCACGCACGCCATCGGCGAGGACGTCTTCCAGGGCGAGGGTGGTTCGGCGGAGCCGAGACGCAGCCTGTCCCGCCTCACGGATGCAGTCCCCCAGCCCCTCCGCCGCGGTGGCGGCTTGCTGTAACAACAGCCGCTCCGCAGCGTTCTGGGAGATGTTGACCGAGCGCGACACCAGCGCCAGCTGTGCCAGCTCATACCGGGCCTCAGAGAGGCTGCCTTCGAGGACCACCAGCAGGTTTCGCAGCTCCGCGAACGCGCCCCGGGTCGATCGCAGCTGCAGCTCGCGCTGATCGAGCCGCGACAGCCGCGACAACTCCGCGAGGCGCGTGCTCACGTCCGCCGCCAATGTCAACAACAGCTCCCGATCTGACGCGGAGAATTCGCGTCGATCGGAGCTCATCACACACAGCGATCCCAACACTTCGCCCTGCGCCCGGACCGGCGCGCCCAGATAGGATCGGATGTTGTGGCTCTTGACCAGCTCCTGCGGGACCCGGCAGTCTTCGCGCGCATCCGTCACCTCAAACATCTCGCCGTCCCGAACGACGAACTGGCAAAACGACACGTCCCGATCCGTCCCGCCGCTGGCCACCAGATCGGCCGGTAAGCCGACATGCGCGCGAAACAGCTGGACCCGATCGAGCACGAACGTCACCAACGCCAGCGGCATGTTCAGCCGCTTCGCGGCGTCCTGAACGATGGCGTCCAGCCTGGGATCAGCAGACAGATCCAGGAGCGCGCCCGTAAACAACCCCTGGCGAGACGGATGATCCGCTATCGCAGAGATACGATCATGCATCACTGGTTGGTTATCGCTCATCGACCCGCTTCAGTATAAAGCGGTGCGGCGACTCAGACCCGCGCCATCGTGTTCCGTCGTGCCTTTTTTTTGCGTGACAGATACCGGCTGCGCTTAAACCGGCTGGATCGATCGAGCAGCGTCACCCCTTCGAGGTGATCCATCTCATGTTGGAGGACCACGGAAGGGAATCCCTCGAACCAACGCTCCAGCACATTGCCGTGCCCGTCGTGCCAGCGCACCTTGATGCGGAGCGCCCGCTTCACGTTGAGGTAGTACTCTGGGACCGACAGACACGACTCTTCGTAGGTCATCTTGTCTGCGCTGCGCTCGATGATCTCGGGGTTGACCATCAAGAGCAGGTCGGGATGCTTCTCGCCGTGTTCATCTTCCTGGTTGCCCGGGTCGGCGACCAGGATGCGGCGGCCGTCACCGACCTGCGGGGCCGCGAGGCCCACACCGGGCGCGGCATACATCGTCTCGGCCATGTCCGCCAGCAGCTGACGCAGCGCGTCAGTAAACTCAGACGCCTGCACCGGGCGGGCCTTCTTGGCCAGCACCGGATGAGGAGCCTCCAGAATCGGAAGGATCGCCATCAGTTCGCTCCTTTCTCGTAGCCCTTCAATCTAATGCCCTGAGCGCCAGGGTCAACTGACCGCTTCATCGGCTACGGAACCGTCGGCTTCACCCTCAGGCAATGCCCACCCGCTGCGCGTCGCCGCTCGTCAACTCGACCATCCACTGCTCCAGGATCTCCAGCGCCTCGCGACGGCCATCTCGGTGATACTGGCGCGTCGCCGCCGCGTAGGTGTCGGCATCCCGCAAGAAGCCCTGGATCTCTTCAGCGCTCAGCTCTTCGAAGCTCGTCGAGCGCCCGATCCCCATCCGGTCGATCGCCGCCGCGTTCATCCGCTGCTCCACCGT
>JBCBLB010000830.1:0-3858 GCA_038520555.1 Myxococcota bacterium | reverse complement strand
GCCCAGCTCGTTGATGTCGACGTGGTAGACCATCTGCCGGCCGCGGCTCATGGTGTCGGTCTCTTTGGAGAACTGCTGGCGCAGGATCATCTGCGAGAAGTCGTTTCTGCCGTTCAGCTCGCACCACATGGCGCACAGGCTGCCAGAGCGGTAGTGCGGCACGATGCCGAACCGATCGGGGGAGACAAGCTTGGAGAGCGCCAACGCGGTCGCAGTGCCGTGGATCTCTTCCCCGGGTCCCCAGATGGCAAATTTCACCTCACCGCGCGCGACCAGCCGGACGATGTGTTCCTCCAGCGCGCGCGAGCGCACCCCAACGGTGTACGCATGCTTGAGCTCTTCCGGTGTTGGTTCCGGAATATCTGCATACAGCTGAATCGGCTGGCTCATCGAGGGTGTGCTCCAGTTGAGTATGGATTGAGCGTTTCCGCTGGCGGTGGCGGGGACGCCGATGAGCGGAAGCTCAGGAAATCAGTGGCCTGTCAGTAGGCACCTGTAACATGCCCAGCGGCGGACACCGCCAGGGATCGAAGCGGGCTCCTCGTCGCGCTCATCGGGGCCTGACACCGTCTTGACGTTTGCGAACCTTCAGCGCAGCGCACACAGGCGTGATAAACATAGAGGTCCATCACCACATCTGAACACCTCTATGCCTGAGCTGTGGCTCCGCATCCTCCGTATCGTCGTAGTCTACGCTGTCTGCGGCTGGATGTTCGGGATCCTGGTCCTGAAAAAGCTCGGCTGGGCCGCCTTCGTCCAGCCGGACCCGCTCCAGGCCGCCCTGGTCGCTGCCATCGTCGGCTCGCTGTGGGGCATCCTCATCGTCTACGCCCGCCGCTGGTACCTCGGCGCCCTGCTCGCCTTGCCCTCCGCTGGCCTGACCGTCTGGCTGTATTTTGTGCTGTGGCCCGTCCAGAACTGGAACATCTCTGCCACCAACGCCACCCTGGTTATCCTCCAGTCGTACCGCTGGTACCTCGCGCCCCTGGCCATCCTCGGCGGCGCCTTCGGCGCATGGTGGGCCGCACGCCCCCTCCCCCGGCCGGCATGGCTGCTCGACGACGAACTCGAACCGGGCGAAGAGACCGTCGGCTGACCGCATCGTGAACCGCACCCTTGATTTCGGCGGTTAAAACAACCCTCCTGTACATAGGAGGATTTGGATGATGATGGAACTCCCGCGCCCCGTCGTGCTGTGCATCCTCGATGGCGTCGGCTGGGGCCGGCGCGACGACGGCGATGCTTTCTTCACCGCGAACACCCCACGGCTCGACGGCCTGCTCCGCGTTGCCCCCTGGTGCCTGCTCCAAGCCCACGGCACCGCGGTCGGCCTGCCTTCTGACGGCGACATGGGGAACTCTGAAGTCGGCCACAACGCCATGGGCGCCGGCCGGATCTTTGCCCAGGGGGCAAAGCTCGTCAACACCGCCATCGAGACCGGCTCCCTGTGGGAATCACCGGCATGGCAGGCCGCCATCACAGGCGACACCCTCCATCTGATGGGACTCGTCAGCGATGGCAACGTCCACTCCCACATCGACCATCTCTACGCTCTCATCGACCGAGCGAAGCAGGACGGCGTCCAGAGACTGCGCGTCCATGTCCTCACCGATGGCCGGGACGTCGCCCGCCGCTCCGCCCTCAGCTATGTCGGCCCCCTCGAAGACAAGCTCGCCAGCATCGACGGGGACTACGCCATCGCCACCGGCGGCGGCCGGATGCATATCACCATGGACCGGTATGAAGCCGACTGGCCGATGGTCAAGCGCGGCTGGGACTGCCACGTCTATGCGCAGGGCCGCCGCTTTGAGACCGCCTCGAAGGCCATCCACGCGCTCTACGATGAAGACGAGAAGGTCGATGACCAGTACCTCCCCGCCTTCGTCGTCGGCGACTACAATGGGATGAACGACGGCGACGCCGTCGTCTTCTTCAACTTCCGCGGCGACCGGGCCATCGAAATCAGCCGGGCGTTCGAGTCCGGCGATGACTTCAACGACTTCGACCGCGGCGACCGGCCCGACGTCTCCTACGCCGGCATGATGGAGTACGACGGTGACACCCACGTCCCGAAGACCTATCTGGTCCAGCCGCCCAAAATCGATGACACCGTCGGCGAGCGCCTCGCTGCCGCAGAGCGGTCGGTGCTGTCCATCAGCGAGACCCAGAAGTTCGGCCACGTCACGTTCTTCTTCAACGGCAACCGCAGCAAACCGCTCCCCGGCGAGTCCCAGGAAGAGCTGCCCAGCGCCCGGGTCCCCTTCGATCAGCTGCCGGAGATGTCCGCCCAGCCCGTCACCGATCGGGTGGTCGCCGCCATCCACAGCGGGGACTTCGACCACATCCGCGTCAACATCGCCAACGGAGATATGGTCGGCCACACCGGAAACTTCGAGGCCGCCGTCTCTGCGATGGGGACCGTCGACGCCTGCGTCGGCCAGATGATCGACGCCGTCAACGCGGTCGGCGGCGTCCTGCTCGTCACGGCAGACCATGGCAACGTCGAAGAGATGTTCTCAGTCAACAAGAAGACCCGGGAGTACAAACGGGACGCCCAGGGGCGGCGCTCTCCATCCACCAGCCACAGCCTCAACCCGGTGCCGTTTATCCTCATGGACGCCTCGGGGCAGTGGGCACTGACCGACCCTCGCGGCGAAGACGCGGTCGTCGGCGGGTTGGCCCAGATCGGCAGCTCGATGCTGACGCTGATGGGGCTGGAGGTGCCGGAGCACTACCTGCCCACCCTCATCGCACCAAAACGCTGACGCTTTCCCACCAGCTCAACCGCAGCAGGTTTAGCCGCAGCAGGTTTAGTCGCAGCAGGTTTAGCCGCAGTCGCCGGGCGAGGCATAGGAGATCTCGATTTCATCGCCCTCTTCAGGAGGTGCCGAGGTGAAGATCACCGCGTTGCTTGCGGCGTCGAAGTCCCAGCTCGAGTCCGGTACGACGGAGCCGTTGACCCGAACTTCGATCGTCTGCTCCAGGGCGTCCTGGCCAAGGGGGTAGCGATCGGGGATGACCGAGGCTTCGGCGAGCAGCTCCAGGTTGTCGCCGCTGGCCCAGTTCGAGCAGATGTTCAAGAAGACCCCACCGGTAGCGTCCACGGCTTCGGCGTATCCTTCGCCAGCCTTGGCGGTTTCACAACCGTTGGGCATCGGCCCCGCGATGGCCGACATCCGAACCAGCTCGGCGTCGCCCTTCTTCCTGGTCACCGAGTTCACATAGTTCGACCAGTGCTGTGCAGACTGCTCGGGCTCATCACTGACCATGATGATGTGCAGCATCGCCCCTTCGCGCATGAAGCTCTGGTTGCACTGTCCGGGGTCGGTCTTCCCCACCGCGGCGGACACGATGGACAACAGCCGTTCGGTGTTCCAGGGCTCACCGAAGCAGTTCGCACAGTCCTGGATGGCGGATGAGAACCGGCCCGGGTAGTTCGGCGTGCTGGGACGAAGGATGTCCCCGTTCCGGCAGCCGTCGTCGTCGTTGGCCACCATCACCTGCCAGTCGCTGGTGTAGTTGGACAACTCGCCAATAAACGTCGAGAAGTTGGCCGCGAGGTTCGCCACATCATCGCTCATCGAGCCGCTCAAATCGACGCTGAACAGGATGTCTGTCGGAGGATCCACAGGATGATCCCACTGATCGACATACTCACCGGCATACACCCCCTCGCCGGTGAGTTCGGTGTACCGCTCCCCAAGCGGCTCATTCGATGTCACAATCAGATCCCCCGAAGCACCACCATCAAACGTCGGCTCGAAGGTGACCACGATCTCTGTCGAGGATTCGGGCGATAGGGTGATCGGCAACGACGGGTGGTTGCTGACCGCGAAGTCGTCACTGGTATCATCAAAT
>JBCBLB010000144.1:0-16066 GCA_038520555.1 Myxococcota bacterium | reverse complement strand
CGAAGGCGCTCAAGGGGATCCGGTGCGCGCTGAAAGAGCTCGGGCCCGAACATGGGCGCCGCGTGGCTGTCGAGGGTCCGCCTTCGGTGCTGTACACCTGGACGACCGGTGAACAGATTCAGGAGCTTCGGGCTGCGCCCGCAACGTTGCTGACCCGTGCGGATTCTCCTCAATACGGTGCCACCGCCTTTGCACTCGCGCTCATTGCGCACGAATCGTCGACCGGCGACCCGATCTCTCGGCTGCTCAACAGCGAGAACTTTGCCCGGCACCGGTATGCGTGGCACCAACCCTGGGCGACCGAGGCGGGGTGGATCGGGGAGTCCTATGGGGACCAACTCATCGCGGTTCGGCTGAAGGCGGAAGCATGGGTGGGGATCTTCAAGGCGCGTGCCCGGGCTCCGTGGCGTTTCGTGGATATGATGGGTCACACCGTTCCTTTGGAAGATGTCCTCGCTCACCCAGAACGCATCGGCGCGGTCTTCCATGAGAAAGAAGCCTCAGAAGGTTCGACGGGGATGATGGGAACCTTTCTCTCAATGACGCCTGCATTTCGAGAGTTCGTGCTCGTCAACAACGAGATGATCGCGTCCTGGTCGTATGGGACCGACGCGATCGTAGAGCGCCTCCGAGATGACGCCGAGATGCTGGACGCGCTGGCAACACAGACCGAAATGTCCGCGATCTCATCGCCCATCTGGGATTCAAGCGTCGAGGCGCGGTGGCTCCACCAGGCCACGATCCGGTTGACAGATGCGCCGCCATGGATCGATACCTACGTCGATAATCTCGCGTTCGTAGACATCCAGTATGTGCCCACGGCGTTGTCCCTCCACAACCGCGCCACACGGCTTCGACAGCGCGTCTCTCAGGGAGACCCCATCGAATACCCTGCCCCCTGACACATCGTGCCCCGCCTGATCTCATCTGAAACCGCACGGGAACGGCTCCTGCGGGAGTGGCCGGGGGATGGCTGCTTGATGTGCGCCATCCTCGCCGGAGACGCTGGACCGCTCCGTGTGGTGGAAGAGGGGCGCGCTGTCCGGGCGGTTCTCTCTCGATACCCGCGCACCTGGGGACAGGTGCTGATCATTCTTCGCCGACATGTGACCACGTTCAACGACGTCTCTGCGGAAGAGTGGGGAGAGGCTTGCCATCTTGCCCGAGAGCTGGCGCAGCGGATCGAGACCCGCCTCTCTCCGTTGCGATGCTATGTGAGCTGCCTGGGCACTCATCGCACGGATGTCCCGATGAGCTCGCCACACCTCCATCTCCATATCGATCCGATATACGATCCCGAAGATCGTCCGCGGACCATCCTTACCCACAAGCATGGAGTGCTGGAAGCCCATGAAGAGGAATGGGATTCGCTGAAAGCGCTATTGAAAATAAGATAATCCACACTTGCCACCACTGAAAATGCCTTCAACCAGTGGATGCGGTCGCGCAGCGGCGGCGTATGGTCTCTGTGCTCATGGGTCGAAGGAGCGGATCACCAGTCGCCATCTCCCGTCGGCCCTGAGCCGGACGCCTGCGTCGAGAACACTTCGTTGATTCTCTGGCGCGATCGCTGCGGCGATCGGGAGCATGCGGTCGAGTAACGTTCGGAACGGCCTGAGCGCTCCGGGATCGGTGGTGTGCGGGCGGAGTCTGTCGAGCTCTTTCTCGATCTCATCAGGCCAGGTCTTTTGCGGAGATTCTCTGGAGATGTTCCATGCGATGACAGCGAACCCGGCGAGGCGTTCGAGGCGGCTGTGCGTGGGCTCGCCGACGAAGTGGAGGAAGGGGCGCATGATCGCCTCGATGTGATCAGCCATTGAGTCTGATGGGATCTCCGGTCTGGTCACACGTCCTCCTTCAGTCCAGGATACTGTAGTGCGCATCCACAGCATACAGCACCGACGAAACCGATATACCAGCGTTCTAACGGATTGGAACAGAGGTTGCGCTGGAGGGAGGCGCCCGTCACCCCATGCATCTGATTCCCCTCCCCAGCCGCCATGTGTCCTCATCGATAGAATGATCAGAGGAGTGGTTCGTCTACTCCTGTCTGGAGGAGTGGTGGATGAGTATCGGGGGTTTATTCGGTCTGGTCGCGTTCTTATCTGCGGGCATGGCCCAACAGAAGAACGTCAACATCGATCGGGGTTCGTCGGAGTGGTCGTTCGATGTGCGTTGGGCGGATCAGCAGGGCGATGCACATCGCGCGCGGTTCTCTTTGCCTGCAGCGCAGGTCACCGCAGATTTAGAGGTTCCGCTTCGGTTTAAGAAGCGCGACGCCGCTCAGCACGCGGTCGACGCAGTGCGCGCGTATGGCGAAACACAGCGCGGCGTGCAGGTGCGCGCGAGCGCTGGTCGACAGGGACGGATCAACATCTCGGTCTCTGGCAAGAACCGACAGAAGATGAAGCGAACATTGAAGGAGGCGACGCAGGTTCGCGATCGGGCGCTCGAAGCGTATCGCGAGGAGCACGGATTTACGCTGCTTCGGCGCAAGATCATCCCCGATCACGCGCGCCACGCCAGTGAGTACGCCGCATCCGTCGCGCCGCTGGTGGATGCGCTTGGGGGACCCACCGACGATCCGCGCGAGTTCGCGCAAACGGCGCTGGGATACGTCCAAAGCATCCCCTACGAAAAGCTGGTTCGGCTCCGAGATCGCTATCGGCGCCCGCTGTCTGTGTTGGGACGGAACCGAGGGGACTGTGACTCGAAGTCGACGCTATTCCTCGCCTTGATGCGCCAGGCGTATCCCGATCTTCCCCTGGCCATGGTCTACATCCCCGAGCACGCATATGTTGGCCTGGGGATCTCGCCGCAGAGAGGAGACGCGAAGCTCAAGAAAGGCGACGATGTCTACGTTCTTGCCGAACCTGTCGGTCCGAGTATGATGCCCATCGGCGAAGCAGGCAAGAAGAGTCGCCGCGCAGCCAGAAGGGGAAAAGCAAAGATCCGTCGGGTGAAAACACATCCCTGACGGATCTCCATCTGCGGGAAGCCGAATCCACGTCCGATGATAGGGAGAACCCGGTCGCGGATTGTTGGGATCTTCCCCCCTTCAGACCATGCATCAACTTCATCACAGCAGGAGCGGTGACCACAGTCGTCTGGATGAAAATGCACGCGAGAGGCGTGCAAGCTCGGCATGAAGTGTCCTCTTCCACACTTCTGCTCGATGACGGTGAAAGCGATGACTAAAGGGGTGCGATCGCACGATTCTGACGAGAGGCATCAGCCACGCTCCCTGTAGAGATCTGTAACAGTGAGGGCAGCGCCGAATTCTTGACGCTACTCGCAAACGTCGACGTAGTCTCGCAGCCCATAGTTCAGTCCGACGTCATGGGCGCAGTGCAGCCCGGGCGCGCAGTCGGCGTCCGTGTCGCAGTCCCCCCATCCGCGGTGGCACAGAGACGTCGGCGAGCAGCGCGCATGGCCTTCGCTGGTCATCAGGCAGACGTCGACCCATGGCGCCAGGGCAAAGGAGGCGCCCATGTCCTCTACGCAATGTAAAGAGAAGGCGCAGTCCGCGTCGCTGTCACAGTCACCATGACCGAACGAACACGGCGCCCCTTCGCGGCACCGGTTCACATGACCGTTGGGCAACTCACAGACATCGATCCAGCTCTCATAGCCGTACTCCGCCCCAACATTTTCGACGCAGGAGGCGCCAGTGACGCACTCATTGTCGGCGTCACAGTCTCCGCGACCGTGCAAGCAGGGGACCGCGTCGGTGCAGTAGTCGAGATCCCCGGGGCATTCGGGCGGTGTGATCGCTTCACTGTGCTCCAGATCGGCGCTGTAGATCAACACACCATCCATTCCAGTCGCCAGGGCATGCACCCGCATCTCCAGGCATCGTCCGCCGAGGCCGCCCATGACATCGTCGTCAGTCAGCTGAAGGCGCTTGCGGAACCCAAACGAGGTGTCGGCGGCCAGCAGCGTCTCTCCGCCGCCTTCCGGACAGACATCGTACAGAGAAATCAGCACATCCGAGATCGCAGTCAGGTCACTCTCAAACCAGGTGACCGCCCAGCTCAGCTCAGTCAGGGTATCGGGTTCTGGACCGCTGTCACCAACGGTGTAGCGGATCACTTCGTCTTCGTAGACGCGGAACGTCTTCCACCCCCAGTTCCACGGTCCGACCATGTCGTGGCGGGCACGGCGCATCGTCAAGCGACCCGCGCCTGTACTTGAGGAGAGCCCATTGCGCGCGGAGCCTGTGTGGTCGTCCCATCCGTCTCCCATCATCAGCAGGTTGACCAGCAGCACCCCCGGATCGGTGCTCGCCCAGTCCATGTCGTCAAAGTCTTCCTTGAGCAACGCCGCGGCGCCGGCGACGATGGGGGAAGAGAAGGAGGTCCCCCAGATCGAGCCCGTGGTGTTGTACTCATCGGGCGCGCTCGTCATGTGGTAGTTGATTTTGCCCGGCGCGACCAGATCGACGCCTGGCGTCCTGGCCGAAATGCCATCCAGGGTGCGCACCGGGGCGCCCCCCATTGAAGAGAAGTCGGCGAGGGGAGTGCAGGCGTAGGGATCGTCTTCGTCTCGGGTGTCCAACGCACCAACAGCGAGCACTTCGCTGCGCCAGCCCGGATAGCCCATCGTGCATCGCGTGCCTTGTTCACGATACTTGTTGGCCGCCGACGCCACCACCAGCACGCCTGCGTTGTGCGCATTACGAATCGCATCGTTGACGCCGCTACAATCGAGCGCAGTATCCGTCTCACACTGATATCCCCGGATGCTCAACGACATGTTGATGATGTCGACGCCGTCGCTGACCGCCTCTTCGATGGCGGTCGCAATGTTTGCGCAATTCTGAACGAGGTAGTAGTACACCTCCGCTTCGCTGGCGACGCCGCTGCGCTGTTCCTGGTCAAACGGATCGGTGATGGCAGCGTCCTGCCCCTGCTCGATGCTCCCCGCGAGAACAGAGGCGACATGGGTACCATGCAGGTCATCGCTTCTCCCACTCGTGGTCGCACAGCTCCCGGTCGAGCCCGACCGTGTGCAGTCTCGCACCGACACCATCCGACTCGGCGCCGTGCTGCTTTTCCAATCATCGAACCCGGCATGATCGCGGGCAGGGAGGTTGACGCCGCTTCGTGTGACCGACTCAATGACGCCGACGCGAATCTCACCCCCATCCAAGCGGTTTCCGTCTGCGCCGCTCACACCACCGTCGATGTATGGAGACAGGTTCATCCCGTCCCGGATCGCAACACCACCATACGCCAGATTCGGGGTGGTTTCTTCGTCTGCACGGCTCACCTTTACGACACCGGGCAGCGCCATCGCGTCCTGGATCCGATCCGCAGGTAACGTCACCACGACCTGGTTGACCAGCCAGTATCGTCGGACGTCCATGCCACCCAGGGAACGCAGCGATTCGATCAGGCGCCGCTGGGGCGCGGCGAGCCCTGCTCTTCGCTCCGCGATCAGGTCTGCACGGCGCGGGCTGTCTGCGCCACGGAAAGCGCGGAAGTCAAAGCTCGACGATTCAAGCTGGATCGCGATCCGAACGGTGCTGCCCGCTTCCTGATCTGCTATCTCCGTCAATAAACGATCGCGAGGATTGACCAACATTAAAGCGGGCTCAGCCTCAGGGCGAAGTGAACCGAGAAGGGAGCGCTCGGCATCACTGATAGGACGACGAACGATCGCGCTCCCTTCAACAAGCGACAGGTTATCTCCAGAGGAGACGACTTGAACCGAGCGCTCTTCAGCATCGGCAGCGCGGGTGCCATCGTCGGATGATATGTGGCACCCAGACAATGCCACCACCATCACCACAGAAGAGAACGTCGGGACCATCTTCTGAATCGTATGCCACATTGGGGCTCCTTTCCAAGAGTGTTTCTGTGAATACAGGACACGCATCACGCTTCGCAAACAGCATATGCGGTTCCCCAACAGAGGCATGTCCCAGGATGTCCCAGAATGGGTGAGTTCCGATTCAGTTCTCCCTGATATGTGAAAGAATGACGCCATTCTGGGCGACAGAGGGAGCGGTCTGAGGCCCACCGACCTGAGGATTGGGACATCCTGGGACGCGCATGGGTCATCTTAACAATTTACCTTGTTTGTGCTCGATTGATGAGCAAACCAAGTCGATACGGAGTACTCATGATGTTCGCCCTTCTGTTATTCGCACCTTATGCCGCAAACGCCGGGACATCTTCTGTGTTTGTCTCTGCAGAAAAAGGCGGCCACATTAAACTCGACGATCTCACCGTGACCATCCCCGCAGGTGCGCTCGATACAGACACGATGGTCACGTTGAAGGCGTCAGATCCAGTCCTCTCTAAGAGCGTGCCGTCGATTGTACTGCCGCTCAGTCGACAGTTTTCGGTAGATCTCGGCAGCGCTGAGCTGAAGAGCGACTTCGAGGTCGCGATCGACCTGCCTGAAGCGGTCTCGTTTGACATCATCGAGGACGCGATCCTCTCTGCGACGGTCGACGATGAGGGGGAGATCCGACTCTCCCTCCCCAAGCAGGAGAGCAAGGTTGCGCGCTTCGCAACCGATGATGTCACCTTCTGGCTGGCGGTGGTTCCCAAACCGGATCAGGGAGCCAAGCCGTTACAGGTTCCATTCTACATTCAGGATGGCATCAGCTGGTGCACCCCAACCGCTCTCTCGATGCTGTTTGGGTATCACAAAGCGCCTGCGACCTTCCTGAGCAATTGGGAGATGGCTGGGATTCATGGTCAGGATCGGAACAACGGCCTCAACAATAACGTCTTGATGCGGTCGTTGATGTCGTCTCATTCGTTCACCGAGCGCGACTACGACTTCTATTACTGGGATGACGACTTCATCAACGCAGACGGAGATGGCCGCGGTGTCGACAACCCCCTGGCTTTTGAGATGCTGGAGTTGACGATGGGCAGCTATCTTGTGTGGCAGAACAACGGCTACAACATCCAGGACATCGTCGGTGAGACGTATCGGGTCGGTGTGGGGGGAGCCTCTATCGAGGTCTCGGTCCCGGACGTGACAGTCCCGGCCCGCCCCGTGCAGCTCTCGGCAAGCACCATGCTCAATCACGCGTTTATGGTGGTCGGCTCTGATATCGACGCCGGTGTTCGGATCCATGACTCCTCTGGTGCGGCGATCCCTACGGCAGGTGCAGACATCGCCGCCGCGGTCAGCTGGGAGGAGGTCGCCGAGACGATGATGACCGAGGATGTGGACGACAATCTGCGAAGCATCGTTCTCAACACCCCACCGCGCCCCGCCCCGGAGAGGCGTGGGTCGTTGATCGTGAGAGGCGGCCGGAATTCCAGCCTGCGTTACGAGAGCAATGACGGCCAGCTGGCGAATTGGTGGTGGGACGGGTCTCCCTACGCCAATGGCTCCTACTGGGACGACCGCGAGGGCTCCCTGAGCACAGCGGTGGGCGGAGACGCGCTCCGCCCGGGCGGCGCGCTCGACTACGATATCGGGGCCGCCAACGTCACCAGCAGCACCCAGACGTATACGCTGCAAGCAAAGCTGATCTTGCCCGATGGGACGGTCAAGACCCGGTCACACGACAGCACGCTCGGCGCGCTTGACTACGTCACGAATGGGTACCGTGGAACGTTCAAGATCGAGCCAGAGACAAAGTCCGGGGTCGCGATCCTGCAGCTCCTGATGTATCAGGGCGGGCTCTTGATCGACTTCAAGTGGGCCTGGATCAACATCGAGTGACGAAAGGGCTTCCCACAACGTCTGAAGAACACCGCTTCGAAAGCGGAGATTGGGTGTTGGAGACGCCGTTCATCCCCCAGATGGAGCAAAACATTTTCTGCCCCTGGTGAGTCCTGGGTCAAACCCAACGAATGACACCAGGGAGACACAAATGGGCAACAGATGGACGCTCGGCGCGGCGATGGTTCTCATGGGCTGTACCGCCAGCCAGGAAACGAACAACGCGGCTGATTCAGCGACGATCGGGAACCGCCTCATCGCCCCGGACGATCCCAACCTGGCAGGGATGTTCAACCTGGGGCCGGATGACTACTACACCCACTCTGAGAAGATGGGCGAAGCCCCTTCTCTCGTTCACTCCTTTGTAGACTGGGTCGACAGTGAGTCCCTGGCCGCTGCGGAGGCGGATCCAACGGTCCGGATCGAGCCCATCCCCATTGATGAGCTTGGCATGGAGATCTTCGACTACGCTTACTCCCCGGGGACGATTATCGCGCTCTCGTGGGCGCTTCCGCTGCCCAACTATGATGTCACGAACACAGCATACCCAGCGATCCCGCGGGTACAGCATATTCTCGATGGAGAATATGATGACTATATCGACGACTTTGCACAGGCGATCGGTGCGCTTGATGTACCGGTAATGCTGACTCTGTTCGGCGAGTTCGACAACAACGCATTCTACGCATTCGGGCCGGAGGGGCGACACGGCGCGGCTGTGGACCCTGGCCTGTCAGCGTCACAGCAGGTGCCCGTCGCCGACGATCTCACCGGCGCCTATGGCGATCCGGACGTCCCCGATGGCCCCGAGCGCGTGCGAGACGCCTTCATCTACGTCATCGACCGGTTCCGCGACGCCGGCGTCACCAATGTGAGCTGGTACATGTACGGCTCCAGCGGCTTCCGGTCTGTCACCACCGACAACAGCGAAGAGTCCCAGCTCATCGACGCGCTGAAATGGTGGAACACCCCAGAGCACTACTACCCTGGCGACGACTACATCGACTGGGTAGGCAAGAGCCTGCACCACAACGGACTGGACGATCTCCAGCCGAAGTTCGAGGACGCCTACGCCGCCTGGGGCGCGGTGACGCAGCGACCGTTCTTCTCTCCAGAGTTCAGCATCAACGAAGGGTTCGGCGTGACGAGTCGTGATGAGATCATGCGCGAAGAATTCAGCTCCTACTTCCTGAGTTTTTCCCGATTCAAAGCCTTCGCCACCACCGATCAGGACCCCACAACCGGCTCTGCCGAGTTCGGCTTGACCACGTTCGGTGGCCTGAACGGTGAGTTCCCAGGCGAGATCACCGCCTGGCAAGAGGCCGTGATCGAAAACGAGAACTGGAAGACCGTTCCATATACCTTCTGATCAGGCCTTGCTGTTCTGGGTTGGCTTGATCCTGAGCGTCGAGCCAACGGAAATGTCACAGATCCGGGCGAGCGTGGATGGCGTCCTCTTCCTCTGGGAAGCCACCGATCACATCCATCTGATCCCCAGAAACCAACCTGATGATCAGGTTGGTTTTTAACAATCACTCTTCGCCCACACCTGGGTGAACACTGCGAAGCGTCAAAGAATACGTCGCGTTTCGCCCTGAATGAGCTGCTTTCGTCGTCCATCCCTGCGTCGCAGTCTCCGGCTGTACGCTGGCTGACGGCCTGTCGGCCGAATTCGACAACCTGACCGACAGTCCGCGTCACCCTGCCCTCATACAGTGACGTCATGGCCCCGCCCCCACAGGGCCGACGAGACCCGGCAGAAACTCACCCTCATTCGGTGAAGAGGACTTCATGCATTCGAAGATCGATATGTCCCAGGTGCAACGTAGGCTGTCTTTGCTCAGCACACATGAACCTGTGGCGGAGATTCACAGGTCTGATCCGACCATCAGCCCACGCCATCGAAACCGAACCATGCATCCACCACAGGGGGTCAGCAGCTGGATTCATCGTTGGGTGCACCCGGGTCTGTTGCTGCTCGTCGCAACGGCGATGTCGCTGGTTCCTGCAGAACATGCAGGCACCGCCTTCCTGGTATCCGCGCTGTTTATGATCACGACGCTCGGTGTGCTGGAAGCTGTCGCCCCATATGAGGCCCGCAGCCAGACCCACCGGGGCGAGCTGGTGGGAATCGTCGGGTTCGGGGTAGCGGCGTACGTCGCCGGGAAACTCGCAGAGCCGGTGTCCGCCTGGCTCGTTGCTCGACTGCCGATCGAAGGCACGCTCCGTGATGCACCGCTGTTCTTCGAGCTCCTCGTGGGGATTCTCGCCGTCGAGCTGTGTTTCTACCTCTGGCATCGCGCTGGCCACGAGATCGGCTTCCTCTGGCGGCTGCACCGGGTCCACCATGTGCCCACCAAGGTCAACCTGGGCACCTACTTCGTGTTCCATCCTCTCGATGCGTTCATGTTCGGCGCGGTTCGGTTCGTGCCACTGCTCGCCCTCGGCGTCTCGGAACGGGCGTTCTTCCTGATCGCGACCGTGGGCTTCGCACACAAGCTGCTGTGCCACAGCAACGTCGGCGGGCCGCTCGGGAGGCTCTCCTTCATCGTTGGGACCGCAGAAAACCACCGCATCCATCACAGCCGGGCCCCATCCGAGGCGGGCAACTATGGATTCGTGCTGCCGATCTGGGACCACGTGTTCGGAACGTTCGTCCATCTCAAGGGTGACACGCCGCGCGCCTATGGCGTGTTCTCCGGCGACACGGGGCCGAAGTGGCTGGACCGAGTCCTCGGCGCGAAGCCGCCACGTTCCCGCCGACTCCGCCAGCGCGCGGACCGCATGGAAGACCTGGACGAAACGGAACGCCGTGCTCTCGTGGCCGTGCGCGAGAAGCGGCTGCACCGCCAGGATGATGAAGCCACGAAAGAGGAGCGTGAGCGCGTCCTCGCCGATCTGGCACACTACACCCACGTAACGCGAGGCTTCGACCGCGACGGGACCGTTCGGTACTTCTTAGCGTTCCGGCTCGAACCGTCCGCGGACCGAAAGACAGTGTCCATCCTTCTCGGACCGCACTTCAAGGAACGCGGGGTCCACGTCGCAGCCCCCGTTGCCCAGCTGGCATGGCATCTCACACGCGCGTTCCTGCGCCGTCCCTCAGCGAAAATTATCTTCGGAAGTTCGGTGTCCCTCTCTGGGTACGCCTTCATCGCGCAACGTCTGCGTGGCTATCTTCCGATCTGGATGCCAGGAGATCCCAACCTCGAACCTGAAATACAGGCGATGCTTGACCGGCTCTCCGAGACCACCGACCAGCGCATCCAGTGGGAGCACCAGCGAGGCTTGATTCGCTACCCGGTCGGGGTGCACCTGTCCAAAGCCGAGGCACAACGGCTGAACCTGACCGAAAGAGAACGCACTCGATACCTGGAGCGATGCCCCGATGTCTTCGGACCAGACTCCAGGCTCGTGGTCCCGATCGCGTTCACCGGAGGACTGCCGCAGATGATCCGGTTCCTGATCCGGATTGGAGAACTCTTGATTCAACGTCTGTTCTGACCACGGCAATGCACCCTGACTCCCGCCGGTGGTCTGGATCTTCGTCTGCAAGGATGATGAGCTGATCACCGCCCCACAGCCGCTGGGCACCGGGAGACCACGGTTCGAAGCAACGATCTCAGACCTGCACCATCACCCTGTGTCGAGGTGGGCTCTCTTCAAGGCATCGTTGAGTCAAGTTTGATGCATTTTCACGGGGAGGGATTGCATAGGTTTTCGTCATCATCCTGACGGAGATGCACCATGAAAAAAGCTTCCCTTACCTTCTTCACCATCGGCAGCGTCGCCTTCCTTGCCTGTGCATCCGGCTCTGAAGATTCAGATTCCGGAGATGGGGCGGACACCGCCACCACGGCGGAAGAAGCCGACACCGACACCGACACCGATACCGACACCGATGCGGACGTGGATCGGGATGGATGGCGGCTCACGTTCCATCCGTGCACAGGGAACCGGACTGACGCGTTGTTCTTCGATGATCCGCAGACCGGCTACGTCGGGTGTGGGACAACGACGGTCGGTACAGGGCTATATCGGACGACGGACGGGGGGCAGACCTGGGACAGGCCCTCGACCAGCCCGGCTGGGTTCCTCGACACCTTCCGCGTCAACCACGTCTCGCGGAGCGACGATGGCAAGCTCTACATTGCAGGGACTGGCGACAACGACGCTCGCGTCCTCTCTGCGGACACCTCAGGGAGTACCTGGAACCTTGAAGCGTTCTTGTCGGCGGACCCCCAGAGCGGGAGCAGCTTCCAGGTCGGCAGCTTCGCGCGGACGTCCTCCGGCTTCGCCGTCGCGGAGTCGCTGACCGGGACGGACATCGTCTATCGCGACGCGGACGGAGAGGACTGGCAGAGCGGCTACGGGTGGTGGAGCGACATCGACAGCTCTGGGATCCAGCTCCTGGACATGATGATGTACGACGACAAGATCTATGGCTGTGGGAGCCGGATCAACCAGCCCCCCTACGTCTTCCTGCCCCGCCGGGACGGCGCGTTCGGCTTTGAAGCCATCCAGCTCGCCAGCGGGCTCGGCGAGTATAACGGCGAGATGTGGTATGTCCATGCCGACGAACAGGGTGTCATCGTCGGTGGCGTCAACCAGTCTCGTGATGTGGGGATGGTCTACTTCTCCAGCGCCGATCCATATGAGACCAGCGGCTGGAGCGTCCTCGACATCTCCAGCATCGTCGGCGACTCAGACGCCAGCTGGATTCGGGGGGTCTGCCGCAACACGACCGCTGGCGTGACCGTGCTGGTTGGAGAGGTCACCAACCGCAACGACGGGCTGGTCTTCATCTCGAACGATGGGGTGACCTTCCGCAACGCCACCGCCGACATTGATCCGACCCTCGGGCCGATGCACCGCTGCCAGATTTTCGATGATGGAACCATCGTCGTGACCGGCAGCGGCGGCGCATTCGCCCACTACACACCCTGAGCAGCCGGTCACCGGTGGCGTGGCGCTATGGGCCACGGATGTCCAGCGTATCGACGATCAGGCCCATCCGGTCCAGATCATCGGCCGCAGACACCTCGACCAGAGAGATGAACCGTTCGCGATCCTGACGGATCTCCTCCAACGTAGACGCGGCGATGACGTCTCGAAAGGCCGCGGACAGACACTGTCGCGCGGCCTCATGGATGTTCTCTGGATGGCTCAGGAAGCGCTCGATGGCGTGATGGATGCGCACCGGATCGCGAGAAACCCCCACCGTGGCGTTGGCATGAAGGCTGATCGTCTCCCCATTTCGGGCGAGGACCTTCAACAGGGCCACTTCGACCGGGATGGGGGCAAGGCTCATCCGCTGAACCTGATCCAATAATGGGATGCGAACCCCGCGCCCGCCGCCCTGGATGAGACGATACCCAAGCTGGCGACCATCCGGGAGCACGCTCCCCCGACCAGAGAACACGAGGATCTCATCCGGACCGGCGATATACAGGCAACGCCACAAAAGCACCACCATACCCCCGATGATCACCATGAGGAGGATGGAGGCAGTGAGCGTGACGATGATGAGATTCATACGATGCTCCGGTTCGCAGACAATCCGGATAGGAATCGAGAGAGCCATTCTGGCGGACGTACACCTGAGAATAGCCGGTGTCCGCACCGCTTCTCAAGGTGAAGTCCGGGCCACACCCCGCCTGTCGCCCACACCAGTGAGCCCGCGATCACTGAAGCAGTAGCGTGCCCAGAGAACAGGCCCCGCCGAGCCTGGCGGGTGTGGCGCGATCTGTCTCAAGGAGAACACATGGACGCACCAATACTCACAGAGATGCTATGGACCGGGGGCGGAATGCTTCAACCAACCCCAGCCCTCTGGCCGCATACAGCTTTGCGATGGGCGAGGCCTTCATGCATGGCCTGGTTGTCCCAGTGGCCTTCCTCATCGCACCCATCAACATCTGGGTGTTGGCCGCGTATGTACTCTTGTTCGCGCTCAGCGAAGCCTATGTCCACCTCGGCTACGAGCTGATGCCAAAGTGGTGGGTCCACAGCCCGCTGACGCGCTGGCTCACCACAGCCACCTACCACAACATGCACCACCAGCACTTCCGGTACAACTATGCCGTCTACTTCACCTTCTGGGATCGCCTCATGGGGACCATGCATCCCCGGTACATCGAGCGGTTCGAGAGCGTCACGGCGACACCTGTTACCGAGTGGAGACACCCCAGGCAGTCCCGTGACGTCGACGTCATTTGTGCTACCTGAAGGGCAGAGCCCTGGTTGGCATTGCCCACTGTTCTCAAGCTGGCAACACTTTGTGATCCCTGATCTCATCACACACGTATATAAAAACCTCCACTTCGACTGGAGATCTGATGCCACGTATGGGCTCCTTCCTCTTCTTTGCCCTCCCCTACCAGATCGCATGCGACGACACCTCGACGCAACAAGATCCCAACCCCGAAGACGACACAGCCTCTTTTGAAGAAGTAGACACCGACACCGATACCGATACCGATACCGACACCGACACCGACACCGACACCGACACCGATACCGATACCGATACCGATACCGATACCGACACCGACGTCATGCCGGCCGATCCAATTCGGACAGATGTTGTAAACTACATTTTTGGCCACAGTCTGATTCTTCACTCCGGGGAGGCGAATGTTCCCCGTTGGCTCGCAGCGTTGTCTGCGACGGATGGCTACAGTTACCAGATGAGCGGGCAGTATGGATTTATGGACACCCACGCGAGCAACCTGCCGCCGTTTCCGCAATGGGGGATTCCTGGGGTCGTATCTGCCTGGGATGATGATGATGGACGCAGCTTCGCGGAGATCGACTTCAACACGGTGTTGCTCACCGAGGCCAACTTCCGCCAGTATTATCCACCCGATGAGACCGATCCAGACGTCGATCTCTCGGAGTCGACGGTGGACAGCACGCTCACTGTCGTCGACTGGCTCGAGAACATCGAGCCTGGCATGCGGGTTATCATCTACGAAAATTGGCCGGATATGGCCTCTTTTACGTCTGCAGACTTCTCAACCCGGTACCCCTCTGCTGAGGAGATGGATGCCTATCACAACTTCACGACCGGGGATTTTCACCAATGGTGGCTGGATTACCATGATGCGGTGAAGGCGGCCCGGCCGGATCTGGTCATCCATATGGTCCCGGTGGGCCCCATCCTGGCTGAATTGTTGACCGATACCCTGTCGGATGTCCCGCCCGAGGTCTTTTATGAGGATGACGCTCCCCATGGACGCCCCACGCTGTACTTCCTCGCTGGATTAACGACCTATATGGCGATGTATGGGGTAGAGGCTCCTGAAGACTTTGAGATTCCGGACACCATCGCAGAGCCGGTTCGCCGCCAGTACCCTGAAATCGTCGCGTCCATCTGGCGTCAATTGGAAGCGTTCAACGATGACTCCGGCGAAAGTCGCGTCTGGCCGTAAGCATTTTTCTGCTTTCTGCGTGGAAGACGCAAAGTTCCCCAGGGATAGCGCACTGATCAGCTCTGCCCGCCGTCCTGTCCGCGGGCGTTCTCTGCGCTCACCTGATCGGCGAGCCCGCCAGTGATGCGAGGACTGGCCTTCCGTTCGGTATCCATGCTCAAGACGCCATTGAGCCTGAATTGAGCCAGGAGACGCATCCCGTGTCGGTATACCTTCATCGGCAGGAGGCCCTTATGTACATTCGACTCTTCACAGTCCTCATTGTCCTCTCTGGCTGCGACAACAGCTCCACCGAGGCACCCGCTGCAGCCAACGCGGGGTTACCGCCCGCTCACTGCGACGCCATCTCGTCGCTGTCGGTCTGTATCCAATATGACTCACGTGACGCGGCCAACGCAAGCTGTCCCGACTTCAAGGGACAGGTCTCCGACGGCGCCTGTCCCACTGAACAACAGTCCGGATCCTGTGCGCACGACGGAAAGGTTCGAAACTATTACAAGAGCGGGGGATCCCCACAAGGTACCAGTTATGCGGAACGGCACTGCACCCAGGCACTGTCGGGCACCTTCACGGCACCGTAGTTGCTGCAGAAGGACGGCGCTCCCCTGAACTGGGGTTACGCCTCTGTTGATGCAGAGTCCTGGGATTGTTTTTTCGATATTTCTTCTTCGAGCTGCATAACTGCCATGCGCAGGAAGCTGGAGGGGGTTTCTGGTGAGATGCCCTGGAGTCGTTCGCGCGCAAGGTGGGGGTGTCCCTCGCAGAGATCGACGAAGCCTTCCAGGACCCCAAGCCCCTTGAGAAGCAAGGGGTTTCCGATTCGTTCGAGTGGGACCGCCGCTGCGGTGAAATCTTGTCGGGCCTTCGCGAGCTGACCGAGGAGCGCCCGTGCGACGCCTTGCCGGGCCCGTGCCAGCGCCCAGAACATCCGGTCATTG
>JBCBLB010000058.1:0-22533 GCA_038520555.1 Myxococcota bacterium | reverse complement strand
GCGGGTCTTCGTCGAGCAGATGGGCTCCACCGTCATCACCGTCGCCCGCGACGTGAAGATCCAGGTCGAGTTCCATGATGACTCGGTCGCGGCCTACCGGCTCATCGGCTACGAAAACCGGGACATCGCCGATCGGGACTTCCGCAACGATCGCGTCGACGCCGGTGAGATCGGCAGCGGTCACAACGTCACCGCCCTCTATGAGGTCATCCTCAAGGAAGGCTACGATGAGACGCTCGCCTCGGTCCACCTCCGCTATGAGGCCCCCGGCGCCGACAAGGCCGCCACTGAGGTCGCCTACGCCTTCCCCGACGACGCCCTGCAGGAGGTCCCGCTGCACACCTCCAAGCCGTCCCGGCTGGCGTACTCTGCGGCGACCTTCGCCGAGATCCTTCGCGACTCGCCCCACACCAACGAGCTGAGCATGGACCAGCTCATCGGGTGGACCGAGAAGGCCGCCCGCCGGAACAACAAAGACGATCAGGAACTCATCGACCTGATGCGGTCCGCCCGCAAACTTGGCGCAGGCCCCGGCGCAGGCATCGCCACCCGCTGAGCCGCTGCGCGTGAGATCCCCCTTGAGTACATTCGCCAGGGTGCCGAATCCCCTTTACAGAAGGGAGGGTTCGGTTGATCGGAGCGCGCGTCAGAGCGTGGGTCGACAGGGGCGCACCGGGTGGAACGCCGGTGTCACGGGCGCAGGTGCGGGTTCAACACTTCTCGGTCATGATGAGCCTGACGCTGGGCGTGGTCTATGTGATGTTGTTTGCTTCTGCCGGGATGTGGGTCGCGTTTGGCGCGTTGTCCTTGGGGATCATCGCCAACGTGGTGGGACTGCTCGGGCTGACCCGCAGAGGCCGACTGCGCGCCGGTGGCACCGTGATCTCCTGCGGGATGGCGCTCAGCTTCGCGGTCGGCGTCATCTCTCGGGGCGGGATCGACAGCGAGACCGCCGCATGGATGCTGCTCATCCCACCGCTGGCCACCACCATCGTCAGTCGACGTCTCGGCGGGATCATGACCATCATGACCGCGATTTTCTATGTCGGCCTGTGGGGCGCCGAGCGGCTCATCGACATCCCTTCGCCGCTCACGATGCCGATGGCGCAGCTGATGCTTGTGGTGGATTATGGGGCCATCGCCATGATGATCGGTGGGCTGTTCTGGGTGCAAATGGGCGCCTGGGAGAAGACCAACCAGGAGCTGAGCAACGAGATCGAGATTCGCCAACGGGCCGAGGCGCGCGCACACAACGCCGCTCAGGTTCGAGAGACCTTCCTGGCCACGATGAGCCACGAGATCCGAACCCCCCTGAATGGAATCCTCGGCCTGACCGAAGAGCTGATGCGAATCGGGCTGGACGAAGAGCCCCACATGCTCGCCCAGACCGTCCATCGCTCCGGCGAGCACCTGCGCGCGCTGCTCAACGATGTGTTGGACTTCTCCAAGCTGGACGCCGGCACGATCGCGTTGACGCTCCAACCTGTCTCGATTCGGGGGCTCTGTACCGAGCTGATTCACGCCTGGCGACCCGTCGCACAGGGGCGCGGGCTCTCTCTGGAGCTGCTTGTGGAGGCAGGGCTCCCAGAGGAGATCTGCACAGATCCGGTGCGTCTTCGACAGATCCTCAGCAACCTCCTCTCCAACGCCATCAAGTTCACCCAGTGCGGGCATGTGCGACTTCGTGCCGCACGACAGAAGGACATGCTCGCCGTGGCGGTCGAGGACTCCGGCGCTGGGATTCAGGCCGATCAGCTCGATGAGATCTTTAAGCCCTTTCGACAGGCAGACAACTCCACCACCCGTCGTTATGGCGGGACCGGTCTGGGGTTGGCGATCAGCCGCAAGCTCGCGGAGGCGATGGAGGGCTCCTTGTCTGTCGTCTCTGCGCCTGGCGAAGGCGCCACGTTTACCCTGAGGCTACCCCTGTCGGAGCCCCCCCTTCTTGAAGGCGCCCTCCCTGCAGCGAACACGGTGTCATCGACGGCGTTGGACGGGCTTCGGATCCTGGTGGTCGAAGACAACGCGGTCAACCGGCTCGTGCTCTGCCGCCTGTTGGAGCGCCACGGCGCGACCGCGTTGATCGCTGAGGACGGGGCCATCGGCGTTGAGGTGTGGGCCGCTCAGCGACCAGACCTGATCCTGATGGACTGCCATATGCCAAACTGTGACGGCTACACCGCCACAGCCCAGATCCGCGCCGCTGGCGGGCGCCTCCCGATCTATGCGGTCACCGCGAACACTGCTCCAAGCGATCGGGAGCGTTCTCTACACGCGGGGATGAATCGCCATTTGGGGAAGCCCGTTGATGGGCCGGCCCTGATCCGCGCCATTCATCAGGAACTCGCGGAGGGGACCGAACGATCCAAGGCCAACCGCGTGATGAGGCCAGAGAACCCGGCATCGCGTACAGGGCACGGGTGAGCCGGACGCGATCACAGCATAATGGACTGATCGCCGTCGTTGAACAGCGTGACCGCGACGTCCTTCCAGCTGGTGGCGCCGTCGAGGTTGAGCGGCTTGCCTTCGGACTGGAAGGTGAGGGTGACGGTGGCGGCGGGGGGGTGCGGATCGACCTGGAGGACGAGCAGGGTGGCGAGCCTGCCGGCTTCTTCGGGGCCACATCGGCTCAAGGTGCCCTCAAGCGCGGTCTGGGTGGCCGCGCAATCGCCCGCGGCGGGGGGCGTCTGTCGGCAGGCCTTCGCCGCGTCGGCCAGCGTGGTGGTCATGGTGTCCGGCGCCTGCCGGGCGCGCTTGGCGATGTCTGCGTCGGGTAGCCACAGCGGCGTGTAGTCCTTGGGGCGGCCCACGACGGTCGCCTTGGACACACCAGCGTCCTGGATCGCCTTGAGCACCCGGGTGACCCGATCGACCGGCGAGGTCCCGGTGGCCACGACGAGGACGTTGTCGGGCGACTTCTTCTGGAGCTTGGCCTGCAGGGCGGCAGGGTTGGCAAGCTTTTCGTCGTCCAGCCGCAGCCCGTCGCCCCGCACATGGACGATGGGCACGTCGGGCAGCGACGTCGGCGCAGAAGCGACCGCCGGGATCTGCCATGCGAGCGCTTCATCGGTGGGCAGGGTCGCCTGGTTGCATCGGGTGACCACGTCGGAGACCCAGTCTTTTGGCGGATTCAGGGCAGCGGTGGTCGCTTCCCCCCTGTCACCATCACACCCCACAAGCAGCATCAACACCATCAACGACATCGACTGCATCGACTGCATCGGACCTCCGGACTGTTTCACCGTGTATAACCGCCGGACGATCCGATGCGAGGGCCCATCGCCGAAGTCGACCCCCATAGCCGCCGCTGATAACCGCCGCTTCGCCGTGCATCACGAGCGCACTCACCGTATTCTCTGCTTGGAAACCGTGAACCCATGTATCGCCAGCCCAGACGTGGATCCGGTCATCCTCTCCGCCGCTGATGATCCGATCGCCGCTCACACACAGCGCCCGCACCCCCGCATCATGCGCCCGCCACCCCTGCCCACGGCCACATCGACGGATCCATCCCGCGGCATCCCCCGCGAAGATCCGGGGGCCAGCGCCGGCCACCGACCAGATCGGCGCAGCGCCTCGCGAGAGCACCGCCAGCAGCCGCCCGGTCTGCACACACCACCGCCTCACTGCACCATCTGCCCCGCCGCTGATCAGCGTGCCATCGCTCAGCGCAGCCAGCGCCCGGGCCCACCCGTCATGCGCCTGCATTCCATGGATCAGGGTGCCCGCGGCGTCCCAGATGCGGACCTGTCCGTCTGCTCCCGCGCTGGCGACGCGCCCGCCGACCGCTGCGAGGGCCAGGACAGCACCATCGTGGGCCTGCCACTGATTCAAGCGGCGGCCCGTCGGATCCCAGACGGCAACGGTCCGATCCCGTGACCCCGTCCACAGTCGACCATGAACACCCTGAGCAAGGGCGAGGGTCGACAGATCGTGCGCGGTCCAGGTCCGCTGAACCGTTTGACCGTCCGCAGACCAGATCCGAACCGTTCGATCGCGTCCGCCGGTGGCCAGCCGCCCGTCATGAAGCCGCTGGATGGCCCAGATGTACCCGCGGTGACCGGGGTGTGCGACGGTAGACCGGTACAGCACGTCGGTCCGTAGGATGTACTTGGTCCCCGACCGCACAGCCTGCCCGTCATGCCACAGCAGATGATCAAACAGCATCAGCCGTCCGGCCTTCGGCCGAACCGCGCGCCAGATCGGTGCGTCCTTCACGCCTGACCGGTAGAAGCGGGTCAGCCCACCGATAAAGTCGTCACCATCATTCAGATAGAGCATCAACGTCAGCCGCGACCGGGTGCGATCGTCAGGATGCCAGGCGCCGTCCTGATGAACGGTGAACGACTGGTTGGCCCGGTACCGACAGATCCGAAACCGAGCGTTCAAGCCCACCAACTGTTCACCATCCAACCGCTCCGGCAGATGAGGCCGAAGGTGAGCAAACAGCTGATCCGCCAGCGAAGCGTCATCGCAGATCTGACGGTCATTGTTTCGATAGTCGGGCGGGTAGGCCGGCGCGGCGCCTTCAAACCCCCGTGACTCTGCCCCGGCGATGATGGCCCGACAACGCGCGGCAGAGAGCACATCATCGATGACCTGACACCACCGCCCGTTCCACATCTTCATCCGACATCACCTAAGTTGGTTGACCAACCAGATATTGTCTGTTTCTTCTGCTGTGTCAACCCGTCTGTCCGGGGGGAGTCAGGGCCAGCGGACCAAGAGCATCGAGGGGAACCCCTCTGGCGAGGTGTAGACCCCCAGCCGAGCGGTATCAGGCGGCCGCCAGGTTCGCGGCGCCTTCAACCCTCCCCTGGAAAATCGGCCCTGGCCAAACGCCCAACAGCGGCGCAACATCTCCTCGCCGCCGGCCCATGGCGGATCGAAGAACCCCACCTGTCCCCTCAGGTCCGCCTTGAACACATCCCCATGGACGAACGTGATCCACTTCTCGACGCCATAGATTCGGGCGTTGTGGCGAGCCATCTCCAGTCGATTTCGATCGGTGTCGTAGGTGATGACCTGGCGGGCCTTGGAGCGGGCGAAGGCGATGGCGTTGCCGCCAGCACCGCAGAAGGCATCCACCACCACCTGGCCATGCACCCGCAGCCGCTGCGCCATGCTCAACGCGCTGTTCTCTGGCGTCAGGCTGGCGCGGGCGTCTGGATCCTCGTTGAGGCGGATGCCCTCATCCCATCGAGAGAACAGTCGCCGCGGATCCCGGTCACGCCGTTGCCGGAAACCACGATCCGGCCGAGCGCTCACCGCAGGGGTTGCGGTCAGGACCAGCGGCGCTCCGGCGACGATGAGGTTCTTCGCCCGCCCCAGCGCATGCCCCACCCTTCGAGCCGAGGTCAGCGTATTGAGCGGACATCCGACGATGGCTTCGATGTCATCATCCCGGATGGCGGGGTGCGCGCTCACCTTCTGGAGCGTTGCTCGTCTCACCGGAGCGTCGACAAGACCCATCGCGTCGAGGGCCTCAAGCACCTCGACCGGATCGTGTCGCCACCGCTGCTTGATCTGATGGAGGAGCACCGCCCGAGAGGCCGCATCCATGGCGATCAGGGGTGCAAGGTCGGCTTCTCGGTGCAGCTCTGGCCCAGCATGTCTCCAGTGACAGATGCCCCGCTCACACAGGCGCTCCAGGCGGATGCGCCCATGGCTCCACCCGATATCCACAGTGATATCGTGGAGGGGCTTATCAAACGTGGCCCGCAGATCCAGCCGGCGGAGGTTGACCGGCAACAGGACGCCCTGCCGCTTTTTTTCGCGAAGCGCCCGGATCAGGTGCGTGGGGTTGATCCCGCCTTCGGGAGGGAGGGTGGCCAGGATCTCACGCACGGTCCCGTGGAGGGGCTCGGTCCGCGGTGAGGGGAGAGCCGCATGAAAATCCAACACAGCGCCGAGGGGATCGGCGCTCAGGCCGCCGAGGTCGGTCTCCAACAGAAACGGTGGCTCGAGCAGCAGAGTGTGAGGCACGTCCGGGAAGCGGTCCCGAATGGCGTCTCTTTGTTCGGCTTCAATTTCCACCGCGGCGCCGATACGGAGGATGCCATCGGCGAGACGGGCGACCGGCGATCGGCCCCTTTGGAGCCATTCGAGGGGCTCTCCGAAGCGATCGCGGACCTGTTGCTGGAGCTGTGGAGGGATCATCAGAGGGGATTAGATTGAAGAGCGATGTTCTCATTCGATCATATGACAGTGCTGTTTATCGCCGCGTGGTTTGTCCAGATGGGCGCGCATGAGGGCGCTCATGCATATGTGGCAGACTGGTGCGGCGATGACACGGCCCACCTACAGGGCAAGCGCAGCTTCAACCCGTTCGCTCATATTGATGTGAACAGCCCTTCGTCGCTGATTTTTGCGGTGGGTGCGCCGGTGGTGACGGCGCTGATGGGGCTGATCCCGATGGGGATGGCCTGGGTGCCCGTGACGCCGCGAAAGCTGAAGGGATGGCGTCGGGACCTCGCGCTGGTCTCGATCGCTGGACCTGCGGCGAACTTCGCGGTGGCGGCGCTGTGTCTGCCGGTGCATATGACGCTGTCCGCCGTCGGCGATGCGCCCGGCGGTGTGCTCCAGGTGCTCGACGATCTGTCATATGCGGTATTTTTGACCAGCCTGGTCTATGGGATCTTCAACCTGATCCCGATCCCGCCGCTGGACGGCTCGAAGGTGCTCCACTACTTCCTGGGGCCGTGGGGGCGGGGCGTGATGGACCAGCTCCAGCCGTATGGCATGTTCATCCTGGTGGCGGTCTTCATGGGCGGGCCAGGGAGCGGAATCATTCACACCCCGTTGCAGTGGGCGATGCAGCTGTGGGTATGGGCTGGCCTCGTGCTGCTCTGATGCACGCGCGGTTTTTTTCCGCCAAAAGTTCAAAGTTTCATCATCTCATTGGCCGATGAGGAAATTGGTCATACATTTATTGTGTATGGCGAATGATGCGTTGGGCGCATATTCTCAGCGACAGACTTCGTACAACGCGTTGACATGAAGGGGGGGCCATGAAGCGCGCGAAGTGGGTACGGCAGGCGATCCGAGCCGGCAACGACTTCCACTTTATGAAGAAGACGCCATGGCGACACAACCGACTGAACCTGAGCATGCTGGCCATCCTGCTCACCGGGCTGGCCCTGATTTTCTGGGCGGGCACCTGGATGACGGCGCTGCTGTATCTGCCGCTGGCCGCCGTGGGCGTCGGTACGATCTGCTTCGCGTTGTTCACGCTGGTCATTCATGAGTGCAGCCACAACATGTTTGTGCTGCACAAAGATCGGAAATTCTCCAAGAAGCTCAACCGCTGGATCGGGGTGACCATCGCGACGCCGATGTTCACCGACTACGTTCGCCATTGGGAGATCGGGCACCTCGTTCATCACCGAAAGACCGGCGAAGCGGTCGATCGACAGTATGACTACACGTTCTCCGGTCCGGAGCTTCGTCGACAGGTGATTCGGCTGTTGCTCATCCCGGGCTACGCGATGGTGTTCAACCCCTCGCGGAGATATCCGGAGTCGCGCTGGGTTCGCCTCGCGGCGATCGCGGTCTGGGCGGTGTTCATCGCCTTCAGCCTGGCTTTCCTCTCCTGGAAGGTGCCCGTTGGGGTCTTGTTGGGCTTCAATGTCCTCCAGGCGCTCAACTTGATGAAGAAATCGCTGGAGCACGGCGGCGGCTTGAACGCGGAGCCAGATCCGTCGTTCCGGACCCGGACCTACTTCAGCCCGTTGGGCGCGTGGTCTGCTCCGTTCAACATCAACTACCACTTTGAGCACCACCTCAACCATACGGTGCCCTGGTACGATCTGCCCGCCTATCACTCCCGGGTGGCTGCGCTGGTTCCGCCGCAGCTGCACCCGCTGATTTACTCGCATGACTACTTCGAGTATCTGGCGGGAATCCGACCCGAATATTCTCAGACAACCCGGGACATGATCACCGGGGACGCTGCCGCCATGGCGTGATGGGTCAGGTCAGCAGGTCGTTGAGCTGCTGGATGAGGTACTCGTTCTCGGCCTGCATGCCCAGGGTGATGCGGAAGTACTCGTCGTAGCGGTGCGCGCCGACCGGGACAAAGTGCTTGATGTGGATGCCGCGGGCGTCCAGCTCTTCGGCCAGCCACTGGCCGCGCCGGCCGTCGGTGAACCGGGCGAGGATAAAGTGGGTCCGCGATTCGAATGCTTCGACGCCCTTGTACAGGTTGAGGCGCTCGGTCATCTGCCGGCGGTGCGCGGCGGTCATCTCGCGGAGGTCATTGAGATGGTCTTTGTCGGTCAGGGCGGCGCTGGCCAGCTTCTCTTGCAGGGAGCCGAACCGGTAGTTGGTGACCTGGCTGTTGAACGTGGCGATGCGGTCGCTGTCGCTGAGCAGGTAGCCCATCCGGACCCCGGCCATGCCATAGGCGAACGAGAAGGTGCGGCTGACCAGCAGGTTCTTGTGCTCGGGCACCATATCGGAGACGTAGGCGTATTCGTCCCGGGGGATGTACTGGGCGTAGGCTTCGTCGACCCAGAACAGGCTGTGGGGGTAGCGACCGAGCAGGTATGTGATCTCATCGCGCTCCAGCATCAGCTGGCCGGTGGGGTTGTTGGGGTTGCAGATATAGACCAGGCCGTCACCCTTCTTCAGGGTGGCTTCGACGTCTTCCACCCGCAGCTTCATCCCGGTGTCCGGCCCGAGGGGCAGCAGGTGGACGGTGAAGCCCCGCTTGATGCCCTTGAGGGGGATCTTAAAATAGGTGAGCCGCCCGCTGATGATCGGAAAGCCGGTCTTCCGGATGAGGTGGCGGACGATCCGCCGGGGAGACTCCATGATCTTCTTGCGGACCAGATGCGGGATGCACTGCTTGAGGAGCGGCCCGGAGCCGTGGGCGAGGAAGATGTTCTCCGGCTGGACGCCGTCCAGTTCGCTGATGACGTCGAGCAACGGCTGGTTTGTGGGCGAGGTGTAGTGCCGAAGATCCGTGCGCGCAGTGTGCGACTGCATCACATCGATGCAGCTCTGTGGACAGATGGTGCCGTCGTTCAGACCCAGATTGAGGGGCAGCTCGACCGTACCGTCTTCGGTGATCTGATCGCTCTCGAACATGGGGAGGCGTCTCCTTTTCGACCGCCGGTGCGGTCAAGAGATTAAGGGACGTCCCATAACCCCCTCGGAGGCCAGATGGATTCGCGCGGGATGTTCGGTGAGCGGGCTCACCTATATGACGCGATCTATGCGGATAAGGATTATGCCGCAGAGACCGCCACCCTGGTCGAGCTGCTCCGGTCAGAGGGGATCGACGCCGGCGCGTCCGTGATCGAGGCCGCCTGCGGCACCGGCCGCTACCTGGAACAGCTCCGCGACACCTACACGGTCAGTGGGTTCGATATCAGCCCTCCACTGCTCGACATCGCCCGCGCCCGGCTGCCTGATGTCGACCTGTGGGTCGAAGACATGCGGACCTTCTCCGTTGCACAGCCCGCAGACGCGCTGCTCTGTTTGTTCTCCTCGATCGGATACCTCGACGCAGCGGGGCTCGAGCAGGCGATCGGCCGGTTTTTTGAGGCGGTTCGGCCCGGCGGTGTGATCGTGGTGGAGCCCTGGTGCTCGCCTGCGGATGTGCAGCGGGGGCTGGCCATCATGCACACCATCGATCAGGACGCGTTGAAGGCGGCCCGCTCTGCGGTGGTGCAGGTGTTCGGGCGGAAGACCCGGCTGGATTTTTTCTGGACCGTCGCAGTGGCCCATCAGGGGGTTGAAACCTTCGTTGAACGCCATGAACTCTATATGTTTGACCAGGATGAGCTTCAACGAATGTTTTCTTCGGCGGGACTGAAGGCGCGGTTCGAAGCTTTTGGATTGACCGGCCGTGGGGTGTGGGTGGTGAGGAAATCCGACTGATAAATGGCAAGTGCGGCGCCGAAAGTGTCGAAGAGTATATGGTAAACCTCAGGATGGCGAAGGCGTGAAGGAGCGGCCTTTGGAGCACATCAGCGAACCTGGCCGGGTGCGGTGTTGGATCGAACGGCTGGACGGCAGCCGGCTGCGAGTCCCTGCTCGGGGGCTCCAGCTGGGCCGTGGCGCGGACTGTGCGTTTCAGGTGCTGGACTCGCGCGTCTCCTATCATCACGCAGTGGTCGATGTTCGCGATGAGATAGTGTTCTTGAGCCCGCGCGGCGGATCGACGGTTCGGCTCAACGGCGTCTCGACCGCGGCGCCCAAGGCCCTGCGGGACGGCGACTGGCTCTCGCTCGCCCCAGGCCACCTCCTTCGGGTACGGATCGACACCAACCCACCCGATCCATGGATCCTGCGCCGGGCCGACCAGGACGCCCCCATCGTGCTACAGGCCGAAGAGCCGGCCGTCATGCTCGACACAGGGATCGCCGCACAGGTCGACGCCTCTGGCGCCCTGTTCATTCAGGCCCAGCAGCCTGCGACCCTCAACGGGGTCTCGCTCCCCGTCGACCGGCGGCGCTGGTCACTGCGGGTGGGGGACGTGCTCAGCACCGGCAGTGGGGTGCGGTTTGCCGTCACGGATTCCCCTGTGGTGCCTCCGCCGGCCCCGTTCTGGACCCTCCGCCCGATGCTGCGGTATGTCCCCCCCCGGCTGGCGATGCGGGTCGATGAGGGGCTGCGCCTGGACTATGCCGATGAGACCTTTATCGTATCGCTGTCTGCAGATGAGATCGCGCTCGCCGGGCGGCTGCTGGTGGCCCGCGACGCCGGCGTGATCCTCGACGAAGGCGACGCCCAGACCCTCCAACAACTCCGAGAGTCGTTCATCGCCGCCGGACTGGATGGCTTCAGCCTGATCCAGGGGATGAGCGACGTCGATCGCGTTCAGATGCCCATCGCCGACGACCTTACGCCCGCCGCCGATGTGCCGATCCGACCCGAGTCCTCCGATCCGCAGCCGGAGTGGTGGCTGATCCTTGATAACGGGGGGCAGCTTCGGATCGATGCGGGAGGGGTGCTGATGGGCCGGCAGGCCGACTGTGAGCTTCGCTTCCTGCCCAAGTATATTCACCGCCATCACGCCCTGCTCTGGCTCGTGGATGGCAAACACGTCGAGCTGATCTCGCTCGGCCGGCACCCGACCTATCACAACCTCGTGCCCATCGAGCGCCCCATGCGCCTGCGGGAAGGCGATGAGATCAGCGTCATCCCCGAAGCGCGGATGTGGGTCGAGCGCCGGATGGGCCCATCCGGCGGACGGCACCGGTATCGGCTGAAGACCCCCGATCAGGTCATCCATGACAAGCACCAGACCGCTCTGACCATCGGCGGTGGCGACCGCGATGACTTTCACATCGCCGCATGGCCAGAAGCCGCCGCCCAGCTGTTCCGCAATCGAAGCGGACTGTTTGTCATCGCCATGGCGGATGGGATGTCCTGTCGCGGCGGATTGTTGGCCCCCGGCACCCCGGCACAGCTCTTCGATGAAGACACGATCGGATTCGGCGACGCGCGGTTGACGATCGTAGCGATCGGCGCGGCGAACCCCAAAGACATCATCCAGATCATCGCCCAGCCCTTCTCTTCGCAGAACGGGCGGCTGCTGTTTCGCCTCGAAGATGGCAGCCAGCATCGGGTCATGCTCTCCCATGCAAGCTTCTTGCTGATGACCAACCTGCTCGAAGCGCAGATCGGTGACCGGCTCCGTGAGGTGATTCGCACCCGTGAGCCCGACGCTACCGAAGAAATCACCCCGGCTGAGCCGATCTCCGGGGCCATCACCCGCCAGGATCTGCGCAATGAGCTGGTCGCTCAGCAACGCATGAGCACCCAGGACCTCGCAGCGCTCATCACCACCTGCCGGGCGGCCCTCGTCCGGGCCGGGCTCAACGGCGTCGCCTTGATCGATGAGCGGATCGATCAGATCGGGCTCAACCTTCCGCCGTCGTGTAGCATCGACCTGTACCGCTGAGCCGCTGCGATACACTCAACAGGTGCGCATCGCGGAGGAAGACGTGCGGGTGTTGCTGTGTACCATCGGCGCCGGAGATGGCCCGGGCTTTGTCCGGGGGCTCGTCGAAGACCGCCTCATCGCCTGCGGAAACATCGTCGCTTCGGTCCGCTCCGTTTACCGCTGGCAGGGCGCAGTCCACGACGACCCCGAAGATCTGATCGTCATGGAGACCCGCAGTGATGACATCGACGCGACCATCGCTGCCATCCAGGAGCGCCACCCCTACGATGTTCCCAAGATCCTCGCCATCGCGCCCGACGCGGTGCTGCCCGCCTACGCTTCGTGGGTGATGGCACAGACCGCACCATCCCGACCGAGTGGGTCGAACGCCGAATAACCAGGGGCCAGCGAGAGCGGTTACATCGTGAACATGCCCCCGCTGTTGTCGATCCTGTTGAGCGCTTGCGCGCCAGAACCCGCCAGGCCGGAAGACGCCTGCATCGCCCGGCCCCTCGCAGACATCGGCAGCATCCTCGAACTCGACTGCGCCCTCGCCGGTGACCCCGCCGTCGACATCGAGTACCGGGTCCGCGGCGAGGCGTGGCGGACCGCGCGACGGCTGACCGGACGACAGCTGCTGCTCGGGATGCCCTATGACGCCACCGTCGACTGGCGGCTGCGCGATGACGGCGCCATCATCGCGTCGGGTTCGGCGGACACGATGCCGCTGCCCGATGGGTTTCCCGAGCCCGCGCTCATCATCGATGATCCGATGCAGATGTCTTCTCAAGATCGCTACCTGCTTGGGAGCATCAAAGAAGGGCAGAACCAGTGGGTAGATGACCTGTTCTGGACGTTCATCCTCGATCGGCAGGGGCGGGTGGTGTGGGCTCGGCAGAACCCGGAAGGGACCTGGGCGCTGTACCCACAGCAGAGCCTCGATGGGGAGAGCCTGCTCATCGACCATTCGACCTTGTACGCCCGGGTCGACGAGGGGCAGCAGTCGACCATCCTGCGGATCGGCCTGGACGGTGACGTTCGGGAGACCATCGACACCCCCGGGCTGTACCACGCCTTCGACCAGATGCCCGACGGCAGCCTCGCCTGGACCGATGGCAGCCGGACTTTGTTCGATATCCTCGTCGTCCGAAGCCCCGACGGCACCATCAACGACCTCTGGCGGTGCGCCCCCTGGGTGGAGGCCAACCCGCCCGGGGAGCTGATCCCGTTCGCCAACAGCTCATGCCGCTCCAACACCATCTTCTATGATGAAGACCGCGACACCTTGATGGTGTCGTTTTACTCCAGCTCGACGGTTCTGGAGGTTGACCGGCAGACCGGCGCTGAGCAGTGGCACGCCGGCATCCTGACCAACGGCTACACCTTCGCCCCCGCAGATGCCCAGTTCCTCTTTCAGCATGGGGCGCACTGGACCGACGCCGGCACCTTGATGGTCTCGACCAAAGACCTCGCCGAGACCGAGCTGCGTGTCTATGAGTACGCCGTCGATGAGGACGCCGGGACGCTGTCGCTGGTGTGGAGCTATGGCGTCGATGAAGGGGTCTTCGGGAACCTCGCCGGCGAAGCCTGGGTGCTGGACAACGGCAACGTCCTACACAACTATGGGGTGGGCGCCTTGGTGAAGGAAGTCACCCGAACGGGCGAGGTGGTGTGGCGGGTCGACTGGGAACCCGACCATCTGCTGGGCCATACGACCTTCCTCACCGGGGATCTGTACGATCTGGTCCGGTGATCCGGCTCACTCGTCGAGCGATTGGTCGTCTTCGGTCAACCGATCGTCGATGAGGGTCACCGACAGGTCGCCCCACTGCCCCTCCATCAGCTCTACATAGCCGTGGACCTGGGGGTCATCGTCGTCGGGTCGGGGATCGTCGTTCATCGACAGGCTGGACTCGTCGCCGTTGACGTCGACCCAGACGTGCACCAGGGTGAGATAGGTGATCCGGCCCTGCCGCATAAACGGCCGGGATCCCCATGAGGTAGAGGTGGTGCAGCCGTCATCTTCGAGCAGGCAGGGGCCCCACCACTCCAGCGGGGCCCGGTTCAGCCCGACGGGGACGCCGTAGGTCCGCCCGTCGAGGGGCTCGGCGGGGTACTCGGTGAGGAAGTCGATGCGTCGGATGAGGGCGGCGTCGGGGTACGCGTCGACGGTGTCAACGTCCGAGAACATGGTGACGTCGATGCCGGTGAACCCTTCGGTGCAGCCTGTCGACAGGAGGGCCGCAGTGAGGGGCAGGAAGATGCGCATGGTCACTCCAGGGGAGACGGTATCCTAACTTTAGCCGAGCATTCCTGTTCGGGGAACTCCAATCACCGCAGGGGCATGGGTTGGGCGCGAACCCAGCCGCCGAAGTCCGCTTCGAGCGCTGCGGCCACCGCGAGCGTCCGCGCGTCGTCTCCCCGCCGCCCGCTGATCTGCGCCGCCAGGGGCAGCCCGGACACATCGAAGCCCATGGGCACGACGGTCCCGGGCATCCCGAGGACATCGAACAGCCCGGAGAGCAGCAGATCGGACGGGGTCAGCCAGGTGCCCCGGTGGCGCGGCGCCGGCCGGCCATAGGGCGGATGGAGGATCACGCCATCGTGGCCGAGGTGTTCCGCCAGACGTTCCCGGAGCGCCTTCCCTGCGGCGGCGTCAGAGGGCCGATCGCTGGGCAGCCGCCGACGGATCGCCTCGACCATGGCGAGGACCAGGGCCGAGGCGGTGTGGTTGGATCGGCCCAGGACGAACCGCGCCGCCTCCCGGAGCACCGGGACGCTTCGGCCGTCCCCCAGCAGCTCTGCGAAGTCGTCTGGCGTTCGCTCCCGGAGCGCTGCGCCCCAGATCGCGATCGCGTCCTCCAGGGCAGGCTCTTGAAGACGCTCCACACGCGCGCCACGGCAGATCAGCGCCTCACATGCCCGCTCCAACGTCTCGGTCATCGCAGAGGAGACCTGGACGCCAGCCCAGGATCCCAACCGCAGGATGCGCACCCCAGATAGATCCGGTGGTGCCGGGGGAAGCGGCTCCTTGGTGAGGACGTTGAGCAACAACACGAGATCCTCGACCCGTCGGGCGAGCAGCCCGCTCCGCAGCTTCCCGCCGCCCCAGCCGTGGCAGCTGGGGATGAGCTGGGCAGATGGTTGGTGGGCAGGCACGCCGCAGAACGCGGCGGGGATGCTGACGGCGCTCAACAGCCCCCCGCCCGCGCCCAACGGCGAGCCGCCGCTGGCGATCAGCGCCGCCTCGCCGCCGCAGGCGCCACCCGCGGTGTGCTCCGCCCCCCAGGGGTTTCGCGTTCGCCCATAAATCAG
Source organism: Myxococcota bacterium (assembly GCA_038520555.1). Lineage (GTDB taxonomy): Bacteria > Myxococcota_A > UBA796 > UBA796 > UBA796 > JBCBLB01. The sequence goes on along the minus strand of JBCBLB010000058.1, from coordinate 7,322 downwards.
GTTCTTGGTCTCGACCCCGAGGCAGGCCTCCGGCTGGTTGGTGACCGCGAGGGGCAGGGCGCCCGCCGCGCGGAGCCGCCGGACGAGCGGTCCGTCCTCGCGTGCGGTGCGGTTCCATCGATAGATCAGCCCCCCGGTGTGCGGCAGCCCGGCGACGCCGATCGCCTCCTGGACGGTGAACGGGACGCCGAGCAGCGGCGGAAGGGGCGCTCGACGGGGGGCGTTGGCGATGCGGGCCTCCACCGCCAGCGCGTCCCGACGGGCCGCATCAAACCGTCGGGCTGCCACGGCGTTGATGGACGGGTTGACCCGCTTGATTCGTGCGATGTGGGCGTCCACCAGATCCAGGACCGAGGCGCTCCGGTCGCGGACCCGTTGCGCCAGCCTGCACGCTGAGATGTCGAGGACGTCGTCCATGAGACTGGTTGTATCTCAACATGTTCTGTGACGGCGAGGCGATGATCGGGCCCGGATCCGCTTCGGCAATTCGACAGGGGAGGGCAACACCGTTTAATGGATGAGCACACCAGTTGAGACGCGGCGCGATCCAGGCCCCACGAACGCCTCCCATTCCGCCACGACACAGCCAAAGGGTTTTGAGATGGAAGACCGATCGCACGATCAGGATCGTGGTGAAGATTCCGGCATCGATGAGCGGACGCTGGAGACGCTGGATTGGGACGTGGTGCTCCGGGCACTCAGCGCCCTGGCGCGCACGCCGCTGGGACAGCGGGCCGCCGCCCGGCCGGACTTCGCGACCTCTCGAGAGGATGTGCTGGAACGGTACCAGGCCGTCAGCGAGGTCATCCGCCTTGAGCTGGAAGAAGGGATGCATGTCCCCACCGGCGGCATCGGTGATATCGTTGAGATCCTCGACATCGCCGGCGCTGGGCAGGTCCTCGAAGGGGAGCAGCTCCGTGAGGTCGGCCACTGTATGGGCGCCCTCAGCCGCCTGCGCCGGTGGCTCGACGAGCAGCGGGCGCTCGCCCCGAGCCTCCGCGACCTCGCCGATCCCATTCAGCTCGATGTGTCCTTGCAGGAGCGGCTGATCCGAAGCTTCGACGAGACGGGCAGCCTCTCTGAGAAGATGTACCCCCAGCTCGCCGATCTTCGGTCCCGAATCCGCTCCCTCAACCAGCGCATCCAGAACGTCCTCAGCGATCTCATCGGGAACGACTCCTCGCTCGGGGCGATGCTGCAGGACCGGTTTATCACCGAGCGAGAAGGCCGCTACGTCCTCCCGCTGAAGGCCGGGTATCGACGGAACGTGGGCATCGCCCATGGGACCTCGCAGTCCGGTGAGACCGTTTATGTCGAACCCCTCGCCGTGGTCGCGCATACCAACGAGCTGAAGGAAGCCGACGCCGCCCTGAAGCGAGAGATCCGACGGATCCTCGCGGAGCTGTCCCGGGGCGTGGCTGGAGAGATCGAGCCCCTGCTCACGGCCCTGGACGCATCCGTGGACATCGACCTCGCTGTGGCCCGCGCCCGGCTGGGCGGTCAGCTGCAGGCCTCGATCCCTACTGTGGGCACGGACGGGCGGCTGCTGCTGTACAGCGCACGCCACCCGGTCCTCCAGCTCCGCGGCGTCGATGTCATCGGGAACACCCTGCAGCTGTCTCGTCAGCATCCCGGCCTCGTGCTCACCGGGCCGAACGCCGGCGGCAAGACCGTGGCGATGAAGACGCTCGGCCTGTGCGCCTTGATGGTGCGGGCCGGACTGCCCATCCCCGCTGAGGCAGACAGCCGAGCCGACTATTTTGCACACATCTCCGCAGACATCGGGGATCTACAGACCGTTGAGGGGGACCTGTCGACGTTCTCCGGCCACTTGATGTCGTTGAAGACGGTGCTGGCGCAGACCGGCCCCAACAGCCTCGTGCTGCTCGACGAAGTCGGGATGGGCACCGACCCGGCCCAGGGGGCAGCGCTCGCCCAGGCGGTCATCCAGACCCTCGTCGATCAGGGCGCCCGGCTGGCGGTCACCACCCACTACACCCGGCTCAAAGAGCTGCCCGGCTCCGATCCGCGGTTTCGCGTCGGCGCCGTCCGCTTCGTCGATGGTTCGCCGACCTATCACTTCGACCTCGACCAGATCGGGGAGTCCCACGCCCTGGCCATCGCCCGACGGCTCCGGTTTCCACTGCCCGTCCTGGAGCGGGCCCGTGGCCTGCTGAACGCCGGCGAGCGGCGCGTCGAAGAGCTCGTCGCCCGCCTGGAAGAAGAGCAGGCCATCCTTCGCGCCGACCAGGAATCCCTGGCCCGCGCCCAGAAACAGATCGCCGACGAGCGAACGGTCCTCGCCCATCGTGGCCGCGCCCTTGAGGAGCGGCGGCGGGTGCTGGAGGCCGAGCTGTCTCGGGACTTCCGCGCCCGGGTTCGCGCGCAGGAAGAAGAGATCAAGGGGCTCATCGCCGCCCTCCAGGCCAACCCCGACCTGAAGACGGCCGGCAAGACGCTCAAACAGATCCGAAGGCTTCGCGATGATGTGGCCGCCAGCGCGCCAGAGACGGACGCCCCACCGCCGCCCGCGCCCGCGGATCTGGCCGTGGGCGATCGGGTGCAGCTTCGGACCCTGGGCAGCCGCGGAACCATCAGTCGGATCCTGGGGAACGACCGGTTTGAAGTTCAGATCGGTGCGATGAAGATGAAGGTCGAGCTGTCCGCGCTGGTCGAGGGGGGACCGATCCTGTCGCACCGCAACGCGTCGGCAGCGTCCAACAAGAAGGCCAGACGCGCCCCAAAGATGGACCTGCCGCCGCCCGTGGAGCGAGAGATGGTCTCGGTGCGGACCGACGCGAACACCTGCGATCTTCGCGGGAAGCGGGTGGATGAAGCCCTCGACGCCTCCAGCCAGTTCCTCGACGACATGGTCCGTCGGAACGAGTCGGTCGTCTATCTGCTCCATGGACACGGCACCGGCGCGCTGAAGACGGCGATCCGGCAGTGGCTCCCCACGGCGCGGCAGGCCCGGCGCTGGCGGCCTGCGCATCCCCAGGAAGGCGGCGATGCGTTCACCCTCGTCGAGCTGAGCTGACCGCGATGCACAACCCACGGTATCTCGAGGCGTTCGGCGCCGTAGATGTCGAGGTGGATCTGGACGGATGGCGCGCCCGGATCCCCGCGAGCTACCGCCCCTGGAACGCGCTGGGGGTCGTCACCCTGATGCTCCTCGCGACGGCGGTGTTCGCGCTCTGTGTGTTCCTCGCGCCGCCCGGGCTGGCCGTTTTGCTGTTGGTGTTCCCTCTGTTGACGCTGTACGGGGCCTTCAGCCATGGGTTTCGCGCGCTGCAGTCCACCGACCTGTTGGTGCAGCATGGGGATATGAAGATCCAGCGCCGGTTGGTGGGCAATGACTGGGGGGCGCCGATGCGGGTGCCGCTGGCCGATGCGGCGGTCTCGATCACCGGGACGGTCGGCATCCAGAAGATGACCATCGGTCCACACACGTTCCCAGTCCATGCCGCGAAGGGCGATCTGCATCTGGTCAAGGAGATGATCGAAGAGAGCCGCCAGATCGCGAGGGGCAGCGGGGCCATCTCCCCGGTGCCCCAAGCGCTCCGGCGGATGATGGGGCAGACGCCGACTCAGTAGCTGGAGTGGTCGAGCTTCACCTTTCCGCGGAAGACCCAGTAGATGATGGTCGTATAGGTCAGCACGCAGGGCATCCCGATCATGGCGATGATGAGCATGATGCGCAGCGTGCCTTCGCTGGAGCGGGCGTTGTAGAGGGTCAAGCTCCACTCGGGGTTCAGCGTCGAGGGCACCAGGTCGGGGAAGATCGCCGCGGAGAACAAAAACGCCAACGCGGCGATGGTCGCACAGGAGCTGAAGAAGGCGTACCGCGGCTGCTGCTTGTACATCGCCCTGGGGATGTTGGCGATGGCCAGGACGTTGAGCAGCGGCACGAGCCATAGCCACCGAACCGTGCGGAAGTTCTGGGTCGCGCGCGGAATCTCGACGAGGGTGAACATCGTGACCAGGATGTAGACGATGAGGAACAGCCCGAACGCACGCCAGATCCAACGCTCCGCCTGCTTCTGGAGGTCGCCCTCGGTCTTCAGGTACAAGAAGATCGCGCCGTGCATGGTGAACAGCAGGACGGTGAGAATCCCGACCATCAGCGGGTACAGGGTCAGCTGCTCAAGCAGCGTCTGCCGGACGACCAGCCGCGCGTCCATCGGCAGGCCGAGCATGATGTTCCCGCCGGCCACGCCGAACAAGAACGCGGCGAGCAGGCTGGAGCCGAAGAACCCCATGTCCCACAGCCGCCGCCAGAGCGGGCTGTTGGTCTTGGAGCGAAACTCCAGGCTGACCGCGCGGAAGATCAGGGCGAACAGCAGCAGCATGAAGGCGCCGTAGAAGGCGCTGAAGACGGTGGCGTAGGCGTTGGGGAAGGCGGCGAACAAGGCACCGCCGAAGGTCACCAGCCACACCTCGTTGCCGTCCCACAGCGGGCCGATGCTGTTCATCATCAGCCGCCGGTCGCGGTCGGTCCTGGCGATGGGGTGCAAGATCCCGACCCCAAGGTCGAAGCCGTCGAGGATGGTGTAGCCGATCAGCAGGACCCCGAGCAGGCCGAACCAGATCAACGAGAGGGTCTCGACGCTCATCCCGCCTCCTCCTCGTCCAGGGTCGCTTCGGTCATCGATTGGTTTCGGTCGACCCGATCGGCCGCGACGTCGAGGAAGCCGCCGGCTTTGCCTGCGGGGATCGAGGCGCCCTCAGCGGGGCCATGCTGGATCTTGCTGTTGAGCACATAGATCCAGACCGCGAACAGCAGCAGATAGATGAGGCCAAACATCACGATGGACCCGGCGACCTGGGAGGCCCGGACAGACTCGCTGAGGCCGTCGCTGGTGCGCAGGCCCATCATCTCCACCCCGTCCTGGACGCTCGGGTAGACGATCCAGGGCTGTCGGCCGGTCTCCGCCGCGATCCAGCCCGACTGGTTCGCGGCGACGGCGCCCAGGACCATGAACACATAGATCCACAGCAGCCATCGCATCTCGAAGACCCGCCCGTTTCGAAGCAGCGGAAGCGTGAACAGGGTCAGCCCGATGAAGGTCATCCCCAGGCCGACCATCAGGTGGTACATCTGGAACGGCAGCCAGACCGATGGCCGATCTTCCGGTGCGAAGGCGTCCAGGCCGGTGACCGGCTCGTTGAAGTCGAAGTGCAGCAGGAAGCTCAGCCCGCCAGGGACCGCGATCCCGGTGACCGTCTCGGTCTCCGCGTTCGGCCAGCCGACGATGTACAGATCGCCGGGTTCCGTCTCGAAGTGCCCTTCGAACGCCGCGAGCTTGGCGGGCTGGGTGTGGGCGACCTGCTCAGCCTGATCGTGGCCGCTCACCAGGGCCAGGACGCTGAAGATCGCGGCGACCCAGACCCCGATGGTGAAGCACCGCTTCGCGAACAGCGGATGCCTGTTGTGCAACAGGTACCACGCACTCACCGAGCAGACGAAGAATCCGCCCAGGATCATCGAGCCGATGAGGGTGTGGGTCAGCCGGTCGACGCTCGATGGGTTGAAGACCATCGCCCAGAAGTCGATGATCTCCGCGCGATGTGCGATGATACCGTTTACTTCGGTCTCGACGATGTGGTAGCCCGCTGGCGTCTGCTGCCAGGAGTTGGCCACCACGATCCAGACCGCGCTGAAGCAGGAGCCCATAAACACCATCAAGGTGCTGAAAAAGTGCAGCCGTGGGCTCACCCGATCCCAGCCGAACACCAACACGGCCAAGAAGCCAGACTCAAGGAAGAAGGCGAAGATGCCCTCCGCGGCCAGGGCAGAGCCGAAGACATCTCCGACGAACCGGCTGTATGCCGCCCAGTTGGTGCCGAACTCGAACTCCATGACGATGCCCGTCGAGACCCCCAGGGCGAAGTTCAGGGCGAAGACCCGGGTCCAGAATCGAGCGGCGTGGTTCCAGCTGTCGTCGCCGGTGCGCAGCCAGATCCCCTCGATGATGACCATGATCAATCCCAAACCGATGGTCAGGGGAGGGAAGAGGTAGTGGAACATGATCGTTCCGGCGAACTGCAGTCGACTCAGCAGTTCAACATCGAAAAGCTCCATGAGGACGATCTCCTGGAGGAAGTGGATCGCCCCCATATCACCCCGGAGCCCACCTCGGGCCGCGCCCAGGTTCGACGTGACAACTTTCCGGTGTGCGGACTTCTATGGTGCGTTCAGCGACGCGCCCTGCGTCTTCGCCAGATCCTTCAGCGCCTCTTGACCCGCCCGCTTCCAAGCCGTCTCATAGGCGAACGCAGGGAACGAGCCGTTGATCTCCGCATGCCAGGTGTAACGGACCCGCGTGCTGGAGGCGTCGACAGGCTCGAACCGCCACTCTCCAGCGAAGTTGGGCAGGCGGACCACGCCCGCTTCTGCCGGCGCCGCGCCAGGCACAGGCTCCCAGCGGTACACCGTCGCTTCGCCGTCGGTGAGCCGAGTGTAGCGAGCGACATAGTCCCGGTCAGACAGCGGCTGCGGGTAGTCGAGAACGACCCGCACCGTATCTGGATCGATGATGTCGATTTTGAGGACGTTCTCGAACTTGTCCGCGTTGTGACGCATGTCGCCGATGGCGTGCGAGACGTCTCCGAGCGGTGCGCCGATCACACCAGTAGAGCGACACCAGGGCGTCCCATCAACCGTGGCACACTCGATATGGACCGGTGAGGACAGCAGCGTCTCCCAGGAGACCCCCTGATCGGGAGGAGCAGCCTGGACCATCGGCAACAGCAGCGAGAAGAAGGCAGACATACAGTCTCGCTAACCCGCCAACCCATCGGTCATTTCCTGTCCGGAAAAAGTTGCCGCGATCCCATATAACGGAGAGGCATCTCGCACCTGTGACCTCGGTCACAGAGCCGCGTTGCGCGGCTCTATCTCACTCTCTTCATGATCCATCACGACGAACCGGGATTCCGCGGGACACGTCCCTCGCGATCCAGGGGTCATTGGCTTTCCGTGGGTCTCCGGCCATCGGCTGAATCCGGCACGCTCCAGCGCGCCGCCGCTGACCTCCGCCCTGGCCCACGTTGGCGTGGCTCCGGCCCTGCCCCACGCGGCTCATCGTCCCAGGACCAGGCTTCGGAGATGCTTCCCTCATCCCTTCGGGTGGGGGATCTTTTTTGTGTCAAGGTCAGAAGTTGACCGCCGCTGAAACCCGGAATTGGGTATAACCAAAACGTGTCTCGCACATGCAACCCTCATCGGTTGCCGAGCTTCGTAGCGAAGCTCGAAACTGCTCTTTCAAGATTGAACACGACAAGCCGGGGTAATGCGGTGGTCGGAGAAGCGTTCGGGGGCG
>JBCBLB010000603.1:0-5952 GCA_038520555.1 Myxococcota bacterium | reverse complement strand
TGTCACGAAGCTCCAGGAACTCTTCAATGTCGGGGTGCCACGGCTCTAAATAAACGCAGCAAGCCCCCTTTCGGCGACCACCCTGGTTCACAGCGGCGACGGAGGCGTCGAGGGTCTTGAGCCAGGGGACGATGCCGTTGGACTTTCCGTTGGTGCCGCGAATGAGAGAGCCACGGGCCCGGATGCGGTGCCATGCGACGCCGATGCCGCCAGCGAACTTGGACAGCCGCGCGATGTCGGTGTACCGCTTGTAGATGCCCTCCAGGCTGTCATCGGGGCTGTCGAGCAGGTAGCACGAAGACATCTGGCTATGGCGGGTGCCAGAGTTGAACAGCGTCGGCGAGGACGTCAGATACTCCAGGCTGCTGATGAGCTGGTAGAACTCGATGGCTTCTTCGGGCTTCTGGGCGAGGCCGCAGGCGACACGCAGAAAGAAGTACTGCGGGGTCTCGAAGACCTTGCGGGTCTCAGGATGACGGAGAAGGTACCGGTCATAGACTGTGCGAAGGCCGAAGTATTGGAACAGGTCTGCGCGGCGGGGGTCGATGGCCGGATTGAGGATGTCGGCGTGCTTCTCGACGAATGCGGCGGTTTCGTCAGAGATGATGCCGACCGCGTGGCCGAAGGCGATGCATGAGGCGAAGTCGTGGATGCCCTGGTCTTCAACCTCATCAAGGATGACGCGGTCGAGGAATCGGGCAGCGAGGCGGGAATATTCAGGCTCTTCCGCAGTAAACGCAGAGGGAATCTGAACCAGCAGCTTGTCGAACTCACGGCTGGGGATCCCGTCATACATGCCACTGTAGACCCGTGAGGCGACCCGTTCCGGGTCGACATCACCGAGACCGATGGCGAATTCCCGGACCAGGCTCACCACCCGGTCGAGGGTCATGGGCTCCTTGCGGCCGTCGGGGTGACGGACCCGCATCTGGGGTCCGGTGACGATCGTCTCATCGGAGGCCTGCGCCTGGTTCTCTTGATCAACGCTCATGGACGCTACTCAGCTGTTGCGGGGTGATGGGAGGAGGGAAGATCGTAGGGACAGATGTCACCATCCGGCTGCAGCTGTGAGAGAGAGTATGCTGCCGGTGTGACGAGGAGGGTGGTGCGAGGAATCGTTGGCCCCCGAACCGTTAGCCACTGTATCAACTGCTCTGTTGATGTCAACACCACATATGTGGTGTTGACGTGTCATGGCCCCTATATGTAGTTGCCTCAGAGGCCGGCCAGCCCATCTGCGACGCATCTGTGACTCCCTTCGCTCGCCCGCGTAACCGACGCCCATCGACACCACTTCGTCACGGCGTCACACGAATGAGATCGAGCGCTGGTGCGGGCTCAACTTTTTTTCTCTAAAACGCCCGGCCATGGCCTGGACTTGCGCAACCCAAGACCGATCTTGCTGGCCCCCTTATATAAACGACATCTGTCAACGGCCTGAGAATTCTGAACATTCTGGATCCCAAACGGGCATCTCACCCATCTAACTGCATGCGACCCCATGCATGGAGAGTGAGCGTGACCACGATCTGGATCTGGATGTTGAGCACGGCCTGGGCCACAGACCTTCCTGCCCCCCAGCTGGCGGACCGTTCATATGCGGAGACGTGGATGGTCGCGGAGGGGGTCTCCGAGGAGCATACGAGCCTGTTGAGCGGCGTGAGCCGGTCATGGGGCCGAGGGCTCCGCTGGTCGCAGTGGGACGGCCGGGCGCTGGCGGCTTCAGAGACGGCGATGGAAGCGGAGCAGACCTGTACGCAGTTGTTGGGTCGGGATCCGGTTCCGGGCCCTCGTGAGGTGGCGGTGTACTACAGCCGGGGTCCAGACCAGCCGCGGGATGCTCAGGTGCTCCTGGTGAGCGGTGACCGTCAGGAGCAGGCGTTGGTGTCGCTTCGTCCCGGTGAGCAGATCCTGACGGTGCACCGCGAGGATCTCAACAGTGGAGAGCGCGCCGAATTTTTAGAGGTGCGCAGCCAGCGCGGCCGTCTTTCGTTGACCCGGTCAGGGAGGGGATCGGTGAGCTGTTACGAACCGGTTCGGTGACAAATCGATGGGGAATGTCTGAGAAGTGTCTGTGTTGAGTTGAATGTGGGTCAAAGCGCGCTACAATAAGATGACCTACTCTGGTTGGCCTACGACCGAGGTTGACGAAACACGTGCTTCAACCAACGGACCATGAGCTGTCCCTGTTGTCGCCGTTTGAACGTTTTGCGTTCAAGCTGGCGGACTTCTATAATCGCCGGCTTCGTTGGCTGGCCCGGCTGTCGAACCGCACGTTCATGTTGTTCGTCCTGGCGGTGACCGGTGGCTTCCGGATCCGCGGTTATGGGGTTCATAACGTCGACGACATCGACGGTCATGATCGGGTGATTCTGGTGGCCAACCACCGATCGTTCTTCGATTACTTCGTGATCATGTGGGTAAACTTCACGAACACGCGCTTGAGCAGCCGGATTTTGTTCCCGGTTCGGTCGACGTTCTTCTATGAGCGTCCGCTGGGTGTGCTGATCAACCTGGTGTTCGCGGGGATGGCGATGTTCCCCCCGGTGATGCGGGACCGCCGTAAGCGGTTGTTCAACCAGTACTCTGTCCGCCGGGCCTTGGATGAGCTGACGGTCCCGGGGACGTTGTTGGGGTTCCACCCGGAAGGGACGCGGAACAAGACGAGCGATCCGTATACGCTCCTTCCGGGCAAGCCGGGTGTGGGTGAGATCATCATCGACAGCGATGAGATGGTGAAGGTGGTGCCGATCTTTGTGGTGGGGATGAGCAACAACCTCGCGCTGGAGACATGGCGCAACTGGTTCAACCCCTCTGCCCACCCCATCGACGTGGTGTATGGGGCCCCGATCGACTTCTCGGATCTTCGGGGTCAGCCCTCGACGCGGGATCTTCAGTTGACGGCCGCGGGCCGTTGTATGGACGCGATCACAACGCTTGGGGAGTTCCAGCGGGATCACTGTCGTCTGAAGTTCGACGTGCCGCCGCGGCTGGAGGAAGCATCGGGCGGCGCTCGCTGAAACGGGATGGTGATTAGGATATCCTTGCCACTCTCGGCAGGAGCAATCCGATGAACGACACGGCCCACGTTGCAGCCGCCTCATTGAACCAGACGGTCGGGGATTGGCAGGGCAACCGCGCGCGCATCCTCACAGTGATCGAAGACGCCCGTGCCCGCGGGGCGCAGCTGGTTGTTCTGCCTGAGATGTGCGTCTCGGGCTATAGCCTTGGCGATCGGCTGTCGATGCCGGACACGTTGTCCCGTAGCTGGTCCAACCTGGAACAGATCGCCGCCCGGGTCCATGGCATCGTCGCGGTGGTGGGGCTTCCGGTTCAGCACCGCGAGGTGCTGTTCAACGTGGCGGCGGTCGTGGCGGACGGCCAGATCGTCGGGCTGGTTCCCAAAGAGAACCTGGCCACCGGTGATGTCCAGTATGAGAACCGCTGGTTCGACGGCTGGCCGCGAACCCGGCTGGAGACGTTCATCAGCCCCACCGGCCAGCGGATCCCCATCGGGGGCATGGTCTTCGAAGCGCCGGGGATGGGCCGCTTCGCCATTGAGATCTGTGAGGACGGCTGGAAGGGCATCCGCCCAGGCTCCGCCTACGCCCTGGCTGGGGCGCTCATCGTGGTCAACCCCTCGGCGAGCTGGTTCGTTCTGGGCAAGCACCGGACCCGCCGTCAGATGGTCGAGCAGATCAGCCGGGAAGACCACTGCGTCTACCTGTACTGCTCGCTGGTCGGCTGCGACGCGACCCGCCTGATCTTCGACGGCAGCGTGTTCATCACCCATGAGGGGGAGACGCTCTCTGAGGGCCGGCGGTTCTTGTTCAACGAGGACTATGACCTTATCGATAAGGTGGTGCACCTCGGCAAGTCGACCCGCGCCCGGATCGAGGAAGGCTCCTGGCGCCAGCAGGCTGAAGCCCAGGAAGAAGGTGCGTTCGGCAAGCTTCCGCCGGTGGTGATGGTGCCCGGTGACTACCACCGTGAGCTGGCCGCGCCGGCGCCGGGTCCCTACTGGCTGCCCGCCCCGGCGCCGCACCCGGACCAGAGCCTCCAGTGGATGGTCGACCAGGGGCTGATCTCAGCCTTTGACGTCGGGGACATCCCTCACCTGGAGCTGGAGCTGGCGCTCTCGCTGGGGCTTCGGGAGTATGTCCGCAAGTGTCGGATCGGGGGGTTCACCCTTGCCCTGTCGGGTGGGCGTGACTCTTCGATGTGCGCCCTTCTCATCGGCCGCATGTTCCGCTACGACCAGCCTGAGCTGTCCCCGGAAGCGCTGAAGGCGCACGTCCGCCAGCGGTTCGTGACCGCCTACCTGGGGACCGACCACTCCGGCTCGGCGACCCGGAACGCGGCCCGGGCCCTCGCCGAAGAGCTGGGGGCAGAGCACCTGGATGGGGCGATCCAGTCGACGGTCGACACCCACCTGGACGTCTATGAGCAGATGACCGGGGTTCGGCTGTCATGGTCAGAGCCGGGCCATGACATCTCGCTGCAGAACGTCCAGGCCCGGCTTCGGGGCTCGCTGATCTGGATGGTGGCGAACATGCGTCGGTTTCTGCTGGTCTCAACGTCGAACAAGTCCGAAGCGGCGGTGGGCTATACGACGATGGACGGGGACACCTCAGGCGGGCTGTCGCCCATCTCTGACGTGCCCAAGTCGCTGGTGACGCTGTGGCTTCGATGGGCCGCGAACTTCCACGGCGTCGACAGCCTGAAGCACGTCCTGGAGACGCCGGCCACCGCAGAGCTTCGACCGCCAGAAGAAGAGCAGACCGATGAGGGGGACCTGATGCCCTTCTTCATCCTCGACCAGCTGATGTACCACTTCGTCCAGCTGGGCCAGGAGCCGCTGTCGATGTTCCGTTCGCTGTGGCCGACGGTCACAGACCGCTATGGCGGCGATCCGGCAGGGTTCGGGGCGCACATCCACAAGTTCGTCCGCCTGATGTGCTTCGCCCAGTGGAAGCGGGAGCGGACCGCGATCAGCTTCCGGGTCACCGCGTTCGACCTGGATCCGAAGACGGGCTTCCGGTTCCCCCCGGTCCAGGCCCCATTCAGCGAGGAGCTGGCCGAGATGGACGCCTACATCGCCACGCTTGAGGGCTGAATGCCCGATCCGACGACGCCGTCCTTGCCAGGACCGTTTCGTGCGATCGCCCCCCTCGCTCAGGGCGGGTTCGGCGTCGTCTGGCGCGGCGAGCACCGAGACGCGGACGGCCACGTCACGCCCGTCGCCATCAAGCTGCTGCACGCCCGCCGGGCCAGCGCGCTGCTGCAGCAAGAGGTCCGGGCCCTGGCCGCGGTCCGCCACCCGAACATCGTTGAGGTGTACGACACCGGCCTGACCGATGCCAGCGAACCCTACCTCGTCATGGAGATGGCCGATCAGGGCACCCTGCGCGATCACATGACCGCGCCGCTGCCGGTGAAGCCGATCCTCCGCGCCCTGCTCCGGGCGCTGGCCCACGCCCACGCCCGGGGGCTGGTGCACCGAGACATCAAGCCCGCCAACCTGCTGCGGTTCTCGACGGCGCCGACCTGGCGGCTGGCCGACTTCGGCATCGCCTACGCGCTCCGCCATGACACGGCGAACGCGAACGTGTATTCCGGGACGCCCGGCTATATGGCGCCCGAACAGTGGCAGGGATCGGGGCGGGACATCGGCCCGTGGACCGATCTGTATTCGGTAGGGTGTCTGGCGTGGTCGCTGCTGACGGGCCTGCCCGCGCGGGCGCGGTTTGAGATCGCGCCGCCGTCCTTCCCAGAGCCGGTCGCCCGCTGGCTCGCCGGATTGCTCAACCCCGATCCGCGCGCACGCATCGGCTACGCCGTCGAGGCGCTGTGGCAGCTCGACGACCTGCCGGAGCTGATGTCGACGCCGCGCGCGGTCTCTGCGGACGCAACGGTGACGGCCATGGAGACGGCGCTGGAGACGGCGGCACT
>JBCBLB010000181.1:0-14919 GCA_038520555.1 Myxococcota bacterium | reverse complement strand
GGGGCGGTGCGTCGGGTCGGTGACACCGTATCCCCGGGAGCAACAACGCTCCCATGAGCAGCCCGCCCGCCGCCATCCCCGCCCAGCCGACGGTGTGGGGGGACGCGGCAGCGGCCGGCCGGCCCGCAGAAGCCAGCGCAAGCGCGACCGCCGCGATCACCGCCGGGCCCGGCGTGCGCTTCTCCAGGGCGTCCCCCAGCCGCTCGCAGATCTCACGCTTGAGCTTCGACCGCGCACGAGAGAGCCGCTTGCGGACCGTGGGCTCTGGAAGGCTCAGCGCCTCGGCGACCTGGCGCAGCGATCGATCCTCCCAGTAGTACAGCAGCAGCACCTCGCGGTGGTCGACGGTGAGCTGGTGGAGGGCCCGCTGGAGCGTCGCATCCGCCTCGGCGTTCAGCAGCGCCTGCTCTGCGTCAGGCCCATCCGGAGAATCCGGCGCAAGCGGCACCTCGTTGCGTCGGGTGCGCCGACGAAGCGCCTCATAGGACCGGTTTCGGGTGATCTGGTGGAGCCAGGGGGCGAACCGCGATGGATCGCGAAGCTTGTCGAGGTCCTTCCAGGCGGTGATGAAGACCTGCTGGCTGACCTCTTCGGCGAGGTGAAGGTCCCGGGTGATCGCCGCGGCGATGCTACAGACGGCGTTGGCCTGCGCCTGGACGAGCCGACTGAAGGCCCGACCATCCCCCTGGCGCGCGGCGATGACGGTGAGGTGATCCATTGGCAGACTCCCATGCTACTGCGCATGTCGTCCTGGCCTCCAAAATGTGACCCACACCAGACCGATTTTCTCGCCGTTGCGCGCGGATCGACCCATACGAGCCGATTACCAGCCGTTCTTGCGACGCTGCTGGTGCAACCACCAGATGTGGAGGACGATCGGCTGGAGGTATGGGCTGACGTTGCTGTGGACGCTGCGGTAGAACGGCTCCTGGTCCAGATGGCCGCGACGGTCGAGCGCACCGGCGACCTTGAAGGCGAACGTGTCGAGCTGCCCGCGGGAAGCGGCGCTGATGGAACGCAGAACGTCTTGGTCCCAGGCGAAGTGTTCTGCGAGGAAGCTATCGAGATAACGATTCTCATCAATCGTGACATCTGTGAAGAGCTGGAGCAGAAGCGTCGTCAGGGTGGTCCGCCACTGCGGGGTCTTCTGCTCAAACGCGTCGCGCGCTGTTTGGATGGAGGCGTGATGCTCAGAGTTGGCGTACATCCCCCCCAACGTATCGAAGAAGGCGCTCCCCAGATAGCCGCGGCGCTGCATCGACTCGACCGCCTCGCTCATCCGTTGTTCGCTGTTGTCCGCTGCTTGAACAATGGCCGCGCCAGTGTCTTCACCCAGGATCGCGACAAGCCACATCTTCAGCTCGACCGTGTCCTCCGCCACCCGGGTGAACAGGCGCGAAAGCACGGCGGTCGGGTTCTGGCTCAGACCGATCGACCGCTCATCGTCGGCCGCCAGCTTCATCGGCGAGATGGGCATCGGCGACGGCGCTTCGCTCTGGGTGCCATCCTGGGTGCCATCCTAGGTGGCATCCTGGGTGGCATCCTGGTTGGGAACAAGGTGCAGAACGTTGTCGGATTGGGGCTTGCTCACACAGACTCCGTGGAGATGATGAGAGTTGTTGCCAACCATTGGATAATATCGTCTCTTCTTCGAGAGCCGCACGGGCTCTGAGGAGACTGCGATGATCGCTGTCGACTACGAACATGTGACCCTGGGGGAGGAGTTCATGGGCTGAAGGCGACACCCGCTTCAGATCACCCCGATGGGGAGGGTCAGATACTTGCGGCCGTTTTCATCGGTGGTGGGGATGGCGCCGGCGTTGATGTTGACCTGAACGCTCTGGAAGATCAGTCGCGGGGGCCTGAGCTTCTCATCGCGGGCGGTGCGGAACGCGATGAAGTCTTCGCGGCCGGTGTCGCCGCGGAGCTGGACGTTGTGGTCCCTGGAGGCGCCGATGGTGGTCTCAAACGCCAGGGCGCGTCCGCCGGGCTGGTAGTCGTGGCCGACGAAGACGCGGGTCTCATCGGGCAGCGCATAGAGCTTCTGGATGGAGTCATAGAGATCTTCGGCGCTGCCCCTGGGGAAGTCACAGCGCCCGGTGCCGAAGTCGGGCATAAACAGCGCATCGCCCGTGAAGACCGCGTCATCGATCAAATAGCTCATACATGCCGGGGTATGGCCCGGGGTGTGGAGGGCCTTGATCGTCAGCGCCCCGGCCTCAAGGACCTCGCCGTCCTCGATCAGGTGGTCGAACTGCGAGCCATCGGTGGCGAAGCTGTCCGGGAGGTGGAAGACCCCCTTGAAGACCTCCTGGACGGCGGTGATCTGCTCGCCGATGGCGACCTTGCCGCCGATCTCGTGCTTGAGACCCTGCGAGCCGGACAGGTGGTCGGCGTGGGCGTGGGTCTCCAGCATATAGTGGACGGTGAGGCCCTGCTCACGGATGAAGCGAACGACCGCGTCATTCGAGCGGGTCTCGACCGCGACCCGCAGCGGATCAAAGTCCAACACCGGATCGATGACCACAGCATCCCGGGTCTCTGGATCGAAGACGACATAGGTGAGGGTGTAGGTCGCAGGATCGTAGAAGGGGTGGATGTTCATGGCAGGCTCCAAATCAGGAGGTGTGCCGTGTTGGGTTGCGAAGATCGTACCACCCCCTCTCCTCGCCGATCGGGGTGGCTCTCCACGCGCCCTGTGCGAAATCATCGACGCCGTGCAGGTCGCGTCTTGTGGAGGCGGTGGGGCAACGGACCCTGGCCCGCTGTGGAATATCCAACACCCTCTGTCGCGACGCTCTGTTTCATCTGTCGCGACGTTATTCGTCGACGTAGCCCAGGGCCTTGAGCTTCTGGAAGGTGTCGGGGTCGGGGATGTGTGGGCCGGCGACCGAGGAGATGGGCCGTAGATCGCCGCGAATCTTCTCCAGGGTGGGGAGCATCTGCCGGGCGACGGTCTTCTGGGGATCGCCGGTCAGCCGCTGTCGGTCCATTCCATCGGGGCCGAGCTTCCAGACCTCTGCGGCGCCGTTGAGCTGTTTGAAGACGAGCCGGTGTCCGCCATGGACGAGCGAGACCAGCGGCGGCCCATAGAGGGTGTTTTCGTTGACAATGGGCCGGTCCACGGTCGATGAGGCCATCACAGAGAAGAGGTCCTCACCACCGGTGTTGTCGCCAGCCTTCGCGCCCGCCAGCGAGAGGATCCCCTGGTAGAGGTCGAGGTGCTGCACAGGCGTCCGGATCTCGCCGGTGACGGGCAGATCGGGGCCGGTGACGATCAGCGGGATCCGGGTCAGCTCGCTATACAGGCTGTGGCCGTGCTCATAGCCGCCATGGTCCCAGAATTCCTCGCCGTGGTCAGAGGTGACGATGGTGACCGTGGGGCGCTCTCGCTGGGCGAGGCGTCGCCGCAGCTCACCGACGGCGCTGTCGGCGGCGAGGACCTCCTCATCGTATAGCGCGGTGATGGCAGAGATGGTCTGCGGGTTGAGTTCGAGCTGTCCGGCGCGGACATAGGCCATCGGGTTGGCGAGGGGCACCGGCAGGGGTGGGTTGGGCAGGAACGTGCCGCGGGTCTCGGGCGGTGGCGCATAATCGAGGTGCGGCTCCATCATGTGCACCACGAGAAAGGACGGCTTGTCCTGCTGGTTGAGCCAGTCCATTCCGGCGCGCACCGACAGCGCGGCGGAGCGGTGGCGGTCATTGGAGGCGCCTTGCCAGTCGTAGTTGTCGAAGCCCTGCCTCAGCTCAAAGGCCGGCGCGAGGAAGGTGTTGTTCATGATGGCGGCGGTGGCGTAGCCGCTGGCCTGAAGGCTCTCGGCGAGGGTGGTCACCTCAGCGGGGACGCTGCCATACTTCGTGGCGTCGAGGGGGTCTCGTCCGACGCGATGTTGGTGGGGGAGCTGTCCGGTGAACAGGCTGGCGAAGCTTGCCAGCGTCCAGCCGGATTGCGCGTAGGCCTGTGAGAACCATACGCCTTCCCGGGCCATCTGGTCGAGGTTGGGAGAGGTCGGCCGCGGGTGCCCATAGACGCCGAGGTGGTCTGCGCGCAGGGTGTCGATGACGACGAGGACGATGTCCGGCCGGTCGTCCGGCCGCCAGGAGCAGCCGGCGGTCAGCCAGAGTCCGAAGAGGGCGAGGGGCGAGCGCATGTCGCAGCTCCGGGTTGCGTTCGATGTAGACCATATCCAACTGCTGGAATCCGAAACGCCAAATCGATTGTCGGATTCCATGGGTCGCCAGGCCGCAGCTATCCCGCCGCAGGCCCTGTGGGTCTGTAGCGGGATAGCTGTGGAGGAGGAGGGCATCGGGTTGGGCGGAGTCGCAGGGATCGTTCACTTCCGGGGAGAGCCGCCTGTGCGAGATCAGGCGCGTCAGCTGGCGTCGGGCGTCGCACACCGTGGCGCCCACGATCGGGGGCTGTTCATGGAGGGGGCGGTGATTCTGACGCACCGCCGCGGGGTGGGCGCGCTGCGGCAGCCGGTCTCGGACGATCGGTTCGTGGTGATGATGGACGGCTGGTTGGCAGATGGCGACGCACGAACCGTGCTGGAGCAGTGGGCGAAGCAGGGGGAGCGGTGTTTGTCAGCCCTGTCCGGGGCCTTCGCGCTGGTGATCTGGGACCGCCGGCTGCAGGCGCTGTGGCTGGTGCGGGACGCGGTGGGGCAGTGTCCGCTGTTCTGGAGCGAGGACACCGGTCGGCTGGCGTTCTGTAGCGAGATGCCGCCCTTGCTGGAGCTGCCCTGGGTCAGCCGCGAGATCGCAGTCGAAAACCTGGCGGAGTATCTGAGCTTTCGGTATGTGCATGCCCCGCGGACCCTGGCGCGTGGGGTCTCTTCGGTGCCGCCGGGGCATCTGGTGCGCATCGACGGCGCGGGCGCCCGGATCCAGCGATGGTGGCGA
The DNA here is from genome assembly GCA_038520555.1 of Myxococcota bacterium. Taxonomy (GTDB): domain Bacteria; phylum Myxococcota_A; class UBA796; order UBA796; family UBA796; genus JBCBLB01. The sequence goes on along the minus strand of JBCBLB010000181.1, from coordinate 10,017 downwards.
CCGCCATGGGCCGCGCCTGGCGCTGCGATGCCAGATGATGACGAGACCGTCGGGAACATCGACAGCCTGCTGCGGCAGGAGGTCGAGCGATGCCTGCGCAGCAGTGGGCCGACGGCGCTGTTGTTGTCAGGGGGGTTGGACTCTTCGTCGATCCTGTACCACGCCGCCCAGATCCTGGACCGGCCGATGACGACGACCATCTCGATGACGGCCTCGCAGCTGGACGAGGCGCCGTTCGCTGCCCGGGTGGCCAAGATGATGGGCGCCGACCATGAGGCGGTCCGCATCGATGATGGACGGTTCATCGATGCGTTGCTGGAGGCGACCGCGGCGATGGGGGCGCCCTTGCCGAACGCAGGCGGCGCGCTGCAGTGGCTCCTGTTCCAGGAGCTGCGGCGGAGCGTTAAGGTCGTGCTGTCCGGTGATGGCGGCGATGAGGTGTTTGGCGGGCGCGGCATGGATCAGATCGCGGGCCGGCTTCGTCGGGCGCGTCTCATCGGTCGGCTGCCCGGTCCGGCGCGGCTGTTCACCCAGGCGGCGGCGCGGCGGGCGCGGTGGAATGACTTCGGCGTCTCGGCGGCGAACTTTGGGATGGATCGGGCGATCGGGGGCTCGCGGGTCTTTCACTCGGCGGAGCGGGTGCGGCTGATGGCTGATCCGGGGCAGGTTCGACCCGGGATCCGGCGGATCGCGCTGGAGCCGATGTACCAGGAGATCGACAGCGACCCCCTCAACAGCATCCTCCACGTCTGGCAGCGGGGGTGGCTCGTCGAAGACGGGCTGGCACGGGCCGACCGGATGGCCGCCCGAGCCGGACTGTCGGTCCGGAACCCGATGTTGGGGGCGCCGATCCTTCAGGCGGCTGCCGCGCTCCCAGGCGATGCCAAGGTCCGGGCCAACCGGCTGGGCGGTTTCGTCACCAAGTGGCCGCTTCGGCAGGCGATGCGGGGGCGGATGCCACGGCAGCTGTTGTACCGTCCAAAGCGATCGCTGCCCAACCCGCTGGGGTTGTGGCTGCGGGCGCCAGGCGCAGACTTCCTTCGTGGACAGATCGACGACATCCAGGCGCATGACGACGATCTGTTCATCCCCGCGGTGGTCCGGGATCTGGCCCGGCAGCACCTGGAAGGACACGCCGATCACAGCCTCCAGCTGTGGTCGCTCATCCTGTTTCGCCTCTGGCGGGGGACCGTCCTGCGCCGCTGATCAGCCCTTGGTCGGATGGGCTGCAGAGACGTCGAGGCCCGCGTCCGCCGCCTGCGGGAACAGCAGCGTCTGGGCGAAGAACATGAGCAGACCGACGACCAGAGTGATGTCGGCGATGTTGAACGTCGGCCACGCGGCGGTGCCCAGATGATCGATGAGCCAGCTCTTCAGGGCCGGGTGGTCGGTGTAGATCCGAATCAAATCCGTCACCGAGCCATACAGCGCACGATCGATGCCGTTGCCGAAGACGCCGCTGCCAACCACGCCGATGGCCAGCGCCTGGAACCAGTCGTCGTCGTCGAGCTGCCAGAGCATGTGGCCGAGGATCCCCAGCGCGCCCAGGGTAAACACCAGAAACAGAGCGATCTGCCCTTCGAGGATGCTAAACGCCGCGCCGATGTTGCGGGCATGGACGATCATCAGCCAGCCGTCGATCACATCGATCGCGTCCCGCCCCTCGACAAGGTTCCACATCACAAGGTGCTTGCTGACCTGATCGAGGGCCAGGAGAACACCACAAACGGCAGATGACAGGATCATTTTCCGCTTCATCGACACGCTCCGGTTGGGCTGTCAGACGAACCCCGGTCTGTGCGACCACCTTCCGCGGATCAGGAGGGCTCTTCAAGCGGCTGCTGGGGCGGCTCCGGCTCGACGTCCTGGTCTCTCTCCAAGAACAGGAAGTGGATGAGGAACATCACGATGCCGATGACAATGGCGGCGTCGGCGATGTTGAATGAGGGCCACTCGCTGGTGCCGAAGTTGGTGATGAGCCACTCGGACACCTGAGGGTTGTCGGTGTAGACGCGGATGAAGTCGGTCACCGACTGTTTATGGACCCGGTCGATGGCGTTTCCAATCGCCCCGCTGGCGATCATGGCCAGCGCGACGTTCTGGAAGCGCTCTTCGGCCTCCAACTGCCAGAGCATCTGCCCGAGGACGCCCATCGCGACCAGGGTGAAGACCAGAAAGATCCACATCTGCCCCTGCATGATCCCAAACGCCGCGCCCCGGTTCTGGGCGTGGACGATGGACAGAAAGCCAGGGATCATGTCGATGCTCTCAACACTATAGCGGATATTGTTGACCACCCAGATCTTGGTGACTTGATCGATCAACACCATCAGGGCAGTCACAACAGTGAACAGGATGTACTTCTGTCTCACGACGGTTCTCTCCACGCTCCCCGCAAGGTAGCGCCGGACACAACCGCGGGCAATTCTTCAACGCAGCCGCAGCTCTCCCCGGGCGGCGCGCTCGATCAGCTCCAGCCGGCGACGAAGCTCCGTGACCTCCTCCGTCAGGCCCTCTACCCGGCCGGTCATTTCTCGTAACCGATCGCTCACCGCATCCAGCAGGCGCATCAGCAGCCGGCCCCCCAGGTGCGTCCGGCGGGCGACCAGCTGCTCGAACCGCTCCCGGGACAGCCCATACAGCCGCGCAGGCTGCATCGCCGTCGCCGTCACGGCGCGCTTGACCGGCCGCGCCAGCGCAAGGGCGCCCAGGTGCTCGCCAGGACCCAGATCCGCCAGGTGCGCCCGCCCGCTCGTCAGCCGAAGCGCACCCTCGATCAGGACATAGAAGCGATCGGCCGGATCGCCCTCTCGGACCAGGACCTCGCCCCGCTTCAGCCGGTGCTCTTCCATATATGGGGCGATGGTATAGCGCTCCGCAGGCGACAGGTCGTGGAACAAAAAGACCTGCCGAAGCGCATGAGAGACCGCCTCGACGACGGGGTTCTCCGATATCTCACCCATGCGGATCAGGACCACGCTGATGTTGTCCTCGCCGCCAGCACGCGCCGCCGCGACCAGGGCCGTCGCCGCGTCAGGAAGCTGCGGCGGCATCGTCAGGTAGTGGAGGATCTCATCGTCGGACAGGGCGCTGGTCAGCCCGTCGCTACACAACAACAAGACGTCGCCGGTGGCCAGAGAGACCTCTGCCGTCTCCACGTCCATGTCGGCGTTGGCGCCGACCGACTGGTACAGCCGGAACCGATCAGGGCTCTCCGCGGCCGATGCAGGGGTCAGCCGGCCATGGCGAAGCCGCGCCTGGGCGATCGAGTGATCCTCAGTCAGCTGAACCAGCTGCCGGGCGCGAAGCAGATACGCCCGGCAGTTGCCGACGTGCGCGATGAACACCGAAGAGTGGCCGACGACGGCCGTGATCAGGGCGGCGGCCATCCGACGCGCCCGGTGCGCGGCGGCGTGGGCGCGGATCGACTCATGGGCCTGGTTGAAAATACGCTCGAACAGCTGGCCCATCTCCAGCCGCCGTGCGCTGCTCGGGGACGCCTCGACCGCACGGAGCTGGCCGCGGAGGGCGCCAGCATGAGACTGCACCGCCGCCAGCGCGGCCCGCGCGGCGGCGTCGCCGATGCCGGGGCCGCCCATCCCGTCTGCGACGGCGTAGACGCACAGCTCCGGGCGACGAAGAACCGCGTCTTCGTTGTTGGTACGCTTGTTCACATGGGTGACGGCAGCGGATTCTCGGACGCTCAACGGGCTCCTCCCGGGGGACCTGGTGAGGATTGTAACCAGCGTCAGATTCTCAGGGCCGATACCCTTTGACGAAGCACGGTGAAGTGACTTAGTTAATAGAGGAAAATGCGACGGTTCAGCCCAATCCTCTGTAGCCTGCTCATCGGGTGCGAAACCCTGCCCCCGACTGCAGCCGCTGTGCCCGATCGGGACGTGGTTGATCAGGCCATTCGGGCCGCTCGGCCCGGCCCCCTGCTCGAACTGTCTGCCCTGGCGCATACGCTCGTTCCCATGGAAGGGGGCTGCCCGGTCGTAGAGACCTTCGACTTCGTCGACGGTGTGCCCACCCGCGAACGATGGACCGGCGGCTGTGTGCTCTCCGACGGGGCCGTCCTCTCCGGTACCCTTGAGATCCTCGACCAGGACGGCGAACAGTGGATCGCGGGGGATGACTTCTCCGTCTCTCACAACGGGGCGCTTGAGCTCTATCTGGACGGGGCGATCGAAGCCGTCGAACGGGAAGATCTCCTCCTTGTCGACGCCTCGGCCACCTGGTGCGGCGGCGATGACGCGCCCTGCGCGGCGGGCACCGTCACGGTCGACCTCAGCTACTCGCTGTTCCCCGCTGATGGATACCCGTCTGACTATGACGTCACCGTCAGCGGCGTGGTCGCGCCGGGGACCGCCATCACTGTTGAGGGGTCCTGGTCCGTGGACCTCGACGCCTGCGACAGCGAACCCACCGACGGCGTCTTCGCACTTCGCCGCGGCGAACGCCATGACCTGACCCTGGATGGCGCCCTGGACTGCGACGCCTGCGCACACTGGATCGTTCAGGGCGTCGACGTCCCCGAATACTGCGGCCTCGACTTCTAAGCCGGCGTCCTGGCCGGGGCAGATGACAGCGGCCAGTCGATGATGAAGCGGCTCCCCCGTGGCGCGTTGTCCTGGAGCGTAACGGTCGCACCAGCGCGGGTGACGATCTTCTTCACGATCGCCAGCCCCAGACCCGTGCCGCCGCTCTGCGCCTTGGGGCGGATCGTCTCAAACAGGCGGAAGATGCGTGCGCGGTGCGCGGCGGGAATCCCCGGGCCATCATCGGCCACCATCAACTGGAGATGGCCCCCGGTGCGCCTGGCGTGGACAGTCACGACCCCGTTTTCGCGATCGTGGTGGTTGATGGCGTTGCTCATCAGGTTGTTGAGCACCGTTTGGATCAGCATCCGGGGCAGAGCCATCGGCTCGGTGGGCGCGTCGAGCTGGAGGGTGAACCCCGATGATGCGCCGATCAGGGACCACAGCGCCTTGATCGTTTCGTCGAGGTTGATGGGCTCCAAAGAGACATTCCTTGCCCCGGCTTGCGTGTACTCCAGCATGTCTTCATGCATCTGGACGGCCTGGTTCGCCTTGCCCTCAATCATCGCGATGATGTGCATGAGATCCGGACGGTTCAGCGCCGCGACCTCTTCCGCCAGAAGGCTTGCCAGATCCCGGACCTGGCGGATCGGGGTCTTCAGGTCATGGCTGGTGATATAGGCCATCTGCTCCAACTCTGCGTTGCGATCTTCCAGCAACGCGTTGGTCTCTTCGAGCGCGGCTTCGATCGTCTTGAGAGGGGTGACGTCGGTGTGGGCGCCGAGCATTCGGAGGGGGGTGCCGTCAGCGCTACGAATCGCGATGCCCCGACAGCGGATCCACACCGTCGAGCCGTCGCGGTGTCGATAGCGGACCATCTGGTCGTACGGGTGGCCCGGGTCGGCGCAGTGGGCGTTGAAGTTCGCCAGCGCCACGTTCAGATCGTCCGGGTGGATGATGTCCTGCCACGCGGACGGAGAGTGCGGCTTGTCCGCGGGATCGTAGCCGAGCACTTCCCACATCCGCGGGCTCATCCATTCATGCTCCGGCGCGATCAGATCCCAATACCAGATCCCATCCAGCGAGCCGGTCTGGAGGAAGTCGAAAATCAGCGAATCTGTGCGGATCAGCGCATACAGCTCATCGCGGAGATAGTGCCCATCCACAGACGCCGCATTCTTCATGCTCATTCAACCGGTCCTGACAGGAGGGATAAAAAACCCTTCGACATGATGGTAGATGAATTGAGAGGAAAAGCGTAGGTATATCGCGTTGCCGGCGCTATACCCCATATACAGTGTCGCGCATCAGCTGTTCGATGACATCGCGAAGTACGACGGCTTCATCGTCGTCGCCTTTCTGAAGATGGGTCCGTACGCCTGCATCCCTGAGCGTCATCCTGGTCTGCAGAGAGACGGAGCCGCTGCGGGAGATGATCGGGGTTGTCTCACTGACACTGCGGATTTTATCGATGATTTCGATGCCCTGGTACGGGGCCATATGAAGATCCGTGACGATCAGGTCGGCCCTGTGTTGGGTGAGCCATGCGACCGCATCATCGAGCGTCGTCAGATGGATCTGCACGAGCTTGATGTCTTTCGGCACGATCCGACGCCAGAACAACATCGCGTCGACGGTGTCGTCTTCGATCAGGAGAATTGTGAGGGACGACATCATCAACCCAGAATACCATCAGGCCTGCCTTATTCTACCGCAACCCGAACGCCCAGACTCCGCTCGATCAGCAGCCCCAACCCCCGATCAAAGAGAACCATCGATGAAGACCCTGCTTCATCAAGTGAGAGCACCCACCGGCCGAGCCGCTCATGGAAGGCGCACTGCCCCGACACGCGTTCACTGCGCACCGTCAGGTCGTTCCCCTTCGGCTTGAAGGTCAGCGTCTGTCCCTGGTACCGAATCTGGAGGTTTCCCCAGAAGGTCCGGCGGACATGGAAGTGCCCTACGGCCCGCCCGAAGGCTTCGAGATCCTTCATCAACGCATCGCGTCGCTGTCGTGCGGTGGCGTCCTTTCGGCGGCGCTGGAGCTCTGCTTCTGCGGCCTTCGCGGCGCGCTGATCCAGCTCTGCTCGCAACCGGGTGGCCAGCGCATGTCCGCGGCGTGGAGATGAAGGCGGATCGCTCATGGGCTCTCCTTATCGAGCCGCCGCTTCCCTCACACCATCCGACGCTCAAGATTCGATCGGCACGCCCTGAGGGGGCCATCCCGCGCGGGCGAACAAGGGCGCGAGATCGTCGGGGAGGGGGCTGTCGACCGTGACGTCTTCATCCTTCCGGGGATGGTGAAAGGTCAGCTGGTGGGCATGGAGGGCGAGCCGCGGCCATGCGCGCCCGGCGGCGCCGCCATAGCGACGGTCACCGATGAGCGGCAGCCCGGCATCTGCCGCGTGGCGGCGGATTTGATGGGTGCGACCCGTCTCCAGCGACGCCTCCAGCACGCTCATGCCCGCGCCGACGGCGGCCCGGCGCCATACCGTGGCCGCCGATTTTCCGTCGATCGCGCCGGCCCAGCGGCCGCCCGCACGATCGGGCGCGCCGACGACCACGACCCAGTACCGGCGATGGATCGTGCCCTCGCGGAAGGCGTCTGCGATGGCACGGTTCAGGCCGCGATCCAAGGTGAACAGCATCAGCCCGGAGGCGGGGGTGTCCAGTCGATGATGCAGCCCGACATAGCGCTCTCTGGCCATCAGCGCTCCATAGAGGTGCTGACGGTTGCCCTGCCGGGTCGGTTGGGCAGGCAGCCCAGCAGGCTTGTCCACCACCAGGAGCCCGTCTTCCCGATACCGCTCAGGGATATGAAGGTCTGGCGTGGCCGGTGTGGCGTTGGTGCGCACCTCTACCACTGCGCCCGCATCGACCGTGGTGCTCTCGAATCGGGCCTTGCGCCCGTCGATTCGAACGCCGCCCCGCTTGATGACGGACTTCGCCTGCTTCCGAGACAGCGCGGTGTTGTCGGCGATCAGCTTGTCCAGCCGGCCGCCGCCCGGGGCGGTGAACCGATGTCGCATCAGCCGCGGTTCAGCTCACGCTCGATGATCTCTTCGAAGCGCTCGTAGGGAAGCGCACCAGAGAGCATGATGCCGTTGATGAAGAACGCCGGGGTGCCAGAGACGCCCGCCTCGGAGCCAGCCTTCATATCGGCCATGACCTCTTCCTGCTGGGCGGGGTTCATCCGGCAGGTGTTCCACTTCTCCAGATCCAGACCCAGGGTCTGGGCGTGGGCAGACAGGTTGGCATCTTCCAGGGCGCCCTGGTTGGCCATCAACAACCTGTGCATCTCCCAATACTTGTCCTGTTCACCGGCACAGTTCGCCGCGACCGCCGCCGGGATGGCCCGGGCGTGGAAGGACAGCGGGAAGTCCCGGTAGACCATCCGGACCTTGCCCTCGTAGTTCTCCAGCACCTTCTCCACCGCGTCGTTGGCCTTGCCGCAGTACGGGCACTGGTACTCGGCGAACTGCACGATGGTCACCGGCGCGTTCACATCACCCAACATCGGATCGTCGTCGACGCTCACTTCGATGCGCGGAAGATCAGGGAAGGGCAGCGTGGTCGCGCCCTTGTACTTGTCCTTGAGCTGGCCGATGTAGGTCTGCGCCAGCTCCGCCTGCTTGCGGCGCATCAGCTCGCCCTCAACCTGGCCACGGACCGCGTCCAGCGGAGCGTTCCGGAGCTGCCGCTTGACGACGGTGTAGAACTCCTGGATCTCCTGCTCGGTGGGCGGGGCGATCTTGGACTCCACCTCTCTCTTCAGCAACGCTTCGATCCCGTCGACGCCCTGAGCTGCGGCCTCTTTCTCGAGGATCTTCTCGATCATCATCTGCTCAAGGGCCCCGCTCTGGGCGGCGTAGCGGTTGTTGAGGTACTCACTCTCCATCTGGACGAGCTGGTTCTTGATCTGACCGCTGAGTTCACCAAAGGTGATCTGCCCACCATCCCAGGATGCAACCACCGCGTCAGCGGTTGGGTCGCTGCTCGGCGCGGCCTGGGCGGTGAACGGCGCCGACGATGACGACGCGGACGACGATGACGACGCGCCTTCGGTGGTGGAGGGCTGGGTCTGCTCGTCGCAGGCGAGCAGCAGGGTCAATGACAACGTGAGCAGGGTACGGATTCGCATGAGCGGTCCTCGATCGAAGAAGGTCTTCAGGGTTCCGAGCGGGCCGCCGCGAAGCAGCCGCGATTCGTTTGACTGTAGCCGGTTGATTCTCGTGCGTCGCGTAACGGATTGTTCAACCATGCGATCATGCGCAGGCGTCTTCGCCACCATCGACGCAGATGACGTTGCCGGTCATCCAGTAGGTCCCCGGCCGCGCCAGCTCGATCAGGCAAGCCGCCACATCGTCAGGCCGTGTGAGGCGTCGGTGCGGGTTGCGCTGGATGGCGGCGCCCATCAGCGCTTCGCTGTTGGGGATCTTTTGGAGCGCTGGCGTATCCGTCACCCCGGCCATGATGGCGTTGACCGTGTGCCCATGGGGCGCAAGCTCCAGGCAGAGCTGCCGAACATGCGCCTCCAGGGCGGCCTTCGCGGCAGAGACCGGGCCGTAGTTGTGCCATGCGCGCTGGCTGCCGGCGCTGGTCATCGCGAAGATCCGGCTCTGCTTGAGCAGCGCGGCCTCGACCAGATCCTGGCTCCAGTAGACCAGGCTGTTGGCCATGACGTCGACGGTCATCTCGATCTGCTTGCGCGAGGCGGGGCGGTCGTGTCGGTCATCGTCGGGCGGGTAGATATACGGCCGCAGGGTGCCGAACGCCAGCGAATGCAACAACACCCGGATGTGCCCGCCGGTCTGGGCGAGGATCTCCTTGAACTGTCCGATCATCTTCGCCCGTGAGGCATCGTTGGCGGCGTTCTCGTTGAAAAAATAGACGCGCCGATCGGGGGCGCTGCTGCGAAGATCACTCACCAACGCGGCGATTCGGTCGGCCGCTGCGCGGCGGTCGAGGTGCACCCCGAAGATGTCGTACCCTTCCTGGGCGAACGCCCGGGCTGCGGCGGCACCGAAGCCCGAAGAGACGCCCAGGATGAGCGCCCAGACCCGATCGGACATGACTATTGGCCCCCGCTCGGGGCCGGCGCTGCAGGGGTCGGGTTGGCCGGCGCAGGCGCACCCGGCGGCGTCACCACCGCGCCCGGCGCCGCTTCCCCCTCCCGGATGATCGTCGCGTTGGTCCGCGCGTCCTCGATCGCCTTCTGGGTCAGCTCCTTCTCCAGCTCCGCCTTGATCTGGTCTCGGACCTCGTCGATAGGGGTCTGCGAGCGGGTCTCATCGATCTTCAGCAGGGCCACCGCGCCCGGGCCCATCTCGAAAGGACCGACGACCTGGCCGGGCTGCGCTGCGGCGATCGCCGTGCCCAGCTCGCCCTGGAGCTGGTTGAGCGGCACCCAGTTGTCCAGCTTGCCACCCGTGGCCTTGGTCCGGGGATCGATGGTGTTCTCCGTGGCCAGCTGGGC
>JBCBLB010000309.1:0-10891 GCA_038520555.1 Myxococcota bacterium | reverse complement strand
CCGACTGGCTGATCGAAGCCGGCCAGACCGCCGCGCGGGGCGAACATGAGGCCGCGCTGGCGATCATCGATCGGGCCGCGACGCTGGCGCAGACCCACAGCGCCGCAGTCTATGCGACCATCTCTCATCCCTTTGGGGAGACACCGAATTTTGAAGCGATGGTGGACACGATTCTCCAGCCGCTGCGCCAGTTTCTGTATGGGTTGAGTCTGATTCGTGAGATGAGCCTACAGTCTCGCGATCTGGTGCTCTCCTTCGGAGAGCGCCTGAGCGCCCGGTTGTTGGCCACCCTGTTGAACGCGCGTGGGGTCGCTGCGACCTTCGTAGACGCCCGCAGCTGGACGGTCACCGACGACACCTTCGGCAGCGCCATCGTGGACTGGCCGGCGACCCAGCAGAAGCTGAACGATCTTCGACCGTACTGGGCCGACTGTGTGCCGGTGAATACGGGCTTTCTGGGTTCAACCCCCGACGGCCGGACCACCACCCTGGGACGCAACGGCTCGGACTATACCGCGACGCTGCTGGCTCGTGGACTGGGCGCTGAAGAGGTGATCATCTCGACAGACGTTCCAGGGGTGATGACCGCCGATCCGGCGCTGGTCCGGGACGCTTACCCGCTGCAGCGTCTGAGCTACTGGGAGGCGCTGGAGCTGGCGAACTTTGGAACGAAGATGTTCCACCCCCGGACCATGATCCCGCTCATCGAATCCGGCATCCCGATGCGCATCCGCTCGACGATGCGTCCGGACGAGGACGGGACCCGGGTGACCGTCTCGGCCGACCAGAGCAGCGAGCGGCCGACCAGCGTGACCTCACTGGAGCAGATGGCGTTGCTGGACATCATCTGGAAGCGCACTTCGGGGCAGTCTCAGGTCGGCGAGCGGGTGCTCCGGGCGCTGGACCGGGCGGCGATCCCGCTGTCGATGGCCAACCAGGCCGCCCACGGACAGTCCGTCGCGGTCGTCATCCGCATCGATCGCGTCGCCGAAGCGATCCGGGCGCTTCGGGATGAATTCGCCCTGGAGCTGTCCCGCAACGAGATCGCTCCGGTGCAGGTCACCCAGCCGGTGACCCTGCTGTCGCTGGTCGCCGAAGCGATGGCCCGCACCCCATCGGTCGCCGGGCGCTTCTTCGGGGCGCTGGGCAGCGTCGGCATCAACATCCAGGCGATGGCCCAGGGATCGTCGTCCCGCTCGATCTCCTGTGTCATCGACGCCGCGGCCACGCCGGTCGCAGTGCGGACGGTCCATGACGCGTTCAACTTCAGCCACCAGGACGTCAACCTGCTCATCCTGGGCAAGGGGGTCGTGGGCAGCGAGCTGCTCAGCCAGATCGCCGATCAGCGGGCTGAACTGCGCGACACCCACCAGATCAACCTCAACATTGTCGGCATCGCCAACAGCAAGAAGATCGCCTTGCACCCCGAAGGGATGCCGCCGCAAGCATGGTCGGAGGCCCTCAAGGGAAGCGACACCGCCAACACCCCAGACGCCCTCCGGGCCGCGCTCACCCATCTCCGCCACCTGCCGGTCCCCGTCCTGATCGACTGCACCGCTGCGGACGACATGGAGCAGCTGTACACCGAAGCGTTCCACGCCGGGGTCCATGTGGTCGGAGCCAACAAGAAGCCGCTGTGTATCGACCGGGCCGCACAGCAGGCGCTGATGCAGACCGCGCGCCGCGCGCACCGGGCCTACTCCTATGAGACCACTGTGGGCGCCTCGCTACCGGTCATCGACACCTTGAAGAACCTGGTCCGAAGCGGTGATCGGGTCGATCTGATCGAGGGGTCCTTCAGCGGAACGCTGGGGTATTTGACCAATGAGCTGATGTCCGGCGTCTCGCTGAGCGACGCCATCCGAAAGGCCCAGGAGCGGGGCTACACCGAACCCAACCCGGCAGACGATCTGTCGGGGCTGGACGTGGCCCGAAAGGCGTTGATCCTGGCGCGAGAGCTGGAGCTTCCAGTGAGCATCGAGGACGTACACGTCACACCGCTGGTGCCGCAGGAGATCCTCGATCAACCTGATCTGGAAGCGTTCTACGATGCGCTCAAGACCTATGACACAGAGATGAACCAGATCATCTCCGGCGTCCAGGCAGAGGGGAAGACGCTCCGCTACCTTGCCCGGATTGAGCCACGGTCGCCGGGGGGCGGGCCGAAACTTGTCGTCGGGCCGATGAGCGTTGACCCCACCCACCCCGGCGCACAATTGCGCGGCTCTGAGTCATTCGTCGCCTTTACGACAGAACGATATGCGACGTATCCCCTGATCGTTCGGGGACCAGGCGCTGGCGGAGCGGTGACCGCTGCGGGGGTGCTCACCGACGTGCTGCGCATCGCCCAGATGCTTCGTGGGCGGTAACGATCCAGAAACGAGAGATCGGCGTGAGATCAGCATCTCATCGCTCAGCCCGATGAGCACGGGCTGAACCCCAAGGCAGATATGAGACTGTAAGACCGCGTAACCGTGTGTTATCCTTCTCACTGTTCCTCGGCGTTACTGCACACTCGACCCCCACGAGCGATGAGGGAGACCCATGCGTACTCTGCTTCTGTGCAGCGTCATCGCGATGATGGCCTGCGACACCCCCACGGAAGACCTCAACTCCTCTGAACAGGGTGAGCTCCGCGTTCACACCGTTCACAACGTTCAAAGCGATCTCGTTGGTTTTCAACTTGATTTTCAGCCGGTTCGCTGCAGCGCCAACCAGGCGGTGGATCCCAACCAGGAAAGCTTCGCCCTCAACATCAACCTCGTCGATGGGGTCTTCCCCGAAGCGATCCGCTACCTTGACGATGACGTGGATCCACAGACCCGGGCGATGACCACCAGGATGGCGATCGACCTGACCGGCGGCTGCTACGACCTGCTCGCCGTCCCGGTCAGCAACTTCAACGACCAGATGACCGACTTCGAGACCTCGAAGGACTGCGCGTCGGTTGAGCTGGGTGCGGTCAACGTGCAGCCCGCCCGCGCGGTGCAGGCGGTCCTCCGGACCCGGTGCGACAACAACTGATCGGCCCGCTCATGGTGCGTTGTTCAAGATGCGCCACATCATCATGGCCATCACCGACCGATGGGGGCGCCACCCCTCCCCCAACGTACGCGTCTCTGCGGGAGATGGGCGGGTCTCCAGGCGAAACACCCGCCGCACGCCCTCCCGGACGCCCAGGTCACCGACCGGCCAGATATCGGGCCGTTGCAGCGAGAACATCAGATACATCTCCGCCGACCAGCGGCCCAGCCCCTTCACCGCTGTCAACGCCTTGATCGCAGCCTCATCATTCATCTGAGACAAGGCATCGAGGTTGAGCGCGCCGCTCTCCAGGGCATCGGCGAGGCTTCGGGCGTAGGCCAGCTTCTGCCGGGACAGCCCCGCCCCGCGCAGCGCCGGATCCGGCAACGTCGACAGCTTCGCAGCCGAGGGCGCGTCGTCCATCATCGCCCAGACCCGCCCCGCGATCGTCCGCGCCGCCGCGACGGAGACCTGCTGACCGAGGATGATCCGAAGCAGCGCCCCGAACCCTGCTGGCCGAAGCCGCGGCGCCGGGTACCCCACCGACGCGACCAGCGCGCGGACCCGCCCGTCGTTTTCGGCGACCGCATCCACCATCCCCTTCAACGTGGCTGGAGAATCCATCAGCGGATGACCATCACCGGCGCCAGGCTCTTGCGGATCACCTGCTCTGCGACCGAGCCAAACACCGCCTTCTGAAGCCCGGCCCGCCCATGGGTGCCCATCACCACCAGATCCACATCGCCCTGCTGGACCAGCGCCAGGATCTGCTCCGCGGGCTCGCCGTGTCGGATTTCTGCGGAGATCCGATCGGCGCCCTCTGCTGCGATCAGCTTCTCAAGACGGTCTTTGCCTGCATCCGGCTTCGCGTCTGGGCGCGCGATGTACAGCAGCGTGATCCGCCCCCCGCCGATCTGTTGCATCCGACGCGCCTCGCGGAACGCGCGCATCGCCGCATCGCGGAAGTCCATGGGCACGAGCATGTCCTGATAGAGCATCGGCGCCGCCCCGGCCTCGTCTTCAGCGCCTGAATCGACGGCTGGCGCGTCTTCGAGCGGCTCGCCCAACAGCAGCGCCCGCACCATCGCCGCAGACGGCGGTGCGACGTCCTCGAACAGAGACACGGCATCCAAGTCATCGACCCGATGGGGGCAGATGACCGCATCCACCACCGATGCATGCATCTCAGCAGTGGCGTTTCGAAGCGCAGGCGCCGCGAACACCAGCCGCTCGGCCCCCCGACGCTTGAGCGCCAGCAGCGTGCGGTGCACCTCCAGATCGTCGTGCAAGCCATCGTCAAATACGACCACAACGCGCTCCTGGACGTGCGGCATGTCTGCGAGGTACATCCCCAGGCTCTTAAACGTCCCCCGCTTCGCTGCACGGATGACCGGGTCGGTCTGAATCAAGCCCAGCGGCTGTCGGAGCGCATCTGCAACGGCAGATGCGACGACCATGCCGCCCATCGGGATGCCCAACAACAACGGCCGCTCGATCCCATCCAGCGCCGCCCGCAAGGGCGCGACCAGCGCCGCGCCTGCCTGCGACCGATCCGAATACATCGCCATCCCAGCACCTCCGCCGTCTGGTTGGGCCCAATGATAGCACCCCAGACAGCCCAGAACGGATTTGCCGTCTCTGAGAGACGGATTATGTTGAGAGGCATGAACTGTGTGACCCTGAACATCAACACCATGTCGTGGCGGACGACCGCCTTCGACTTCTGGGTTCCCCTGATCACATCCTGCTGATCGGGCGTTTCATCTAATTCATCAGACCCCCGATCGCGCGCGATCGGGGGTCCACTTGTTGGTCCACCGCAAGGTCCCCTGATCGGGCCGATCCTCACCTGATTCCAGGAGGATTCCCTGATCATCGTTGCACTCCAAAGACGTCACGCGACCTCAAGTCGCTGGCGAACAGGACTCGTTTGCCTCTCAACCATAACCAACAAGGAACAATCACCATGGCAGGACATAGCAAATACGCCAACATTCGGCATCGCAAGGATGCGCAGGATGCGAAGCGTTCCCGGATTTTCAGCAAGCTCATCACCGAGATCGGCGTCGCCGTCCGGTCAGGCGGCCCAGACGCCACCCTCAACCCGCGGCTGCGGCAAGCGCTCCAAAACGCCCGCGATCAAAATATGCCCCGAGACAACATCGAACGCGCCATCCTTCGCGCCAGCGGCGAAGGTGACAGCGCCCTCCGCGCGGTCACCTTTGAAGGCTATGCGCCACATGGCGTCGCCATCTTTGTCGACGCGGAGACCGACAATAACAACCGGACGGTCTCCGCCGTCCGCTCCCGGTTCAACCGGCATGGCGGCGATCTGGGCGTCGACGGCTGCCTCAGGTTCATCTTCAGCCGAGCCGGGGTGTTTCACCTGGACGTCGAGGGGATCGATGTCGACGCGCTGACGTTGTCGCTCATCGACCTGGGCCTGGAAGATGCGACCGTCAACGGAAAGACGCTCACCCTTCTGACTGCGTTGGAAGGGTTTCACCCGGTCCAGTCGGCCCTGGCGGCGCGGTCGTTGGCCCCGACGCTCGCCCGGCTGGAGCGCCGTCCGCGGACGCGTCAACCGGTCTCGGCGGCGGAGTGGGCGACAGTCTCCCGGCTGATCGAGGCGCTGGTCGACTGCCCGGACGTCCGTCAGGTCAGCCACAACGCGCGGGTAGACGGGTTGCTATAGTGACGACACCCACGTCGAGGGCGCAGCCGCGTCCTCGGCGTCTTCGTCAAGGGGAGCGGATCTGATGAGTGAGAGCGATGAGTGGGCGCACTACCGGCGGCTGCCCTACCAGGGCCGGGCACACTTCCCCTCCCACGTCGACTTCCTGGCGACCATCCCCGCCCTGTTCGGGCTGGCCCCTCCCGATCCACGCCAGAGCCGGGTCCTTGAGATCGGCTGCGCCGATGGCACCAACCTGATCACGATGGCCTACCACCTGCCCGACAGTGAGTTCGTCGGCTTCGACGCCGTCGATACCCATATCCAGTCCGGCCAGCAGATGATCGCCGATCTGACGCTGGACAACGTCACCCTGTTGCAGCAGGATCTTCGCACGATCACTGCTGATCTGGGGACGTTCGACTACATCATCGCCCATGGGGTGTTCTCCTGGATCGATGAGGCCGCCCAGACCAGCCTGCTCACCCTCATCGGGCAGCGGCTGCGTCCCGACGGGATCGCCTACGTCAGCTACAACTGCTACCCCGGTTGGCACTTCGACGAGCACCTCCGCGGGATGATGCGCTACCACACCCAGGGGCTGTCCTCGGCCAAAGACGAGGTCGATCAGGCCCGCGCCATCCTCCAGTTCGTCCAACACGCGATTCCAGATAAGGCATCGATCCGTCACCAGTACCTCGATGAGATGAACCGGAAGCTCGTCGATTACAGCGACGACTACATCTACCATGAGTATCTGGAGCCCGAGAACCGGCCCCTCTACTTCTCCGACTTCATGACCCGCGCCGACGCTGCAGGGCTCCAATATGTGGGCGAGACCTCGTTCCCTTCGATGCTCAGCCTGACCTACCCCGAAGACGTCCAGAAGACCCTCGACCAGCTCGGCCGCACGATCCTTGAGTTCGAACAGTACAGGGACTTCGTCTGCAATCGGCGCTTCCGGAACACCCTGTTGACGCACAAGGGGATGCCGATCAGCCGCTCGGTGGGCCTGCAGCCGATCCTCTCGTTCCGGATCGGGTTTCCCCTCCAGCCCGACCATGAAAGCGCAGATGGAATCCTCAACTTCGGAAAAGAGGGCGATCCGGAGACGATGGTGTCGGTGACCTCGCCGCTGCACAAGGCGGCGCTGCGGCTCCTGGCGTCCCGATGGCCCGCCGCGGTCCCATTCGCCGATGTCGTCGCCCATGGCATCGAGCAGACCGGAAGAGCCCCCGACGCGTTGCTCCAGACCGAGCTGGCCGACTTGTTGATGAAGCTGTACAGCCAGGGCCTCTGCGAGTTCCATACGATCCAGCCGCCGCTGACCAACCAGATCTCCGAACGCCCTCAGGTCAGCCGCCTCGCGCGATATCAGGCGTTCTCCGATCGGATCCTCTCCTCGCAACGGCACGAGATGTTCGGCGTCAATCCTCTGGAGCGCGTCGTCGTGGCACAGATGAACGGCCAGCGCTCACGAGACGATCTCGTCGCCCACCTCGCGGGGATGATTCAGACCAGAGACAACCCCGAGCTGGCAGGGATGACGCCCGAAGACGTCGCCGCCCAGCTGGTCGATCGGCTGCTCGGGCGGCTGGCGAAGAACGGGATGCTCCTGCCGCCCGGCGCCGAGCCGCTCAATCGCGGATGATGTCGCGGAAGGTGAAGGGCAGCGCTTCGCCGGTCTGCCCGATCTCTCCGGTTGAGGGGGGAGTCGCAGCACACTTGGATGGTGTCGGGCAGATGAAGCGATATTCATACATCGAGGAGCGCGTTGCGCGCGGTCATCCTCACCGACTTCCAATACGGGGACATCAACGCCTCACTGATGCCCCGGCTTGCCGCGTTCAGCGGGTGGCGTACCCGAATGGTAAGTGAGAACCCGGCAGGGGGCGGTAGACTGAAGGCATGAAGCTGTCTCGTTGGTTCAAGCTGCTGCTGGCGTTTTCGGTGCTGATCGGCACGGGGGTGGTGTTGGTCATCGGCGGGCTGGTGACGATGCCGCTGAAGATGCAGATCGCCCTGGCTGAGGTCGTCGCCGGGCTGCCGCTCAAGACCATCGAGGTGGACTCGATCGTGGTGAACGACGACGGCCGGCTTCGGGTCGAAGGCGTGGTGATCCGACCGCCGCGTCCTCGGGCGCCCACGGTCTCGATCGCCTGGGCGGAGTTCGATCCGCCTTCTCCGGAGCGGTTCCTCCAGACCCGCGAGCTGCTGTTGGGCTCGGTTCACGTCAACGCCATCCGGATCGAGGCCAAGAACCAGCAGCCGCCCCCACCGGTGGCGGTTCCAGAGGGGCTGCCGCTGACGATCATCGCCGACCGGATCGAGATCGTGGATGGAAAATATACGGCGCCCGCCGATGATCCGCTGGGGGCGGTGTCGGTGATCGGTCTGAACGGGACGCTCCAAGACATGCGGTGGCAGCCGCAGCTCCGTCGCTATGAAGGGGGCGGCGTTCTCTCTGCGGAGCAGGTGATCCTCGGTGCGATCGAGGTGTCGGATCTGACCATCCCGGCGCTGATGCTGGAAGGCGACCAGCTGTCGTTCACGGAGGCGACGGTCCGCTATGGTGACAGCGAGGGCACCCTCAACGGCAAAGTGGTGGGCCTGGCCCGGGGCCCGGTCACGCAGATGGACCTCAGCCTGAGCGAGGCGCGCCTCGAAGATCTGATCCAGACGGCGACGGGCGAACAGAGCCCGCTGGAAGGCCGGCTGGACGTGGAGCTGCGGCTTCTGGCGGGTGGCCCACTGGAGCGGGGGCATGCGCAGTGGCAGGGCGACATCCGGCTTCGGCGCGGCCTGCTCCGGCTGGGGGAGGACGTCCACTGGTCACGGCGGGCGATGTTGAACATGGCCCCCTGGGTGGACCTTGACGACGATGGGGTGCGTCTGCACCGAATGCAGGGCCGGGTGTGCTTCGGACGGGGGTGGGTGCAGCTTGATTCGCTTCGATATAAGTCCCAAAAGGACCGCGAGCTGCTCGCATGGGGGCGACTGGACAAGGGGACCATGGACTTCAGCGTCCGGACGCCGCCTGGACGGGGTCGGGGGCTGTTCAAAGGGGTCAAGCTTGGGCTGCTGGTGGAAGGCTCGACCCGAAAGCCGGGTGTGAAGGTTGTAAAGCCCGAAGATTTGTCCACGCCCCGCCCGGCGTGTGCCTTCCCGGTCGAAGACTTCTTCCCTCCCGCCGAGGCGGTCACCGCGTCTACCGAAGAGTGAGCGCGCAGCGGATGGTGGGATTAAGCTCGCAGCATGGGCGCTGAAGAACAGACCGCTCCGATATCTCGCGAACAAACCATGACGATCCTGCTGGACACGGCAGCGGTCTGCATCGTGGGCGCGACGTTGGTGGCGCTGAAGACCGTTCTGGTCCCGATAAGCTTCGCGGTGATGCTCGCTGCGGTGCTGCGCCCGCCGTCGGTGTGGCTGGAGAACCGGGGTCTCCCACGGCTGATCGCGATGGGGCTGGTGAGCATCGGCGCGGCGATGCTTGTTGTGTTCGGCACCAGCATCATGTTGACCTCTGCCGAAGGGTTCCTCACCGCCCTCCCGAGCTACACCGAACAGCTGAACACCCGGTTTGAGATCCTGGTTCACTGGCTGGCCCACAACAACATCCACATCGAAGGGCTGCGGCGCGACACGTTCGCCCCGGACACGCTGCTGTCGACGGCGGGGACGCTGCTGTCCTCGATCGCTTCGCTGGCATCGAACGCGCTGATGATCGTCCTGTTGGGGATGTTCATGCTGTATGAGGCGGACGGGCTGGCCCACAAGGCGGTGAAGGCGTTCGGCGACGGCCCGACCAGCGATCGGCTGCGGACCGCGGGTCAGTCGCTGCAGTCGTATGTGGGGCTGAAGACGCTGACCAGCGGCCTGACCGGGGTGATGGTTGCTGCGGGCCTTGGGATGATTGGCCTGCCGCACGCCATCCTCTGGGGATTTGTTGCGTTCCTGCTGAATTATATCCCCAACGTCGGCTCGATCATCGCTGCCATCCCGCCCATCCTGCTGGCGCTGGTGGTGGGTGGCGTGGGCGAAGCGGCGCTGGTGACCGGACTGTATCTGATGGCCAACCTTCTGATCGGGAGCATCCTGGAGCCCCGGCTCATGGGGGACTCGTTGGGGCTGTCGCCGCTGGTGGTCTTGCTGGCGCTGTTGCTGTGGGGCTGGATGTGGGGCGCTGCAGGGATGTTGTTGAGCGTCCCGCTGACCGTCCTGCTCTGCGAATTCATGGCGATCAACCCGACGACACAGTGGATCGCAGATCTGCTGGGCCCCAACCCCAGGCCGGACACCTGAGCCCGCAAGGTTGTGACGTTTTCGTCCCCTGTGAAGCGAAGACGGAAACCAACGGACTAAAGAAAACATACCTCTTCGCGTTCGAGCCACATCTCCGCTCGGTGCTCTCTGTGTTGCGCCGCGGCCCTCGCTCGACCGATCTGAACCCATTGACTCCCCCCCTCCGGGTGGAGAGGAAGTCTGTCATGGCGAGTTCTGAGAAGCCGTTCCCCATTTCTCCTGCGCTGACCCGCATCCTGGACGCGATCCGTCTGGCAGGCCTGCCGGTGCTGCTGGTGGGCTCCCACGGCATCGGAAAGAGCCAGTTCTTAGAGGGGTACGCCCACAGCCGCGGGCTCGTGCCGCATGTGCTGGATCTGTCGTTGTTGGAGGCGACCGATCTGACGGGCATCCCTTATATCGAAGCGGGCAAGACCCGGTTTGCGCCGCCGATCACCCTGCCGGACAGCCAGGCCTCGGCGCCGGCGATGTTGGTGTTGGAGGAGCTGAACCGCTGTGATCGCAGCGTGCGTCAGCCGTGCCTCCAGCTGCTGACCGCGCGTCGGCTCAACGACTATCGTCTTCCGGCGAACTGCTTTTTGGCGGCGTGCATCAACCCGGCGGACAAGGACTATCAGGTCGACGCCCTGGATCCGGCGCTGGCGTCGCGGTTTGTGTCGTTGAAGGTGCGGCCGGACCGGGACGCGTGGCTGAACTGGGCGCGCGACCACGACGTCCACCCCGGGGTGGTTCGGTTCATCGCCAAGTTCTCGCAGGCGTTCGACCGCGCGCCGCCGCGGACGTGGACCCATGCAGCCCGCCTGCTGTCCACTGCGCTGCAGCAGGGTTGGCAGATCAAGGAGGTCGAGTCGTTGCTCCAGCCGCTGCTCGGGGCGATGACGGCGCGGG
>JBCBLB010000104.1:0-18493 GCA_038520555.1 Myxococcota bacterium | reverse complement strand
TTCCGTGTCGAGCCCGGGCAGATCGAGGTGGCGACCGAGGCGGTGCCCACCGTGGCCCAGGCCGTCGTGGCCGCCCGACCAGCGCCCGATGGCGGCCAACAGTTGGTGGCCTGGGTGCGCCCCGAGGGATCCGCCGTCGTCGACGTCGACTCGGTGCGGACCCATCTCACGAACACGCTGCCGACGCACATGGTGCCCGCCGCCATCGTGTGCCTCGACTCGTTCCCCGTCACGGTGGGCGGCAAGGTCGACGAGCGCGCCCTCCCCGATCCCGAGCCGGCGGAGCCCGAGGTCTCCCTGGAGCCCAAACCCCGGGCCCCGAAACAGGAGGGTGACTATTTCGCCCACCTAGCGCCGCCCCCTAAGGCCAAGAACAAGGATAAGGGTCGGGAGAAGCGGAAGAAGCAGCTGCAGAAGAAGGCTCGAAAGAAGAATCGCCGATGATGCCATCTCAGAGGTATCGAAGGCCCTTGTGAATCCCGCGGTCGTTGCATACGTCGACCGCTCGGGACGGCCTCACGCCGACCCCCTCAGGAGATGATGAGCATGCCCAAGTCCCGCTGGCTTTCCGCCTTGGCCGCCACCGCCTTGATGGCCTCGGCCACGGCTCTCGCCACCGACGTCACCGAGATCACCCCCGACGACTTTTACGGCGCGAGCTACTTCGAGACCGCCCTCGAACATCCGAAGGTGGCCAAGCAGAAGAGTGAATCTCGCAAAGTGGCGCTGGTTGCGCGGGATCTGGGTTGGAAGAAGACCAAGCTCCGTGCCGCCCTCGACAAGATGCGGGGGCTAGAAGGAGATCCCTTGGAACTCGCCCGCACCGCGGTCATGACAGGGTTCGAGGGCAGTCGGGTTGAGGGGCGAGTGCTCGACGTTCTGTTCAACGCGAGCGAGCCCAAGCACGTCGTGGTCTATGTGCGCTGGCGGGGAAGCCGGAGTCGCGACGCCGTGAAGGAAGCCTCGACCATCGCCCACATCATCGCGGAGAAGGCGCCTTTCGTTTCGACGCTGAGCCTGGCCGCCATTCACCCCAAGTCTGCCGTCGACTCCAAAACCTCGGTGTGGGAAGCCAAGATCGGACGAACGTCGATGGAGCGCATCAAGCCGGCGCGCATCGACGGCTATGCCGATCGCCTCTACGCGCGGATGTTCGAAGACATGAAAACCCGCCCGTTCTGAGGCACCTCGCGACGGGGTCCGACGCCCGCAACTGCATGATTTGACGAGCGACGAAGGGGCTCGTACGGTCCGGGTCCCCGTGGCCCCCACTAAACCCGACAACGCGCGCATCGGTCGGTACGAAGTGCTTCGCAAGATCGCCACGGGGGGAATGGCGGAGCTTTTCGTGGCCAAACACGTGGGGATGGACGGCTTCGAGAAGGTCGTAGCCCTCAAGCGGATACTGTCGCACCTCGCCTTCGACGAGGAGTTCATCGCGATGTTCCGGGACGAGGCTCGCCTCGTCGCCAAGCTGAATCATCCCCACATCGTCCAGATCTACGACCTGGGAAAGAGCGACGACAGCTACTTCATCGCGATGGAGTACATCGCGGGACGGAACCTCAGCTCCATTGCGAAGAAGGCCCGAACCCGAGGGGAGAGTCTCCCTCCGGTCAACATCGCCCGATGCCTCGCCCAAGCCTGCGAAGGACTCTACTACGCTCACACCCGAAAAGATGCGGAAGGGCGGGGGTTGGAGATCATCCATCGAGATGTCTCCCCCCAGAACATTATCGTGTCCTTCAGCGGCTCGGTGAAGCTCGTCGATTTCGGAATCGCCAAGGCCGCAAGCAAAGTTGCACACACTCGAACTGGGGTGCTCAAGGGCAAGTACGCCTATATGTCCCCAGAGCAGCTCAGCGCCGCGCCGCTGAGCGCAGCCTCGGATGTCTTCGCGTTGGGCGCGATGCTGTATGAGATCCTGTCTGGCATCCCTCCGTTCCCGGTCGCCCTCCCGGCCCGGCGCGCCGCACGAACGGCGACGCCCGCCCCCCTGCCCGAGACCGTCCCCGAAGAACTGGCTGAGATCTGCACCTGGGCGCTGTCTGCGTCTCCATCGGCACGTCCACAGGACGGCGCGGCGCTGGGCGCGGCGGTGGGGGACTGGTTGGCGGGGACGCTGCAGCGGGTTCGCGCGTTGGCGGTCGTCGAGCGCGCGCTCGCGCTCCGTCCCCAGATCATCGCGCTCCAGGACGACGCCCGCACGGCGGCGCGCCTCGCCCAGCGGCTGCTGCACGCGATCCCGCCGTTCGCGGCCGTCGATGTGAAGCGACCCGGCTGGGAGAGCGCAGATCGGGCGACGGCGCTCCAGCAACAGGTCGAGGGGCTTCAGCAACAGCAGATCGAGCTGCTCCAGGCCGCCTTCACCCACCACCCGGGCCTGCCCGAGGCGCACGCCGCGTTGGCCGACCACTACCGCGATCGCCATGAGCGCGCAGAGGAAGACGGCCTGGATGAGGCGCGTCGGCTGGAGGGGCTGCTCCGCCACCACGATCGTGGCGGGCGCCACCAGGCGTATCTCTCTGGCGCGGCGCGGCTGACCCTGGATACGGACGTCCCCGGTGCGCAGGTCACCCTATACCGCTACCATGAGCACGATCGGCGGCTGCAGGCGCGACAGGTCGAGGTGCTCGGGCAGACGCCGCTGCGCGAATCGCGGGTGATGCATGGACGGTGCCTGCTGGTGATTGAGGCCGCGCAGCGCCTGCCGGTGCGGATCCCGCTCTTTTTGCGGCGACAGGAGCAGTGGTCGACCTCGACGGTGTGTCTCCCTCACCGTGGCGCCCTGGCGCAGGGAGAGCGCTTCATCGCCGGCGGCGCCGGCTGGTTGGGCGGGGATCCAGAGGCCCACTCCGGCCTGCCCCGACGTCAGGTGCACATCGACAGCTTCGTCATTCAACGACAGCCGGTCACCAACCAGCAGTATCTTCGCTTTTTGAGCGCGCTGATGGCCGCGGGCCGAGAGGCGGACGCCCTGCGTTTCGCGCCGCAGGAACGGAGCAGCCGACAAGGAGAGCCCGGCGCGCTGCTCTATGGCATCGACGCAGACGGTGGCTTTTTCCTCAAGCCCGATGCAGAGGGGCACCTGTGGCGGCCAGACTGGCCGGTGATGTGCATCGACTGGTTCAGCGCATGCGCCTACGCGGACTGGTGGGCCGAGCAGACCGGCCAACCCTGGCGGCTGCCGACAGAGGCCGAGTGGGAGCGGGCCGCGGGCGGCGGGGATCGCCGCATCTACCCCTGGGGCGATGTGCTGGACCCCACCTTCTGCTGTATGCGCAGGAGCCACCGCGGCGTCCCGATGCCTGCCGCGGTCGATGACTACCCGCTCGATGAGAGCCCATATGGGGTCCTCGGGATGGCCGGCAACGTCCGCGACTGGTGCCTCGATCTGTTCGATCCGGACGGCGACGCGACCGCGCCAGAAGACCCCGACGATCGGGCCGTGCAGCGCTCGGTCCGCGGCGGATCCTGGTTCTTCTTCGAGAACAGCGCCCGGGTCGCCAGCCGGTTCGGCTTCGGACAGGGCAACCGCTCCGATAACGTCGGCTTCCGCCTGGTCCGATCCGTCGCAAACGCGGCCTCCGGATCCCACCCCGAAGTCTGACATCGGTCCGATCCGTCCGGCCATCTCACCGGTGATAGATTCACACCGCGCCAGAGGTGCGGTGTCTGGCGGGCGCGGTTGGCAGGGCGGACGCCCTGCCTGTTGGAGACGATATGCCCCACCATCAACAGATCGCCCTCTGTGTCGCTGCCCTTATGATCCCCGCCGCCGCCACCGCCGACGACACCGATGCGGATACGGCGCCCTCCCTGCTGTACGCCGCGGCCGAGGTCACCCCCATCGACGCCGACCGCAGCGATGAGATGATCGTCGAACGGTACGAAGATCTCGTCTCGCTCGTGACGTGTCGGACCTATATGATGGACGAATACGCACAGAGCTATGTCACGTCACACATCGACGACGCCGGCGACTGGGGCCATCATGCCCTGGAGTGGAAAGGCAACCGCTTGAAACGCGCCGATGTGGGCGCGGATTATTTCCCCGCCCAGGCCGAATTGAACAGTCCGCCGATCTGGGACGTGGAGTGCAGCGATGCGACCACCCTCAACAATCTGGAGAAGCCCACGACGTTCATTTATGAAGACTCCAGCGGTTCCCCGACCGATCCCTACGGGGACTGGATCTGTGTGACGGATAATGATGCAAAGACCGGCGCCATCGTCGCAGCCCTCGGAATCCACTACTGGGGCTCGCCGAGCTATCTCGACGTTCACGGCTACGACAACACCAACATGACGTATATGCGCGGTGGCGTCATCGAGACCGGGCATCCCAACAGAAGCGGAGAAGAGCGATGCGTTACATCGCACTGGCGCTGGTGGTGGCTGTGGCCGGCTGTGACAACCTGGAACAGGAGAGCGTCGACGATCTGGAGTATGCAGACGCATACGACGAAGAGCGGGACTTCTCGACCGCCAGAAGCGATTGCTGTGAGCCCATGCACTGACGGACCGCGCGGTGCTCGAAGCGTTCTATGACTCCTCTTCAGAGTTCACGTTTGTTGCGCTGAACGCTGGTGAGGAGTCTCTTGGTTTATATTGATCCGCTCGCGCACCAGAACGGAGCTGCCTGGCTGAAATCGAACGAGGCGGATCGGCGGGTTACGGAGGTCACCCTCCGAGGAGTTCGGGATGGATTCACAAACCCTCCGCCTTCGTGATGGGCGCATGCTGGGCTTCAGGGAATTCGGCGATCCGAACGGATTGCCGATGTTCTACTTTCATGGCTTTCCGGGCTCCCGGTTGGAAGCGAAGCCCGCTCATCCCACCGCAGAAGCGATGGGGGTGCGTCTGCTGGCCCTGGATCGTCCGGGGTTTGGCCGGTCGGACTTCCAACCCGGCCGCCAGCTGGTGGATTGGGCCGTGGACGTCGAATCCGCTGCAGACGTGTTGGGGGTTGAGCGGTTCGGTGTGCTCGGCGCCTCAGGGGGCGGACCGTATGTCCTGGCGGTCGCCCATGCCCTCCCCAAGCGGGTGCGGTTGGCGGCGATCGTGAGCGGGCTGGGACCGGTGAGCGACGCCGTCGCGGGGATGGGGCCCGTCAATCGACTCGGTCTGGCGCTCGCCCGGTGGCTGCCCGGTGGGGTGTATGCGGGGATGTGGATGATTCGGACGGTGGGGCCTCAGCGAATGCTGCGCCTCATTGAGAACACCCTCGCCCCACCGGATCGGCGCGTCCTGTCTCGCGCCGACGTGCTGGCGTCTGTCACTGAGACGCTCGAAGAAGGCTTCGCTCCCGGATCAAAAGGCGCAGCCCACGATCTGCTGTTGTTGGCCCGTCCGTGGGGGTTTGTGCTCCAGGATGTTCGGGTCCCGGTCCTGCTCTGGCACGGCGAGGCGGATGAGGACATCCCTGTATCCGTGGGTCGGTCCGTCGCCGCGATGCTCCCGGACTGCCACGCCACCTACTGGCCGGGCGAAGGGCACCTGGCGCTATACGACCGCATCGGTGAGGTGCTCGGTGCGATCTGTGACCGGCTCGGGGACGCCGGGTGAGCCGCCGCGCCGGTGTCCGCTCGGCTGTCCGCGCCGGGTGCGTCGGATCAACGCCGCAGCGCCGTCCCATGAGTCGGGGCCGTCGAGACGAAAATGGGTCGAGAGGGGCAGGCCCAACATGACCTTGCGCATGACGGAAGGCTGCTTGAGCCACCGCCGCATCCGCGGCATCGCGCCGATGTCGCGGGCCAGCGACGCCATATATCGGGGCGGATCCACCATCCCGACAGCCCCGAAGCATCGCTGATCCGCACGATTGCGGGCACGAACCTGTGCTTGCATCCGCGCGACCGATGGGAGCGCGTGCCGGCCCGCGAACACGGACGCCGCCCATCGCCCCTGCATCTCCATGATGGGAAAGATCGATGCCGCCCATACACGGGTGAAGCCGATCCAGGCGACGCTCGGGGTCTGTGGGTGGAGGATATAGCGGTACAACCCGCCGATCCCATCCGCGGTGAGGGTGGCGTCGATGCGGGGAAGGGCTGGGCGGAAGCCCGTCGCGAAGATGACCGTGTCCGCGTCCTCGGCGCTGCCATCGCGAAACTGAGCCCCGTATGGGGTGAGGCGCTTGAGATCCGGACGAACCAGGACCGAGCCGTTGGCCAACCGGGGAAGGATCGACCAGCTCTTGACCACCTGACGCTGGTGCATCGAAAATCCCGGATGCAAACCGAATTGGCGATGGTCTCCGCTCGCCAGTCGACCCAGCAGGCTCCCCACTTCCAGCTCCAGCCGCCGCGGAATCACCGAGAACAGCAGCCGGCACCCCAGGTGATCAAGCGGCGCACCAAAGAAATAGCGTGGCATCAGCCACACCCCGCGCCGGACGCTGAGCCAGGTCTGCGCCGCCACATGAGAGACCTCCGCCGCGATGTCGAACGCGGTCTCCCCACAGCCGACCACAACCACCCGCTTGCCCTCGAACGGCGCGCTGTGTTTGTAGCGATTGCTGTGAAGCTGTTCGCCCTGAAATGATTCCTGCCCCGGGATCTCTGGACGGTGGGGACGGGCGAAATTGCCTGTGCACACACAGACCGCGTCAAACACCAATGACTCGATATGATCGCCGCTCCGAATCTGCAGCCGCCAGCGGGGAGCGGCGCCATGCTGCGCCATCCCGACGAGCGCACAGCCGAACCGAATCCGGTGATGCAGGCCAGAGTCTCTCGCGTATGCCTCCAGGTATGCGCGAACCTGCGCGTGGGTGGGGAAGTCCGGGTATGAGTCCGGCATGGGGAAGTCCGAGAACTGGGTCATCTGCTTGGATGACGTGCAGAACGTCCGGGCATGGACACCCCCCGCCTCATCCGCGCGATAGACCCAGACGCCGCCGATGTGAGCCGTCTTCTCGAACACCGTGACCTCGAACCCCTCCCGCAGCAGCGCACGGGCGGTGGTCAAGCCAGCGACCCCCGCGCCGATGACCGCGACACGCCGGATTGTATGGGATCGGGACATCACACCCTCCAGGAGATGAGCAGCCCCAGAGGCAATCAACGTCTGGTCCCCGATGTCTGCTCACGTCCGTCGCTCCGTCGGCGAAGGCGTCCGGATTGTGACGGCTGAGGATGCTCAAGGCGAGGTGCCCAAGCGGATAGAGGCGGGGGTCTCAACCAACGCACCGTGATCCCCGAGTCGCCAGTCTGTCTGACGATCGAGGGGCAGTCAGGTCATGGATACATCGACCCGATGCCTCGGTTAGGGCGTACACATGAAAAACGCTCATAGGCCGAGGACATTGAGGAGGTCGTCGTCGTCCTGCCCAACCCTGTTCGGCTTGCTCTTGATGCTGGCCTTGGCGGTTTTTCTCTTTCCTGAGCAGGTTGAGAGAGATGTGGGGAAGTCGTCTCATATTTCGGGCGGAATGTTGCGTACGGCTTCGGCAGTGGTCTTCGTCGAATGCGACGTCGAGAATCCAGTGCCCTTCAGACAACAGCACATCCGCCATGAACAACAAGAGTCAGTATAGGTCAAAAATCGCTTAACTGGTCACGTATGGCCAAGACAGGATGCCGCTTATCTCAAGCGGTCTCTTCGTCTCTGTACATGTTGAGTCGCGATGCATCGTGCCGTTCGTGTGATCTCATCATGCTCCGTCTACATCGGACGCGATGCGTTGGACGAGCGATTGAAACTTGGCCGAGTGGAGGGTCCCGCTGCGTTCTGCGAGCGACCGTGCGCGGCTGAGCCAGTGGAGAACGCCGTCTTGATCTCCAAGCGCCTTCGCCAGCTCTGCGCGCCGACAATAGACGATGGAAGACACGGTCAGATGGTCCACCTGCTCTTCTAATTCTGTGGCCCGGTCGAGCCATTGCTGAGCTTGTTCCAGGTCTCCCTGCCGGGTATAGAGGCTGGCGAGGGCGGCGTAATCCGAATACATGATGCCCGTCCAGTTCAGCTCCTTCGCGAGGGCGAGGGTCGCGAAAAACCGGCGTCGGGCGGTCGGGAAATTCCCTTCAGACATCTCCAGATGGCCAAGCCCGCTGAGGGTCAGGGTCTCCACCCGTTTGGCGTCGACGTGCTGGCACAACATCAGCGCGCGCTCCAGGTGTGCCCGCCCTTCGGCCACGGCATCGCTCGCGACCTTCCATGAACCATAGTTGAACAGGGCTCCCGCCTCGCCCAGGATGTCGCCGAAGTGGCGGAAGATCAACAGGACCTCCTCAAAGAGCGCAAACGCCTCTTCGTTCTGACCGGCTTTTGCCAGGCCCAACGCCAGGCCGTGGAGGGCCTTTGAGGTTGTTCGTCCTTTATTCCGGCCAGATGAGGTGCTCAGCGCCAGGGCGGCCTGGAAGTGCGTCTGCGCCTGCGCCAGCGCGTTTCGCCACACCAGCGCGTTCGCCAGCGCGATGTGGGCCAGGGCTTCTCCGTCCTGGTCCCCAACCGCGCGGAACAGATCGATGGCCTGTTCCGCGTGGGGTTCGGCCTCAGCCGTGGCGTACTGTGACAACGCGAGGTGGCTGAGGCCGAGCGAAACCGCTCCCTGCCCCTGTAGGTTGCCCTCCTGTCGGAAGGCCACCTGGGCGGCTTCGAAAGACAACCGGGCCGGGGTGAAGCGGGATTGGCGGAGCTGGAGGTCCGCGAGCGCCTTGTAGAGCGGACCCCGATCCGCCAGACGGGGAGCTTGAGCGAGCACTCCTTCGATGAGATCGACCCCCTCCTGATACCGGCCCAGGATCCCGTATTGCTGGGACAGCGCCGTGATCAGGCGTCGGCGCTGGGTGCTGTCGAGCGCCGGTTGACGCGCCAGGAACCCCTCCATCTCTCTCGTCGCTGGCATCACCGGGCCAATCGCTGAGAAGAGGGCCGCGAGAAGGACGAGCGTGTCTGCTGCCGCGGAGACCTCTCCCACAGCCTCCAGGGTGTGGTACGCACTCCGGATGTCCTCGATCTCTACGAGTCGTGTGTCCTGGAGGGCCCGAGAACGGGTCATCTGCTCGATGGCGTCCGGTGTGCCGAAGCGCGCGAACCACCGCGCGTGGCGCACCCTTGTCGCTGTCGGATCGGTGTGCTTCTCCGATGCGAACGCGCGGATCGAAGAGAGCATCGACAGCCGCGGTGGTCCGTCGTCCGGTGGATGGAAGCGGAGCATGCTGTGATCGACCAGCCGCTGCACCACATCCGGTGTCCATGCGTCCACGTTGAGGGCGCAGACATGGGTCGCCGCTTCGAGGGTGAACGGCGCAGAGAATACGCTGAGCTGCGCGAAGGCCTGCTGGGCGACGGCGTCCAGCAGCGCCCAGGAGCCCTGCAACGCGGCGCGGAGGCTGCGGTGGCGAGGCGCCAGGCTGGGGCCACCCCGTGCGAGAACCTGGAGCTGGTGATCGAGCGCCTGCGTGAGTTGGTGGGGGCCCATGACCCGCGCCCGGTGAGCGGCCAGCTCAATCGCCAGCGGGAGGCCGTCGAGTGATTCCACCAACGGCGCCAGCGCTTCGGCGGTGGCGTCGAAGGTCGCGCGGACCATCCGGGCCCGGTCTAAGAACAGGTCGGTGGCCGCAGCAGCGCTCAGGGGCCCCAGGTCAAAGACCACCTCATCGGAGAGCCCCAACCGCAGCCGGCTGGTCACCACGAAACGCAGCGCGGGCGCTGCGCTGCGCCAGCGACCCAGCGTAGCGGCGGCCGCGTCGACGGCCTGCTCGAAGTTGTCGAGCACGATCAGCGCACCCTCCAGATAGGACAGCGCGTGGAGCAGGGTCTGCTCGGGATCGACGGTGTTGAGCGGGCATCCCAACGCCACCGCGACCGCCCGTGCGATCTCTTCTGCATCCACCACATCGGTCAGATCGATGAAATATCCCCGAAACGGGACCGACTCGAGCAGCGCCAGCGCCAGACGGGTCTTCCCCATCCCTGCGGGCCCCAGGATGGTCACCACGCCCGGCTCCGAGAGGTGCGCGGTGAGGGCCGACAAGTCATCGGCTCGTCCGAAAACGTCCGTCCGCGGCCGCGGCAGCGTGGGCGCTGCGATCGGCGTCGACGCCAGCCAGAATCGGTACCCGGCGCCTGGGCTGTTGAGGATATGGTGCGGCCGCCGCGGATCAGACTCGATCTTCTTTCGCAAACGGTTGATCGTCACATACACCGTGTGGGTCTGGGTGCTCGGGCGGAGACCCCAGACGTTTTCCAACAACTCGCCCTGGGTGATCAGGCGGTTGGGATGGGTGATGAAGTATCGGAGCAGGTCATACTCTGTGGGCGTCAGGCTGATGCGTGCGTCTTCACGGTGGATCTCACGCGCAGAGAAGTCGACCGAGGTGGCGGTCAGGTGGAGCAGTTCCATGGACCCCTGTGTCATCTATCTCTGCCTTATCCAGGCACGATGGTTCCCACACATGCCAGCGCTCACCGGGCATCAACCCGATGAAGCCCGCTCCGGCGCGTAGGCGCCCCGCTTCATGTCTGCCCGGCCGGTCATCACACGCAGGGTCTGTCGAAGGCGTGCGCCGACCGGCTGCTGGACATAGGGCACGCCATACTTTTCACACAGCGCCTTCAGCCGGGGCTGCGCGCGCTGATACTGCAACATCGACATGTCTGGCCAGACATGGTGCTCGATCTGGTAGTTCAACCAGCCGTGCAGGAAGTCGTTGACGTCCCCGCCGGTGGAATAGTTGACCGAGCCCACGATCTGCCGCAGCACGAAATCCTCGCGGCTGTCGGGTGGATCGTCGAAGGCGTAGACGTCGTCGCCGACATGGTTGGTGGTGATGATGACGAAGGTGTGCAGGTTGGTCAGCAGCTCCGCGAGCAGCGAGTTGGTCGCCGCGCTGGCCACCGCCAGCGGTCCGAGCGGCGCGAACATCCCCGGCGCCAGCGCGAACCGGATCAGGGCGTAGGGCAAGAACGCCCGCAGCCAAAGAGACCGCCCTTCCTGCGTCGTCGGAGACCATGTGCGCCAGTCGCTGAGCCGGTGCCGCGCGCCTGTGCCGCCTGCGGCCCGATCCTTCGCTGCGCGAAGCTCCTGGAGGGTGTTGGGCGCGTAGTAGATCCACTTCCAGGCCGAGGCCATCACCGCGACGAACGCATAGCGGACCGGCATCGGCAGCGACGAGGCCCGCAGCCATGCGAGGTTGTCTTCGACCCGATCCGGATCGGCGTCCTCCCCCAGGCGCGTGTGGTGCCGGTCGTTGTGTTCGGCGTCCCACGCTTCGGGAAGGATCACATCGAGCCAGTCGAACACCCGGCGGCCGCCAGCCGCGAACCGCTCCCGATGGATCCAGTCGGGGGCGCCGTCTTTGCCCGCCAGCCGCGAGTATCCACCGTGGCGGATGTGGTGGCCGAGCATCGTCCACCGCGCGGTGCGTCCCAGCGACAGAAGCCCCGCCGACAGCAGGTTGGGGCCCATCCAGGCCGTCGCCCAGCCTGCCGCCGTGCATCGCCGGGACCACCGATCGATGCGGAGCAAATGCTCCAGATCGTCCTCGGACAATCCGGCGCGAAGCTCTCGCTCCAGGGCGTTCAGCTCATCGAAAAAGTCGGCCATCTCTGATGATGTGGCAACCGCGGACATCTTCTCTCCTGATGGGGCCGTTTATCCCGTCGTCGGCGCTCCGGCGCGGCTCCTGTGGCTAATCGCCATCTGACTCAAAATGGCCGCTCCATTCCGAAATGTTCAGCCGCTGAAGTCCCGCCTCCGTGGCGGGCAAGGTCCAGACCCGATCGCTGAACGGCGCCACTCCGCGCGGAGAGCCGCCGATCACCACGGAGACCACCGAAAACCCCAGCTGCTTGCGAAGGTTCATCACCCGGCGGACCACGTCCCGGCTGGCCTGGGCATAGCCGTCGGTGATGAGCAGCACATCGGCGCGCTCATACCGCTCCTCGGCCAACAGATCCAGCGCCCGCTCCAGCGGGCCGTCGAAGTCGGTCCCCGCGTGGAAGCGCATCGCCAGAAAGTCCAGGAAGTGGCGCATCGCGCCTGGACCACGGCCGATGTCGCGATCTTCGAACTCGCCCGGGCCCCCGAACAGCATCAGCCGCACCCGCCGACCCCGGGGCAGCACCCGGCGCATCACCGACAGAATCAGCGCCTTGGCGATGATCTCGGGGACGCCAGCCATCGAACCAGACGTATCCACACAGGCGATCACCGGCCCGTTGCCCTCTCGGCGATCCGGATCGTCGTTCAGCGCCCCCTGGTACTCCAAACTCAGCAGGCGGCGCTCGACGTAGCGTTGGTAGAACAGCGCCTCAGTCGGCCGATCGCCAAGGAGGGCCAGCTCGGCGGGGAGGACCTCAGACAGGCTGCCGCCCAGGCGGACGCCGACGACCTCTTCCCGGCCACGTCGCCCCTTTCGCCGCGCGCTTCGCGCGGTCTTTTCCAAACGCCCAAGCTCATCGGCGATCCGCTTCAGCGCGTCTGCTCGGTGAAGAAGCTCGACGAACCGCTCCATATCGGACAGCAGCGCCCGCTCCAGGTGGCCGCGGCCGAAGCCCCACCCCATCCCCGGCAACAGCTGGTTCAGCTCATCGAGGACCTTGCTCTGCTCGGCCACCTTGTCGAAGGCCTGCTGGACCATCGACGAGCCGTCGAGCGCATCCGCAGCGTCCTCGACCGAACCCGAGCCTTCTCCCTCATCCTCGCCGTCTTGCTCGTCTTCATCGCCTCTCTGGCGGAACAGCTGCGCGAGGTAGAGGACGATAGAGACCGTGGTCGTCAAGGTCCGTAGCACATGCCCACGGCACAGCCCGGCGAGGATGGACAGCTCCTGCTGGGCCGTTTCCTGGAGGATGCGCACCAGCGGGTGGCGGCCCGGGGCGCCATCGCCGATGAGCAGCCGCGCCAGCCCCGGCGCCGCTGACGCCACCTGTGGACCCACCCCAGGCTCCGAACGAAGCGCGATCAGCTCCGGATGATGCCGGAGCAGCCCGTCAAGGATCTTCAGGTTCGAAGACGGCTCGCCGCTCATCGCGCTTCCTCATCCGGTCCGGGAAACAGGGGGAACGTTTCCTTTGACGTGTCTTTTCGGAAGCTGGTCAGCGCAGCCATCAGGGCCTCCCAGAGCTGCTCGTCTCGGGCGGCAGCGGTGTGTGTCATCCAATCGCGCGCCGTCGCCCGCCACCGCCGACTTCGGCTGATGTCGAACAGGAAGTCTGCGCTGATCTCGATCTGGGGCAGATCTGCCCCAGATGCCGGCTCGAGGTCGGTCAGCAGCACACCGCCCGTTCCCAATCCGGCAGACCGGCTGTCCGCGGTCACCATCGCCACCGCCTGACCCCCGCCAGGGCCGAAGCCAGAGAAGACCCCCTGAAGCTGAGTTTGAAGGGCAAACGGCCCGAAGAAGTGCCCCACCGGATCGAAACGCAGCAGCTGCGGACGGTACCGCTCGGCCCGCTCGCGGAGCGGCGCGCTCACCTCTCGGGCGGCGTTGCGGGCCACCAGAAGGGCAGTGAACACCTCTGGTGGGACCTCGGGAAGCCACAGCGTCGACTCGATCTGGGTGAGCAGCGGGCTGCCATGGACGTCTGCGGCCCGCTCCAACCGCCGATCCTGTGCGGCGATCTGATCGATCAAGGTCACACGCCGCGTCTTCGCCTCGCTCAATGGCGTGTCTGTGGAGACCGGCTGGCTCAGCGCCGCCTCTGCGTCACGGAGCGGCTGCGGGTCGAGCGAGGGGTAGGCCTGCACCACGATCTCCCGACAGACCTGACGGTGCACCCGGGCGTCGGTGTCGAACGGCGTCCCGAAGCAGTACTGAAGCAGCAACAGATCGACCAGGCCCAGCTCATCGCGGCCGTCGGTGAGCGCAGCCATCCGGACCAGCTCCATCGCCTGCCGCCAGCGGCGATCGCTGGCCGGGATCTCTTCCGACTGCAGCGCCGCCCGCAGCCGAAGCAGCGCCGCGCGGACTGCGGGGCCAGCGGTGACCTGATGGGCTGCGCTGCGGAGGGTCGCGATGTCGCTCAGGGTCAGCTGTTCCTCAGGAAGGGGCGCGAACGCCTCGACCTCACCGAGCGAGACCCGAAGGAAGTTGTCCGGCCGGGCCAGCGGCCGGGTGGCGACCCGGACCAGAAACCGGTCATAGAGCGCCGACAGCGACTCGGTCTCCGGCGCCTCGTTGCTGGCGCCGAGCAGGGCGAGCAGCGGAACGGCGTCCCGGTGCGTGCCATGGTGGAAGACCCGCTCGTTGATCAGGGTCAACAGGCTGTTGAGGATCGCGCTGTTGGCCTTGAACACCTCATCGAGGAACGCCACATGGGCGTCTGGGAGGTAGCCCACCGTCAGCCGCCGATAGTCCTCCTCTTTCAGGCCGGGGATGCTGACCGGGCCGAACAGCTCGTCGGGATGGGTGAACCGCGAGAGCAGGTACTCAAAGTACCGCCCGTCGGCCACGCATTGACACACGGCACGGGCCAGCAGGCTCTTGGCCGTGCCCGGTGGCCCGAGCATCAACAGGTGATGGCCAGACAACATCGACAGCAGCGCCAGCCGCGTGTGGACCTCGCGCTCCAGAAAAGCCCGATCCAGTCGGGTCAGCAGAGATTCGATCCGGCGGCGCAGACCCAGAAGCTGCTCAGCAGCCGGTGACGTCGTTTCAACAGAGCTCACCCTCCTCTGTTAACCCAGCCCCGCCGCGCCCCCCGTCGTTACGTGTCCATGCTACGAAGCAGCACCGCAAACAGCGGTCGCGGCGTCATCGGCTCTTCGTTCAGCCATGCCCGCATCGCGGCGACGTCCATCCGCACCCGAGAGGTCGGACGGAACCCCAGCTCGACGACCGTCTCTTCAATCTCAGAGAGCATCTTCCGCGCCTCCTCCAGTGCGCCGTCGCGAAGGGCGAGCAGCGCGTGCAACACCTGGCGCTCCTGCTCCACTTCGAAGGGCGCGCTCAGCGGCGCAGCCGCGGTGAGCGCCGTCCGAACCGAGGGGATGTCTCGGCTCGCGAAGCCGATCCGCGCCTGGGACAGCCAGACCCGGGTGTGGTTCGGCGCGTTGTGGCTGAACGTTCGGGCTTGCTCGGTGTGGGCGCGCGCCCGCGTGATGTCCCCCTGGAGCAGCGCGAGATCGCTCAGCGCTGTGTGTAGCACCGGCATATGATAGCTATAACCTGTCGCTTCAAGGATCTTAACCCCCCGCTCAAGAAGCGACGCCGCCTCCTCCAGCGCCCCCATCTCCAGCTTGACCTCCCCAATCGCACCCAGCGTCGAGCCCTCGATGATCGGATCCTTGACCGTCTGGATGATCTTCAGCGCCTCCTGGTGGGCCTCAAGGGACCGCGACAGCTCGCCCTGGAAGAAGTACAGGTGCCCCAGGTTGCCGAGCACGCCGGCGGTGTTGTATGGATCGGTGCCGGCGCGGAAGTCCAGAAGGACATCCTCAAACCAGCGCTCTCCCTCCACGGTCTGCCCCTGCTCCGAATAGACGATGCCGATGAGAAGCTTGGTAAAGGCGCGCCGTGAGCCCTCGATGCCTTTGATCGTCAAGGCGGCCTGGAGCGCTTCAATCGCGGCATCGTAGTCGCCCTTCTTTCGAAACGCCTTGCCCTGGATATACAGCGCCTTGCTCTGCTGTGAGGCCTCGCCATCGGACTCTGCCAGCGCATACGCCTGCGCCGCGGCCTTGATCGCGCGGTCGAGCTGGCCGACCAGGGACAGCACGTTGGCGTAGTGATTCCAGATAAACGAGAACTGTGGCGCATTCAACCGCGGAAGCGCCTCTTCGAGCGTAGTGATGGCGGTTTGGAGCGGGCCCTGGCGGGACCAGACCCCGACCAGAGAGTCCAACAGCGCGGCGAGCACCTGTGGCTCCGCCTGCTTCAGCGCGTGCCGGTATGCGGCGGCGATGTTGTCGAAGTCTGCGACGATCGCGCGCTGATAATCGACCTTGCTCCTCCACTGGCTCATATTGGTGTATTCCGCGAAGAACACGCTGTGTCGGGCGATGACGTCTTCGGGCTCGGTGAGGCGCGCGCGTGCGTAGTCCTGGACACTGAGAAGCATCGAGAACCGTGGCCCGTCCCGGTTGACGTTGACCTGGAGCAGGCTCTTGTCGACCAGGGTGGTGAGGACCTCCTCGATCCAGAGATCTTCATCGGTCCGGACCACCGCTTCGGCGGCGTCCATCGAGAACCCGCCGTCGAAGATGCTGGCCTGGGCGAGGGTGGCCTGCTCTTCGGTCGTCAGCATCTCCCAGGACCAGTCGATGGTGGCCTTGAGGGTCCTCTGCCGGGCGGGCACCCCGCGCAGCGAAGAGCGCAGGACCGCGAAGCGGGACTGCAGCCGCTTGAGCAGCTGAGCGGGGCGGAGCATCCGAGACCGCGCCGCGGCCAGCTCAATGGCCAGCGGGAGCCGGTCCAGCAGCTCGACGACCTCGTCGATCTGGGGCGTCTCTGCAAACCGTGGATCGATCGCCTGGGCGCGCTCAATAAACAACGCCCGGGCGTCGTCGGTGCTCAGGGGGTCGATGAGGACGAGCGCCTCACCGCGGAGGTGCAGCGGCTGCCGGCTGGTGACCAGAAACCGCGCCCTGGGCGCCTGATCGAGCCACTCGTTGAGCAGTTCGCTGATGGGCTGCGCGATCTGTTCGAGGTTGTCGAGGATAAACAGGGTGGCGCCCCGTTCGCGGATGGCCTGGACCAGGGCTTCCCGCGGCGTCGCGCCCAGCCGGATCTGGAGCCGGGTGGCGAATGCGAACAGGGCGTCTTCCGACGTGCGTGACTCGCTGAAGTCACAGAAGAGGACCGGGGCCGACTGCTCATGCGCGTAGCGGACGGCCAGCCGCGTCTTGCCCACCCCGCCCGGGCCGGTCAGGTTGACCAGTCGGGCATCGCCGTCGAAGCGCTCGGTGATCTGGGCGATGTCATGGCGCCGGCCGATGAACCGGTCACGCTCCCGCGGCACCGACGTCATCGAAGCCGGAGCGCTCCCCGTGGTGCGCTGGTTGGGACGCGAAGGCGGCGAATGGACCGTCCGGGCGGTCTGCGCCACGGTGCTGGAGCGGGTCAGCGGCTCGGACTCCGGAAGCTCCTCCAGCACCGCCGCTGCTGTCGGCAGCCGACGACGGGGATCCACTTGCAACAGCATCGCCAGCACCGTCGACAGCGCCGACGGGATGCCGGTCAGAGACGCCCCCTCTTCCTGACGGTTCCGGATCGTGGCGATCGTGCCGGTGCCGAAGGGCAGCCGGCCGGTCAGCATTCGATAAAACAGGACGCCCAGGCTGAACAGGTCCGATCGGGCGTCTGCAGCCGCGACATCGTCGAGGTGCTCAGGAGCCGCGTAGGCGGGGGTGCCCATGAACACCCCCACACGCGTGGCCAGCGCGTCGTCATGAAGCTTCACCAGCCCGAAGTCGATGATCCGGGGCGTGACCCCATGCGCCAGATCCAGCAGGACGTTGCTCGGCTTGAGATCGCGATGAATCAACCCCGCGTTATGGGCGAAACCAACCCCGTGGAGGATGCCGCGGAACAGCGCGAGCGCGTCACCACCAACGAGAGGCTTTCGCGCCAGCACCGCCTCCA
Source organism: Myxococcota bacterium (assembly GCA_038520555.1). Lineage (GTDB taxonomy): Bacteria > Myxococcota_A > UBA796 > UBA796 > UBA796 > JBCBLB01. Next base: position 959 of record JBCBLB010000104.1, on the reverse strand, counting down.
GCGTCGGCCCCTCGATCAGCGGCATCATCAGCCCCGGCCAACCATCGACATCGAGCAGGTCAAAGACCGGCACGAGGTTGGGGTGCGCCAGCCGCGCCGCGGCGCGGCCCTCCCGGAGCAGCCGCTGTTGAAGCTCCTCAGAGGCACGGGTCAGCACTTTGAGCGCGTATCGGGTCCCCAACATCTCATGGCGGATCGCCCACACCTCTGCCATTCCACCCGATCCAAGCATGCCTTCGATGACATACCGGCCAATGGTCTGTCCGCGCTGCAGCACGCGAGGGGAGCTCTCTTTCATGACATCGAGGGTAGCGCGGCCCCAAGAACCCGTCGACCGCTCTGTCTGGAGGCTGAAACCGCGGGCGCTCCTCACGGCGCCCTGGGGGGCAGGGTCCTGACGATTTGCCGCTGATCCGATAGCTTGGAGCAGGGACGGAGGCGCGAGATGATGATGACCTGGGTGCTCCTGGCAGGCCTGATGGCAGCGTCTGCGGGCAAGAAGAGCGACGAGCCGGTGACCTGCCAGGCCGTCTATGTCGGCCCTTCCACATACTGCTCCTGGGATGGGACCTACGCGGCGACCGGCACCGGACCCAACCAGAAGCGCGCCGCGCGCGCCGCGACCGAGCGGCTGCTGGAGAGCATCGAAGCCCAGGCGCGCGCCCGGGTCCTCCAGACCGAAGGCACCCTGGCCGCAGCCCGCGCGGCCCCGGAGCTGGAGAGCTGCCCCGACGCCGCCGCCGATCAGATGCGGCTGTCCTGCTTCCCCGACACGGCACTGTTGGAGTCGGTCACCTGTTACGCCGAATTCGACGATCGGGCCTGCTGGCGTCCTCAGATGATCTCGGTCACCGACACCGGCTGGAAAGCCATGGAATCCGCCCGAGAACAGATCTGTGAGAAGCTCGAAGAGCGGATGCGCTCCGCCAACCTCTCCGACGCCGAGCAGCAGGCGTGCG
>JBCBLB010000634.1:0-5616 GCA_038520555.1 Myxococcota bacterium | reverse complement strand
CCCGATCACAGAGGGCGTCGGCCGCGGCCGGCGCCCGTTCCAAGGTCAGCGGACAGGTGGATCCCATCATGGACTCGACCATGGCAAGCTCAGAGAGAAGTTCGGACTGGCTTCGTTGGATGGTATGGCGGACCTGGCTCGGATTCATCAGTCACCTCATGTGGGTACGCTGTTTTCTTGTTTCCTTGTTTCCTTGTTTCCTTCTGCAAACCATGTGCCACGAGCCACGCCATGTTTTATGGCCCCAGGTGTGTCAGAGGGCCCGGATCCGGTGTGTCAATCCACATCCTTCACATGGCGTGGTATGAACCGGCTCATGGTCGTCTGGTTCTGGCTGCTGAGCGCCGGCACAGCGCACGCGGAAACGTCGCTGATGGCCCAGGTCTGCGCGGCCTGGGCGGAATCGCCGATCGCTGCGCCCGCAGATCCCGTCGACGCCCTCGCCCTGGCAGACGGATCGCTGCTCCATGCGGAGACCTACTATTGGTGGGCGCGTGGGGCAGGCAACAGCGTCGAAATGCACTGTCGATCGGTGTTTGCCTATCAGGATGCGATCCGTGCGCTCAGCGCGCATCCGATCACCACACCCGAACTGCTGCAGGCGGCGGATGCCGGTCTTGTCCAGGCCGAGTGGCGGGTGGACAACACCTTCGACATGTTCCGAAACCAGTACCCGTTGGCCTGGTGGATGCTGGGGGACGATCCCGTCATCGAACCCGAAGATGGCCCGGGCGCGCTGCCTGACTTCGCCGCCCGTGCGGTAGAGAGCGCGTGGTTGTCGATGGAAGCTGTCTTGAACGACCCCGAGAAGCCCCGCACCCTGGCGGTGATCCGGTGTAAAGGCGCAGCCGCAGGGGAGAACTGCCCGGGGCTTCGGGACTTTATGGCCATCCTCGCCGATGCACACCCGCGGCTGGCGACGATCCCGGATGACCGGGGGACCCTCTTCGTCGGCGCCCAGCCCTGGCAGGATCTGATAAGCGGCGGGCCGATCACCGCGCCGACGACCGCAGCCCTGGCCTCATCGACCGGATTCGATGAGGTGGTCCTGATCGATATGGACATCGCAGATGCCGTCGCGGCACCTGCCGAGGGGGTCCGGGTCGAGCTGACCGCCGATCGACTGTGGCTGCGGGCCGGACAGCGCCAGACCCGACTGGCTTCAGGCACTGGGATCGCAGCAGACTATGTCCCGCGTCGCAACTTGGATATGGTGTGGGTGTTGGGGCTGATCCTGTTCGGTGTCCTGCTCTCGCCGCTGCGCCGGATCGCCAGCCCTCCCAGCGTCGAGGCCGAGTCGTGGGGCCTGTACATCGGCCAGCTGGTCGGCGGCCTGACCATTGGAAGCGGCCTGGGGCTGTTCAGCCTGCGCCTGACCGGTGCGCTCGCGCCAGGGATGGAAGACCTCGCCCTCAATCCGATCGGCATGCCGCTGCTGGCGACGCTGGTGTGGCCGCTGGCGCACGGCAGCCTGCTGTTGTTGGGGCCGTTGTTTTTATGCGTCTTTCTGGTCTTCGGGATCATGCCACGCATCCATGCCGCCCTGGCAGAGCGGCTCGACCTGGGGCTGCTGACGTTGGCGATCCAATGTGGGGCTTTGGCCTTCGCCCTGGCCCCGATCCCAACCGGTGAAGGTGTGATGGGCATCTTCGCCTGCGGCGCCCTGGCCCTGCCTTCGATGACGATCGCCGCGATCATCGGCGAGCGCATCGAGCAGATCCGGAGCCTGGTCGATGTCGAGCCCAGCCGACAGATCGCGCCGTTCGCCATGGCGCTGCTGGGCGCCCTCGCCGGCTTCCCGCTGATGCTGACCGGGCGGTTCCCCCTGGAGATGCTGGCCGGCGGCGCCATCCTGTCCGGCCTGATCGCATGGCTCGGGCACCCACGGTCGAAGCCCCGGCGCGCACCCACGCCGCGTCCGATCGACACCGATCCCGACCAGGCGGATGTTGGCGGTGGCACCCTGAGACGACCGGCCTATGTCTCACTGGACGGGCGGGATGTGACCCCGATCGTGGCCCACCTGTCTACCCCCGGGGTGAGCATCATGGCCATCGACGGCTCGGCAGGGGTCGGGAAGAGCCGTCTATCAGAGGAAGTGCACCGCCAGCTCTCCGGCGACTGGAAGGTCGGCCGGTGTGAAGCCGAAGATCCGCAGCTCAGCGAAGGATGCGTCGAGCCCTATGCAGCGATCGGCTCCGCGCTGGGCGCCATCTTCGATCAAGAGCGGGTCGAGTTGGCGGCCATCTACGCCCGACAGGTCGCGGTGCGTGAGCTGGCCGCGAGCGCGAGCGAAGCGCTGGACTTCCTGCCCGGCGTCGGCCTGCTGCTGGGTATGGGCGGCGAGGGGGTGGACAGCGACCGGCTGACCCTCGATCGGCTGCGCCGAGACGTCGTCCGCGCGATCCGCCGCCAGCTTCGGGAGCAGCCGGTCCTGCTGATCGTCGATGATCTCCAATGGGCCGACCCGAGCAGCCTGTCGCTGCTGGAGCACATTCTGCTGGAGCTGTCTCATCAGCCCGCCGACAGCCTGGGCCACCCGTTCGGCGCCCTGCTGCTACACCGCCCGCTGGATCAGGGCGACGTCACCGACTGGCTCGAACGGTTGGGCGGTCGGGTCCCGATCCAGACCGGCCAGCTGGAGCCGCTGAGCGACGCCGGGGTTGAAGCCCTGCTGCGGTGCGCCGGCGTCTGGGCCGAGTCCCCGCGGTTCGCCGCAGCGGTGCGCCGACAGGTCGGCGGGGTGCCGCTGAACATCCTCGCGTTGATGCATGAGCTCGTCAAATCGGGGTTGAGCGAGCATACGGTGACAGAGAACGCGGAGGCCCTGATCCACGTCCCTCCAGAGATCGACGAGGAGCGGCTGCGCGCCGTCGTGCCGGGCCAGATGGCCGACCTCGCCCGGCAGCGGCTCCACCGGCTGCGCCCCGAAGAGCTGCTGTTGCTTCAGGGCGCCGCACAGTGCGGCCGACGGTTCGATGCCACCTCGCTCTCCAGCGGCTTCGGCCTTCCCCGGATCGAGGTGCTCCGAAGGCTCCGGGATATCGAAGATCAGCACGAGATGATCACGGATCTGGACGACGATGACCACTTCCGCTTCGACACAGAGGTGACCCGGGCGGTCCTCATCGAGATGACCACGAAGCGCCGCGGGCACGGGCAGCGAGAGCTGGTCAAAGAGTTCCACTACCGGGTGGTCGGCGCCCTCATCGAGCGCGACCGCACCGAAGACTGGAGCGAAGAACGGGACGCCGCCCGGGTGGTCCGCCACGCCCTCAACGCGGGCAGCCGCCGGGCGGGCGTGGCCGGCCGTTACGCCATCCGGGCCGCACAGTCCGCCGCCCGACGCTTCGCCTATCCCGAAGCGCTGCGCTTCGTGAACGTCGCCCGGGAGCCCGCGCGGCTGGCCAGGCTGTCCACGTCCGATGCCATCGATCTCTCCCTGATTGAGGCCCGTATCCGACGCGCCATCGGCGGCCGCGACAACCGTGAGATCGCCATCCGTCGCTTCGCGGGCCTCCTCAACCAGCCGAACGTCGACACCCTGGCTTTGGCCAGAGACTGGTTCGAGGCGATCTTTGAGGACAAGCAGCCCGCAAGCCTCGCGGCCCTGACCGACGCGATCCAGAAGGTCCGAGCGGTGATCGATCCTCAACAGCCCGACCCCCTCGTCGAGACGGTCTGTGACTTCTATGAGGCGCTCAACCAGACCTGGCTGGAGAACCTCCGGCCGCCCGAGGCCTCGGTCGCCGTCACCCTCGGGAGCATCGCCGCCCGGCTCCGTGACCTCGATGACGTCCGGCGCGTCGAGCGCGAGCGCCTGCTGTCCTGGGTGCTCCAGACCCAGGCGACCTGGACCGGGGACGGCGATGAGGTGGTGCGGCTGTGCCAGGAGAGCCTGCTGCTCAAGGAGCGACACAATGACCTCGCCGGGCAAGCCTTGACCAAAGGCGTCCTGGCCAATCACTATCTGTTTAAGCGCCGCGAACCCGCCCGCGCCCGAACCCTGCTCGCTGAGGATCTTCAGATCCTCGAACAGATGGGCGCCCGCGGCGATCGGAGCAGCGTGCTCAACCGGATGGCGATGGCCGACTGGATGGAGGCCAGCCAGACCGAAGATGCCAACAAAAAGCGGCAGCTCCAGGCACGCGCCCTGCAAAACGCACGGCGCGCCGTCGACGCCGCGGTGCAGACGGGACGCGCCGTCGACCTGATCTTTGCCTCGTTCGAGGTGCTCTCCTATTCATCACAGCTGGGAGAGGGCGAACTGGTCGATCAAGTTGGAGAATCCCTGGTCTCACGACCCGAAAACTGGCCATGGCCAGACCCCGACGCCCTGTGGGCAGAAGTGCCGAACTGGCTGCGCTCAACCAAGCAAAAGCAGCTGGAACAGCTGCTCCCCGCATTGCGTGACATCAGCACCAGAAAGGGCTGGCATGACCAATTAAATTCAAGGTTGTCCCATGCTTCTTGAGCATTGAAATTGTGACAGTAAGGTTCCCCGGTTTGTTACTGCGCTGGTGCAGAGCAGAGCGCTCACAAGCGGTACATAATCAGGGCGTTGAGCAATGGATGGTTCTCTTATTAATTACCAACTTATCCATTAAGCCCTTGACATAGCAATAGTTACAGACCGCCTCACGGAAACCCGATGAGGCGGTTCTGGTTTGGTCAAACGATGATCTCCTGGGCGCGCTGGAAGTCGACGCGCTCTCGACCATAACAAAGGTGCAGGAAGTACAGCCCGATGGTGTCGCGTGCGATCAACTCGCCGGAACCATCGATGGTGTCCGCGAACCACCGACCACGCTCGGCGTGCCACTGGATCACCACCGGCCCATCCTCATCCGCGATCAGCACCCGGACCCCCCCTGGGGTCTCATCAAAGACCGCCACACCACACGCCCACGCCGGCCGCCGTGCGGTCTTCCAGGCCATCCAGTCTTCGGTCCACGCCAGCGGCGCGTCATCCGCTGAGATGGCGTCCAGCGCCCCCCCCTCCGCTGTCCAGCGGCGGAACGCGTTATCTCGGCCGAACGAAATCAGCCGCCCGTCCGAAAGCTCGGTCGCGAACGCGATCTCCTCTGTATGCCCCTCCAGGACGCCCAACGCTTCGCCCTGATCGGACCACAGCCGCAGCGTGGCGTCCGAAGACCAGGACAGGATCCGGCCGTCGGACAACACCACCGCGCCCTTGACGGACTTCTTCGGATCGTGCCCCTCCAGGACGCCCAGCGCTTCGCCCTGATCGGACCACAGCCGCAGCGTGGCATCCGAAGACCAGGACAGGATCCGGCCATCGGACAGCCGGGACGCTCCCTCAACGATCTTCTTATGTCCTTTCCATACGGATATTTCGGCGCCGTCAAGGGCCGACCACAGCCGCAGCTCGCCGTCTGATGCATACGACAGGATCCGGTCCCCTGGGAGCAGCTCGACGCCCTTGATAAGCTTTTTATGACCTTTTAACGTCGCGATCTCATCACCCGCGCTCAAGTCCCATAGCCGCAGCGTGGCGTCAGAGGACCAGCTCAGCAGCCGCTGATCGCCGAGGAAGCGGACGCCCTTGATGCCGCGCGTGTGACCACGGAGGACATGACGCGCCGCGCCGGTCTT
>JBCBLB010000129.1:0-16840 GCA_038520555.1 Myxococcota bacterium | reverse complement strand
GGCCGAGCCCCGTGCCGCCGTAGTGACGCGTGGTCGCGGCGTCCACCTGTGCGAAAGGCGCGAACAGGACATGTGCCTGTGGCGGGATGCCGATGCCTGTGTCGCGAACACTCAACCGCCAGCCCGCACCCGCCCCCGTTGCCGTGATGGTGATCTCTCCTCGCTCGGTGAATTTGATGGCGTTGCTGGCAAAGTTGAGCACGATCTGTCGTAGACGCGTCGGATCCCCCAGCAGCCATGGGGGGAGCTCTGGCGCAACCTTGACGGAAAAGCCGAGCCCTTTCTGTCGGGCAAGGAGCGAGAGCGGGGCCGTCACCTCGTGAAGGAACGGTTCCAACTGGATCGGCACCGCCTCCAGCTCCATCGCCTCTGCGTTCATCCTGGAATAATCCAGGATGTCATTGACCAGCGCGAGCAGCAGGCCGGCGCTTGAGGAGATCATGCCCGTCAGCTCATCCCGCTCGTCCGCTCTCGCGGAGGGAAGCAGCGATGTGGCGCCCAGGATGCCGTTGAGGGGCGTGCGCAGCTCATGGCTCATCATGGCCAGAAACCGCTCCTTCACATCAGCAGCCTCCAGCGCGCACGCCTCGGCGTGTTTGCGGACCTTGATCTCAGCCTCCAGCGCATTCAGGGTCCGCCGCTGGAGCCACTGGACGCTGAACATCGACAGACCACCGATGACGTGGACGACACCCATCTCGATGGTGTACGGCCATAACCGAGCCAGATCCGCGCCCGTCGTGGCGGTGAAGCCGGCGTGATGGCCATAAGCGAACAGGCCCAGCGCAAGCAGACTCAAGCCGGTCCAGCACACCACCCCCTTCGAGCCGGTGAGGAGACCACTGAGCATGATCAGGAAGAAGGTATACAGCGTCCCTTCTGAGAATATCCCGCCCCCCGACATGGTCTCTCGAACGATGATCAGCCACAGCGCGATGAGCATCAGGTGTGCACCGAGCTGCGTGCGCCCGTGGAGCGCTGCCCAGACGATGGACGGCGTGAAGATGAACAGCGCGCCCAGCCCGAACGCGACCACTGCCCAGGTCCCCAGCACGATCCCCTGAACGATGGTGAAGAGGTCCAGCGCAATGATCAGCACCATCAACACGAACAGGCAGGTCCGCCGGAACGTACCGACATGGTCTATCCGCTCAATGTCAGACGGTTGATCCACTGCATCTGCATCGGCGCATACGTGCTGAACATTGAGCCGAGCCGTTCAATCCCTTCATGGGGTAAACCGCTGAAGTCCTGGGTACAAAGACGAAATATACCCCCAACGGTAAGGAGGCCCAATGGGCAGAAGAGTCTACGCGTGGCGTGTCAACCTTCAACAGCTTCGGATGCTGGCTGGCAGCAACGATCAGCAGAAGCTGGAACAGCTCAGAGCGAAGGTTGAAGGGCGTACACAGGAGGGGATGCTGTCTGGCGAGGGGCGCGCGTTCCAGAACTGGCAGCTCGGGGGGCTCGGAGAGCTGGCTCCGTTTGAAGACATCGAGGTGTTGATTCGGTACCCCCCCGATGAGATCCGGCTCTCTGGTGTGGATGCCGTTCATGCGGTCATCAGCTTGTGTGCGCTGCTTGGGGCTGAGCTGACGCAGTACTCTTTTTATCAATACCGTTCCCACTACGACGATGTCAGCGATGCGTTTTATATCGCTGGGGGCGAGCAGTTCGATGCAGGAGAGATTTTCTTTCACGAATCCTCTCCGCCGTTCGATATCCCGCTCCCTGAGGTGTTTCCCGGCATCCTCACCATTGAGGCCGAGTTGGTATCTGCGGTCGCAGAGACGCTTGCGGTGCGTGGCCTCTCCAATCCACGCTGGGCGGCCACGGTCGCGACGCTGAGAGACGCCGCCCAACAATCACCGGAACACCAGGCTGTGTTTGATGCCTATTTTGAACAGGTCGACACCATCCTTCGCCGCATGCCACTGCTCCGCGATAATATCGAACATTCGTTAGAGATGGCCGTGGATATGAAGGATGACCCCGTGTGCATCCAGGTAGAGACCAACCACCTGCGCACCAACGCAGAACAGGAGCTGAACCAGAACGAAGATACGACAGCGGTCTTTGAGGAGCTTGTCCACTGGTTCGAGAGTGCTGCGGCCGAACGCCAGGGGATCGTGCTGCTGATTTATTAATGCGTCGGGTCGGTGCGCTTCACTCCGCTGCGGTCAGGTAGACGGCCGCGCAGGCGCGAAGGGTCTGATCGTGGATGGCGAGGACCGGTCGGATGCCCCCTTCTGCATCGCGTTGGTAGCCCCCCGCGAGGTTCCAGGCGACGGGCACGCCCATCCGGGAGAGGGTTCGAAACACCGTCTCATCGCGCTCCTTGAGGTCGATATCCGTGAGCCAGCCGCCGAGCGGATCGTCGATATGGGGATCGGCGCCGGCCTGATACAGCACCACATCGCAGCCGCGAAACCCTTCAAGCAGCTTCGGCAGTCGCGCGAAGAAGTCGGTCGCGTGAGCCGGCTCGAACCAGCGCTCTCCGACCGAGACGTGGTGGACCTGCTCGTGCAGCGCCAGCCGATCCAGGATGTCCTCCGTCCCATCACCGTGGTGGTGGTCACCGTCGAGGATCCCGATCCGTTTGGCGCCCTCAGACAGCAACACCGCAGCCGTGACCGCGAGGCCGTTGAAGGTGCAGAACCCCTTCGCGACCGCATACCCGGCATGGTGGAACCCAGAGACCGGGGCGATGGCCACGCCACCGTTCTGCCACGCGTGTCGGGCAGCGGACAGCATCGCGCCGGTGGTCAGCGGGAGCGCGCGGGCGACCCGGGCCAGCCGGTTGCCGAAGCCGTTCTCCCGCCTCCGAGACAAGACACCGCGGACGAACGCCTCATCATGGGCCCGCGACAGCTGCGCGATCGTCGCAGCCTTCGGAGGCACCAGCGTGAGCGGGATGCCCAGCCGTTGCCACGAGGCGACCACCGCCGCAGGCTTCTCCGCGCTGGGTGAGGTGCGCGAACCTGACGACACAGACAACGCAGGACAGTAAAAAACCGGTAGCGCGTTCATGACGCCTTCTAACCACAGAGCTCTTGATACGCATCGATCAACCAGGGCACGAACGTCATGGGCGTTCCGTCAGGAGCGCGTTCGGGGAGGCCGCCATCGACGCCGCACCACACCGTGCCCCGAAGCTCACCAGAGGTGACCAGGAAGAGGGAATCAAAGCTGGGGTACCGTCCAATCCACAGGCACCCTGGCGGGTACGCCTCCTCTTCCTCGTCCCAGGCGTGCGAGAACTCGGGGAAGATCGGTCTGGGCGTGGGGGAGTGCCTTGCCGCGGCCAGACGCTCCTGCACCTGGGATCGACCCAGCGCAAAGGGCTCAGCCGCACGAGCGGTCGCCCGAACCCGACGAAGCGGGAACAACACGAAGTCGGTGTACCCACCTGTCATGCGCCCTCCATCGGCGAGTTCAAGCAGAAAGGTACGGTACCCCTCGGGCAGGCGCACTCCCCAGGTCTTCTCCCAGCTCCCGACCTCCTCGTGTGAGCATCGAGGATTCGAAAGGAACGGCTTCGATGCTGGCTTCTGAAGCAGATCCTGCAACATAGAGAACTGTACAGGCGCAGACATCCCATCTCCTCTGAGCGGCAGTATACTCGTCTCAAACGCTCATGACCGGGTATGTGCGATGCGCCGCGATCGTCAAGGGGCAACAATTTTCGATGTCGCTATAGGTTGCAGCACGGCTGCACTGCTTCGCAGGTTGGTTTCAACCAGGATCCCGTAGCAGTCGAAGTTTCCTCAGATCGATACCGGACAATTGCGGCGCGCTGGGGACAGGAGACGCGTTCGGCCACGGTGCCTTCGTCACCCGGAGAACGAGCGCGCAGCGGAGCTGGGGCTGGAGGACACCCGTTTTTTATCCGCGTACGGACGCGATCCACACAAGGTCCGCGGACGACCCATATGCAGCAGCTCATCACATACGGGTTCACGCTCTGACCGGACATCACAAGATCAACCCCGATGAGCGTTGCGAACCGGTGAGAAAATGGTGAGCGTTCGATAACCGGTCGGGTTCGGCGTCTCCTCATACGGTGAGGGCGGTATTCGCGGCGACGCGGCCCACAACCCCTCACCATTCTGGAGTGACGCCACCATGCTCTCGTCCGTTCTCTTTCTGTCCATCACTGCGCACGCCGCTGACTTTGTCCTGATCGCTGAGACGGACTCGGGCTGTCAGCTGTATCTCGATGGGGTGGACCTCTTCGCCGAAGGATGCAACGTCAACATCATCAGCGGCAGCGGCGCCACCGATGACGACGGCTCGCTGACCGGCCTGGGCAACCTCACCGTCGGATACAACACGATGGCCGTGGAGACCTCGGGCAGCCACAACCTGATCGTCGGCGACAGGCACACCTACTCGAGCTATGGCGGGCTGCTCGCCGGCTCCAGCAACACCATCTCGGCCCCGTACGCCGCAGTGACCGGCGGCTCGTCGAACACCGCACGCGGCCACGCCGCGGTGGTCAGCGGCGGCTCGTCGAACACCGCACGCGGCTCGTACAGCGCCGTCAACGGAGGGTTCGTCAACGAGGCCCGCGGAACCGCGGCGGCGGTCAACGGAGGCCAGCGCAACGTCGCCAGCGGATACGGGGCGGCGGTCAGCGGCGGATATGACAACCTGGCCAACGGCTCGTATGCAGCGGTTGGGGGGGGACGGCAGGGCGTCGCAAGTGGCTACACCGCCGCCGTCAGCGGCGGACGAAACAACACCGCCAGCGGCCTCCACGCCGCCGTCAGCGGCGGATACGCGAACAAGGCCCGCGGCGACTCGACCGCCGCCACAGGCGGCCTGCACAACCGCGCCGTCAACCCCTATTCCACCGTCAGCGGCGGCGCCTTCAACACCGCCAGAGGCGACTACTCCACGATCAGCGGCGGACAGGAAAACACGACCTTCGGCGACTATGCCGCGATCAGCGGAGGACGGGAGAACACCGCCAGCGGCTTCCACGCCACCGTCAGCGGCGGAACCGACAACACCGCCAGCGGCGAATACGCCACCGTCAGCGGCGGCGTCGACAACCGAGCCAGCGGACCGCTGACCGCCATCAGCGGCGGCGGGCACAACCATGCTGAAGGAGACTCCTCCGCGATCAGCGGAGGATACCTCAACTGGACCCGAGAACTCTACGACGCCATCAGCGGCGGCTACGCCAACCAAACCCGCGGCTCCTACTCCTCCATCAGCGGCGGGTGGTCCAACATAACCTTCGGAAGATACGCGAGCGTCACCGGTGGCCGCAACAACGATGCGTTTGGCTACTCATCATCCATCAACGGCGGCTACTCAAACCAGGCCACCGGCGACTACTCAACCGCCAGCGGCGGGATCAACGTCCGAGCCGGTTCATGGGCCGGGCACTACTACTGAGAACAAGCCACCCCACCACGACAAACCACGCATTCCTGCATCCACAGGAATGCGTCCCCCATGGGTGACCCGCCAAAATGACCAGGGAGACCGTTGGCATCGGGCACCCCTTACATTTACCAATGTAAACATTACATTGGTAAATGTAAGGGGTGCCCATACAGGCGACTGCAAAACCTTATGTGAACCTGTGTAAACGACATACTATTGCGTGGTCTACGTGCCGCGAGACCTTGTCGGTGCAGTCTTCACACCTGCCCGGTTGTGCGGGAAGGGCACGCGTCATCGACTGGGTCAGATGGTATCCACATCTCTTCCATATTCATCTGCTTGACTGACGCTGCAACCTTGAGCACCATACAGGGGGGTCGTCATGTTGCTGTTATTGGGCCTGCTGGCCTGCCATGAACGCGACGAAGTCAGGAACACAGGGCCGGTGGGAGAGCCGGGGGGCACAGAAGACACCGCGTCCAGTGACGTCGAAGATACGGACGATACCGACGATTCGGGAGAGGAGACCGACAACCAGGCGCCATCGGCGCCGGTGGTGAGCCTGACCGCAGGCGTCCTCGGCGCGGACGAGCTGGTCTGCACCCTGGAGAAGGGCGGTATCGATCCAGAGGGATCGCCGCTGACGTATACAGCCTCCCTGTTTTATGAGGGGATGGTGGTCGACAGCGCAGGGTTCAAAGTCGGGGACACGTTTCGCGTCCCTGCGGCGGAGACCCGAATCGGCGAGTGGGCCTGCGAGGCCATCGCCTTCGATGGGGAACAGCAGAGCGCGCCAGCGGTCGATCAGCTGACGCTGGAGGGCCCGTGGTGTGGCACCGATGCGTACGACGGCCCGCCCACCGTCTCCAATTGGTGGGATCGAGACCACTTCGTCGACCATGACTTCAGCAAAGAGCTGGACGTCGGCCCGTTGATGGAGATGAGCGACGAAGAGATCCTGGCCATCGTCCCCACCCAGACGGGCAATATCCACGCGTGCTGTCCCGATCAGGTCGTGGACAACGTCCCCTCAGTGCGTGACTGCAGGCAGAACGCCGACTACATCTTTGACCCATACCGTCCCAATCAGTTCAGCTGTAAGGCCAAAGCCGGGGCGCCGCAGAGCACCGCGTTTTATCCAGACAACCCGATCTATCCGAACGACCAGGTTCAAGCCTATGAGGTCGAGGCGGGTCACGACGTCGAGACGTCGTTCTACTACGACGCAGAATATGATCGGCGCTACTTCCTCGAAGGGATGTTGAACACCGCGCGGCACAACTTCCTCGCCCAGAAGATGTATGCGCTGGCGATGCGGTATGTGCGAAAGGGTGACGCAGAAGCCGGTCGAAAGGCGATGCTTATCCTGGACGCCTATACTGACGTCTGGCCGGACTATATCTACTCGAACACGTATCGGATTGAGTACCGGGGCGTCTGCGATCGTCCGCAGAACGACAATTGCACCAACTACGATCCCTGTAAGCGCGCAGAGATGACCCGCGACGGCCGCCGCGGCGATCCGGGCGCGCCCCGGTTCTACAACGAGACCCTCGACCTGCTACGCGACACCGCGGCGATGGTCGACTATGAGGAAGAAGCCGGCATCGAAGACTTCATGCAGAAGTCGCGGGATACGATGTATACCCCATATCGGTATCGTTGCGGGGCGCCCTCCACGGATGCGGCGACGCAGGATCTGTCTCAGAGCGTCCCTGGCGCGAGCATCTCGACCAACGCGAGCGTATATGGCTCCGTTGAGGACATGCACCTCGCGGCGGGCTATCTCCCACAGACACCATTCTACCAATACTTCGTCGATGGTGGATTTCAGGAAGGCACGGGGTATACCCACATCCAGCTCGGCGAGCTGGATCACCTACGGCATATGAACGGGTACTCCGACCCAGAGGGGTATACGAACGCCGACGGCGAGCGGATCGACGACTTCACCTATCCGACCAGCCATCATGATGACTTCTACAGAAAGGTGGTCACCCATATGTACCGGATGGGGATGCCATACGGCGGCCCCCCCATCATCGGCGAAGGCTCTGGGATGCCATGCTGTGATCTCGTCGCCACCCCACCCAGGCGGCGCAGCGAGGGGGTCTATATGGAAGGCATCAAGCACGCTGTGCTCGGCGCCGGAGTCGACGATGAGCAGGTGCAGGTCCATCTGAATTTTGGGGTCGATGGGCAGCATAATAAGGAAGATACGCTCAACTTCCAGCTCTACGCCTTCGGCCACTACTTGATCTCATCGCCGACCTACTGGTCGCACTCGCTGTTGAGAGCCCACTCCAACGATACGCGCTCCCACAACACGGGCATCTTCGATCAGCGCGCCCACGTTGACTGGATCGCGGACGGTGATGTGGTCCTGCTCGAGTACCGTTATCCAGGCTTCTCCGCCATCAGCGTCGAAGGGAAGCGAGCCTACGCGGGGATGGTGGACAAAAACCGCCGGACGCTGGTGCTGAACACCGTCGAGTCGTCTCGCCCGTATGTGGTGGACATCTATGAAATGACCGGCGGGCTGGAGACACGGGACTATATGATGCGCGCCGCCCCCCGTTACGCGTCCTATACCCCGAGCAGCGACGCCGATTGGCAGTCGATCCCTGGCGAGTGCCCCCTCGCGCGACGCTATGATGGTGATCAGGGGCGGTACCTCCTCGGCGCAGAGATCGAAGCCGCGGACTGTTTGGATGCGATCTATGGTCAGTTCTTCCATGTGACCCAGACAGACGCTTCACGCTTCTGGATCGATTACCAGGTCGACGATCCGTGGAACCCCGACAACCCTGCAGCGTCTGAGCGGCTGCCGTATATCATTCACCCAGAGACCATCGCAGACGATCCCGCCGTCGGCGTTCGGCAGCACGTCGTGCTCGATGACGGTCAGGAGGCCTACTGGTTTGACAGCGCAGGCAGAGAGTCCGACGCCGAAGCGTCGCTGCCGGTCACCGCGTGGGAGGAGAACACCGAGAAGCAGCTGATGCTGCGGCACACCACGGTCGAAGATGGCGACGACCGCGCCGTCTTCGTCGTGGTGCATGAGCCCTACCTCGGCGAGACATCCATCGCGTCGGTCGAGCGCGTCGACGCCGGCGACCCAGACCTGCTGGCGGTCGCGGTCACCTTCACCGACGGCCGCCAGGATGTGGTCTTCTACGCGCTACAGGATGAGCCGCTCGCCGGCCAGGTCGGAGAAACACGGTTCGAAGGCCGCCTGGGGATGATCTCGAAGCGCGACGGGTCGGCAGATGGGTACCTGGTGGGTGGCACCGCCCTCTCAACCACGACCCCCTCGATCGACCTTCGAAGCGATGTGGCAGAGTATCGCGGCGAGATTACCGCGACGCATCGCGAATGGGACGGCGCGTGGCTCGATGGCTTCACGGTGACCATCGACGACGGCAGCCGCTTGCCAGAGGGCCGCGCCCTGGAGGGGGCCTATGTGCGCGTCACGCTGGACGGGGAGCTGGATCTGGAGGAGACCGCGGACAACTGGTCGCCGTATATTCGTCGGTACAACGACTCTGTCAGCAAGTACTACCAGCGCGGCGTCGATCAGTACGATCGGGATCCCGATCACCCGCCGTACGCCTACGAATACCCATACAACCTCGCCTACGCGACGGCGCCTGCCCAGATGGGCGGGAGCTGGGCCTTCCCCATCCATCGCATCCATCACCACCCCGATGGCACCACACAGATCGAGACACGGGGCGATCATGGCTTGCGGCTCGCAGATGACGTCGTTGAGGAGCTGTTTCTGCCCTCTCGACGCTTCCTGCCAGGCGGCGAGCTGACCTTCTCCATCGTGATGGGGGCGGCGACGGTCGATACCCCCCGGCTCGACCCCGCCGATCCGTTCTTCGTCGACGAGGTCCAGGTTCGCTGTGAGACCGACGCACCCAACGCGGACGTCTTGATCGCAGAAACGCCGTCCGGCGATGACACGCCGTCATGGCAGGTCTGCGAGGGCGAGCTGCTCTTCAATGAAGACACCGAGCTGCTGGCGTACACCGACCACCCCGACGGCCTGGCCGTCCCCGAGCCGATCCGAGCGACGCTGGCGTCGCCGCTGGATGCGTATGGAGAAGGCTGCCAGGATGGCGTCGGCGTCGTCCTGATGTCGCGACTGGACGCCGGCGGGTTGCCCGAACCCATGGGAGAAACCGATCACATCACCGATGACGGGTTCTTCCGCGACACGACCATCTCCGGCCAGAAGATCCTCCTGCTGGAGTCGATGCTGAAGGTCGACGAAGAGGGCGTATATACGCTGTATCTGGTCACCCCGAAGGACAAGGGCTCGCTGACGTTGAGCGGACGTCCCCTCAAGACCCCCGAGCAGGGGCTCTTCACCCATGTCGCCTCCTATCCCATGACCGTCATGTTGGAGCCCGGCTTTCACACCCTGGAGATCCTGACGTGGTCGTCCCTGCCGTCGGATACCGTGCGGCTGGAGTGGGAGGGCCCGGGGTTCTCGCGCCGCGAGGTGGCCCCCACAGACCTCTTCGTACCCACCGATGAGGCGGCGCGCCCCTTCAACAAGCCGCCATATCTCTCTGGCGATCGGAACGCCTACGCCATCGCAGGGGAGCTGTGGGAGGCGCCGTTCACAGTGGCGGATGACGGCCTGCCCGCAGCGCGTGCCCTGGACATTGCCTGGAGCGCAGCCGATCCGAACGTCACGATCCGGGACGACCGCGTCGGGCGGCCGGAAGCCACCTTCAGCCAGTCCGGCGTCTATGCGCTGGAGCTCAAGGCGACCGACAGCTTCTATGCGATCGAGGACATCGTGGGGGTGACGGTCTTCGACGATGAGATCGGCACGGTCATCGAGGCCGAGGACTACGACGCGCTCACCGGCGCGGCGGTGACGAGCACCGAGAGCAAAGGAGCGCCCTACAGCGGCAGCGGCTTCGTGCAGCTGCTCGACGAAGGCGACACCGTCGAGATGACCGTCGAGATTCCCCGAGACGGCGTCTATGACTTCGACTGCCAATATGCCGCCAACGGCCACACCGAGGTCGACATCTCCATCGAAGCGGTCTCGGTGCAGGCCACCTTCCACAACACCGGAAGCGCCCAGAAGCTCCAAAGCCGTTCCGCGAAGCTCGGCGAACGGACCGCGCTCGGCACGCTGAGCGCCGGCACGCACACCCTCACCGTCGCGTGCTCCGGCTGTGCGGATGGGAAGGCCATCGGGCTGGATTACCTGCAGCTACGCATCGTCGAGTGAGCCGACCGAAGGGGCAGGCGAGCACTGTTCGCCAGAGACATCGACGCGGAGGCCAGAGGGTGACTCTGCGGTGAAGCGGGCGGTGAAGCGGGCGCGTCGGAATACCGCGCCCGCGATCGCCAACCCAAGGCCGCTGCCCCGCCGATCACGCTGTCGTGCCGTCCCCGCGGGGACGGCACGGTCCATCAGCTCAGGGAAATCCTCCAGGTCGACGCCCGGACCATCGTCGATGATGCTGACGGTGAAGCGATCCGCATCGTGAACCAGAATGATCGCGACGTGCCCGCCAGGATGATTGTGCACGATGGCGTTGTGGACGAGGTTGGCGAAGGCCTGCTCGACAAAGACTTCCGGGCACGCCACCCAGACCGGCGCGTCGGGCACCGCACATGCCACGTCCACGTCGCGGCGCCTCCCCAGCAGGCGGAACCGATCCCCGATGCGACCCATCACTTCCGTTAAATCCGCCGTGGGATTCGCATCATCCGCCGGATACACGTCGCGCATCCGCGCCGCGAGGCGAAGGTTCTCGGTCAACAACGTCAGGTACATCACATCCGCGAGCCCACCGTTGAGCGCCGGCTGGTTCGCCCCCCCCTGGTCGGCAACATTTTCCAGGCGCAGCTGAAGGGCGGCCAGCGGCGTGCGCAGATCGTGCGCGATGTTGTCCAGGTGCCGCTCTATCGCGCGCCGCGCCTGCTGCTGTCGGTCATGGGAGCGCGTCAAGGCCGCCGACAGGCGCCCCAACGCGTCGTCGCTCTCTGCCTCCGCGGGGCGGTAGCGATCGCTGCCAACCAGCAACGCCGCCTCGCTGAGCCGGGTGATGCGATCCAACAAGGGACGAATCGCCAGCGCCATGGCGAGAAGGGACGAAATGATCGGGAGGCTGAAGGAGACAACCACCATGATCCAACCGAGCAGCCGCCGGCCCTCCGGCGCTGAGCGCCACCACAGCTGGACCAGCGCACAGTCGCCCCCCAGGCCCGTCTCCAAGAGCATCACCCCACCCCAATGACCATAGAAGAAGAAGTGGGCCGGCTCGCGCTCGCCCAACCATCGACGGACCATCAGGATCACGTCCATCGGTGGCGCATCCGCAGGGATGGGACGCAGCGTGTCCCGATCATACGCGATCATTTGCACCCCGTCTGTTCGGTGGACCCAGCGCGCCGGATCGTCACGGCATGATTGGATCTGATCTGCAGAGAGGGGGATGAACAGATGGGCGGCGTGGGGGAAGGGCAAGCCGATAAATTGAGGGATGAACATGACCAGCAAGAGCCCCATCCCGAGCAGACCGCTCAGGACCGTCGCGCCAACAATACGCCAGGCGAACCGCCGCCAGACGCCGCTCATGACCCGGACCCCGACGGCTGCGGCTCGAAGCGGTAGCCAATGCGAAAGACCGTCTTGAGGTGCGCGCTGGCCTGGGCGCCAAGCTTGCGCCGAATGTGAGCGATGTGGCTGTCGACCGTGCGTTCCTGAACACGTCCTTCCCCACGGAGGGGACCATTGATGAGCTGCGCGCGCGTGAGCGGGCGGTCCGGCCGCTCCACCATCCAACGAAGCAGCAGGAACTCAACCCGCGTCAGACCCACGTCTTTCCCGTCCAGAAGAGCACGCTGGCCGTCAAAATCAACCTCAACGTTCGCGAAGCGGACCCCCCGCTCTTCCTCGGCGGGGACGCGGCTGAGACGCGCACCTATCCGCATCTTCAACTCCTCAAAGTAAAACGGCTTCGGCAGGTAGTCGTCTGCTCCCAACGCAAAGGCCCGAACCCGATCATCCACCCCGGTTCGCGCGGTCAAGACGATCACCGGGACGGCGCTGCGCTCACGGACGGCGCGCAGTATCTCGAAGCCGTCCCCCCCAGGCAGCATCACGTCCAACAACATCAGATCATACTGCGCCGAGAGGGCATGACGCATCCCCGCTCGACCATGCACCGAGAGGAGGACCCGAAAGCCTGCACGATGAAGCTGCTCGACGAGCTGGCCAGCGATATCCGGATCGTCTTCAATCAAGAGGATACGTTTCGACATACTTCACGACCATCTTGCCGAGTTACAGGAATCAAAGCCGAGAAAGCACTCCCCAGGATCTATCCGGATCGAAGACAGCAGCCCCTCAACCTATCTGATGGACGGTGCACGAATCGCAGGGGTGACGGGTATCCGACACGTTCCGCAGTCATACACGTCAATACCCTCTTAGAATACCATCAATGTTCTGATAATGGTTATCCTTCGAGTGTGTTTCGACGTTGCCGTTTGTCGACCAGGTGACGATACGATCTCACCGAACGCGCCATGTGCTCGGTGGCATCCCGCGGGACCGCGTGAACGCCTCACTGAGGCGGGAGGTTGAGTTGAAGCCAACCGCCAACGCGATGTCTGAGACCGAGCGATCGGTCGTGTCGAGCAATTGTGCTGCGCGCTGGACACGCAGCGCAATGAGCCATGCGCGTGGGCTCTTGCCCAGAGAGGCCTGAAACGCCCGTCGTAAGCTTCGTGGGCTCATTCCCGCAGTCCGGGCCATCTCCGAGACCGGCCATGCCCGATCCAGCCTCGCGCGGACCGCGGAGAGCAGGCGGGTCATCCGCGGGTCCGTGAGCCGCGCACGATCCGGATTTTCAACAGAGGCTGCGACCAACGCGAGCACAGCAGCTTCTCGCGCATCCAGGGTTCGAGCGCTGCGCAAGGCGTCCAGGCCACCAAGCGCTTCACTGGGCCAGATTCCCGCTTGAAGCTGATCTCGTCCCGGCAAACCATCTGCCTGGAGGTGGGCCACCACCTCCTCGATCGCCGTGCGCTGGGTCCAGGAGGAATGAACGACGCCAGGTGGAATGATGGCGACCTCACCCAGAGACTGGATGCGCTCGACACCATCCAAGATGACATGGATCTGCCCTTCTAAAACAACACAGATTTCGACCGTGTCGGGGTGACGCGCGTTCTGTGGGCCCTCCATCCAGGGGCCCACGATGCGTTGGCTGAAGGCACGAAGAAACACAGGGTCAGATTGGCCGGAAACGGAACAGAGATGGCCACCAGGCGGAAGCATGACGACCGCGATGAGTACACTCTCACAGCGTACCACGCTTCCCCGGAGCTGCCTTGCGCACCACCGCCTGTCTGCTGCTGTTTGCCTGTTCACCGACATCGACCGAAACCGGTGATCGCGACCCCGCTGCCGGCCCCTCGCCGCTTATATGGCCAGATGCGTCCGAGAGCCTGTGTGATAATCCAGCCAGTATCGTCCAGATCGCCGCTACGCTGCCGACCGGAGCAGAGCCCGGGGCGCATGATGTTGTCGTCGCGATGATGCATGGGCGGCACGGCGATCCCACCAACGGTGGCCATCCCCACTGGATCTGGCGGTTCGAGGATCAGACCATGAGCGACACCGAACCCACGTTCCTTGAGGTCGACATGTGTAGGGGCAACGCCATCATGTGGAGCGAGGAGAACTGTGAATACAACCTGATCGTGATGGTGGATGAAAACCAGAACAATGGCCTTTCGTCCAACAACCTCGCCCGACCAGACGAGGGGGAATACGCAGCGGTCCAGGTGTTCAACCAGAGCTGCCATCATGACGGCGCCTACCAGTTCGAGTTAACCCTCGACTGCGTTGATGGTGCCGACTGTATCCTCTTCAACGGGGAGAGCGGGTGCGCGTGCGCCGATCCGGAATGTCCCAGCGAGTCAGGCATCTGTTGGATATAGAGACCGCCCCGTCGGATACAGAAAAACCAGAACCCCTTCCCAATGCCTTCTTTCAACAAGGAGCATGAATGTTATTCCTTCTCACCTTCCTTATCGGGAGTGTTTGTGCGGAGCAGGTCGCCCCGTCTCGGTTTCAGGTCGAGGTGGCGTCGTTCAACGAGTATCTGGTCAACCCGGGCGTTCGGGTCGGCGCAGAGTGGCCTCTTCGCCTGGGCAGAAAGGGGGCACCGCCAACACCGCCTCGGGATCGGTTCTGGGCTGCCGGCGTTCATCTGGGGACCTACGTTGACACCGGGAGCCATCGCGCATGGCTGGCGACCGGAGAATTCGGGCGGCGCCGAATCACCCGAAGCCGCTTCATCCTGGAGTACAACGTGGAGGCCGGGTATATGGCGTCGGTCCTGGATGGTGAAGCCTGGGCGCTGGATGGGGACGACTTCGTTCCAGTCAGCCGGCTGACCTCACACGTTGTCGTCGGTGTCAACGCCGGGCTGGGGTACACCTTGCAGAAGCAACTGGGGATCCCGCTCGCCGTGGGCGTCAAGCCCCACTTCTTCGTACAGGCACCTTACAACACTGCGGTTCTTGGTCGAGTCGCAGCAGAAATCAGCCTCTCCTATGGGGTGCGGTGATGCGCGTACAGACGCTATGGATGTCTTCTCTGTTGGCCGGGTGTGCCCCGGACTGGGCAGAAGGTGAGACGCTGTGGTTGGTGAACGAGGGCGCTCGAATGCCCATTATCGTTCGGGGAAATTCGGACGCGTCGGTGACGTTGTTGACGGTGCATGGTGGGATCGGCGGCGACTCGACCGTCTTCATCGAAGACTTTTACTGGTTCGTTGAGCCCGGGTACCGCGTCGCATACTGGGATCAGCGCCATGCCGGCGGGGCGTCTGGTTCATTCCGCCGAGATGACTGGACGATCGATCTCATGGCCGAGGATCTCGATCTCGCCGTTCGACTTCTTCAGGATCGGTACGGGGGAGACGTGTTCGTCTTCGGGCACAGCTGGGGAGTCCCCTTAACCACACGCTATCTCCTGAATTATGAAGAGACCGCATCAGGGGTGCTGTTGAGCAACGGGTCACACAGCACAGTGCCGGAATATCGCGCGCGGTTGGACTACATCCTGACCCATGCCAGGGAGATGCAGGACCAGGGGGTGTCGATGCCCGAACCGCTCACTGCAGAAGGCGAGACCTACTCCACCCTATCAGAGGTGATCGAGTGGGTCGAAGACAACGACCCGGTCACATCGTGGGCGCAGCTGGAGACGATGAACACGTTGGTGGATGCAGTGTACGACTATGTGATCGAGACGTATTATCAGCCCATCGATCATCCCGGGCCCATCCCGACCTGGGAGCTCATTCGTGGATCGCACCATCATCCCTTTACCTTTCGTCAACAAGGGCTGTGGAGCGCGCAGCGGATGAACAATTACAACCAGCAGCGCTCTGTTCAGGAATTCTATGACTGGACCAACGAAATGGATGGCATCGATCTTCCCGTATCCCTGCTCTTTGGCCGCTATGACCACATCATCGGCCCCGAAGTCGCAGAGTCCTATTATGCGTCGATCTCAACACCCGAAGAAGACAAGGAGCTGATCTTCTTTGATGCATCGGGGCACAGCCCCCAGTTCAGGGACAATGAACGTTTCATGGAACATGTCCTGAATTTTATCGCCACACATGAGTAGATAAATGCGTGCAATGCGACCAGAATAAGCAAGCCCCCACCCGGAGATGCACTCCCACAACGGCTCATGCGGGGCAGAACGGTGTACCAGGATGTCCCAGGATGTCCCAGACACAAGCCCCGACAGGGGAAAAGGCGTACCTTCTGCAGGACATCCCATCCCCTGGAGGAGTTGCATGTACCACACCTCGATTCGTGAAGAAATGCATAAATGGATCGGTATTTATGTCGGATCATCCGTAATCGTGAGTATCCTGGTGAACACCAGTGATGTGCTGTTATTTCCAGGTGCTGTCATTCTGGGTCTGATACGATTGTATTGTGCCTACCGGTATCTGCATCTCAAGGGATATCGAAACCGCCTGGTCCAATTTATCCTACCCATCATCCCATTCGGTGGAATGATCATGTTGCTGTTGCCCCTGCGGGAGGCGGCGGAACAAGAAGCAGAACAGTTTGAAGAATCGGACTATGAAGACGTTCAACGCGCTGATGTTGACCGCTTTTTTTCCTGACATCGGAAGTCAGAATCCATCCATTACCCGTCCTCCCGCCTGTTGAGACCAACCCCGGTTTGAGGCACGTAGGCGCCCATCGCGAAGCCGATGGACGTGGAGCATGCCATGATCTACCGGGTTGACGGGGTCGCCTGGATTCAGTCGAGGACGTCCTTGGGGGTGCGATCCTCTCGATAAAGCCCCCAGTGCTTCTCAGCCTTGTTCGCGGGATCTGCGCCGTCCCATCCGCCCTTCCAGCT
>JBCBLB010000476.1:0-7811 GCA_038520555.1 Myxococcota bacterium | reverse complement strand
GAGAACTCCTACCACCACAACTACCCCTCCACCTTCGACCGTGTCCTCTCCTCACACTCCATCACCCACAACACCTCTGACAGCTCCGGGTCCGTGTACAGCTATATGAACACCTGGAACTGCAACAACTTCGGCGCCCGGCTGACCCATGTGGCCGCATCTGGCGCCTGTGCCACCGGCTCCGCGGCGATGACCGGCGGCATCATCGGGCTCATCGAGTCAGCGGCTCGGGACGAGGGGCTCGACCTGAGCGCTGCTGAGTTGGTCCAGATCCTCCTGGGCACCACCACCGATGTAAACCTCTCCGAAGAAGAGCGGTCGATCTCGGGCGCATATCCCTCTGATGAAGGATGGGACCCCTTCTTCGGATACGGTCGGCTCGATGCAGAGGCCGCCGTGCAGGCCGTCGCCAGCGGCCAGATCCCGCCCACCGCTGAGATCACTTCACCGCGGTGGTTTGTCACCTATGACGCGCTGCTCACGCCGACGATCGAAGTCGAAGGCATCATCCAGGCGCCTCGCGCGCAGGGGTTCTCCTGGATGTTGGAGATGGGCCTCGGCGATGATCCCCGGGAATGGTCGGTCATCGCAGAGGGGAGCGGTGACGCTCCGGTAGAGGGGGCGCTCGCGACCATCGACCTCTCCGCGCTGCCCCCCCATGAGATCGTGGAAGGCATCGCACAGGAGAGCGTCCCGGACCGGCTGGACCGGGTCAACAAGCCCGCCGTCACCCTCCGGCTGAGCGTCGTAGACGCCGACGGGCTCCGCGGAGAGTCGCGGAAGACCTTCTTCTCTCACCCCGACCCGGACCTTCTGCCGGGCTTTCCCGCTTCCCTTGGCGGCAGCGGCGAGGCCAGCCCCGTGCTCTTCGATATGGATGGAGACGGCGATCTGGAGGTCATCGTCGCTGACGGCGGCGGAGCGGTCCGCATCTTCCAGGGCGACGGCACGGTGATGAGCGGCTTCCCGGTTCAGACGGATGTGCTCGACGATCTGGCGGAAGGCGCCCCGGCGTTCGCGGTCGGCGGGTTGTTGCCCATCCGTGACCCGCTCCTCGGCTCGCCGGCGGCGGGAGATCTGGACGGAGACGGACAGCCTGAAGTCGTGGCAGCGGGCATCAACGGCGGGCTGTATGCATGGTCCGCCGATGGTTCTCTCGTCGAGGGGTTCCCGGTCTTCAGCATCGGCCGCACCACTGAGGAGTACACCAACACCGCCCGCTATGATCAGGGCTTCGGGAGCGCTCCGGCCCTCTACGACCTCGACGATAACGGAACCCTGGAGATTATCATCGGTGGCCTCGACGGGCGGCTGTATGTCTTCGGCGCAGACGGTGCAGACTGGGGGCCATATCCCATCGAGCTGTGTGTGCCCGGTCACTGCGGGGAGAAAGGCGCCCGGATCATTGCGAGCCCCTCGGTCGGCGACGTCGACGGCGACGGGGATCCGGACATCGGCATCGGCAGCAACGAAGACATCGATGGCAACACCGTCGCATACCTCATCGATGGCAACACCGCCGCGCCGCTGCCCGGCTGGCCCAGGCTGGAGAAGGGGCTGTCCGGCTTCGTCGGCACGGCTTCGATCCTCCCGATCATCGGCGAGGGGCACCCGGCGTCGCTGTTGTATGCAGACTTCGACGGCGATGGCGACCTTGAGATCATGAGCCCGGTGCTGCTCGGGACCAACAGCCCCATTCACCACGACGAACAAGACGACGTCGTGACGTTCGACTATACCGGTGAGGGGTACGCCCCCGGCAGCAACGTCAGCGATGGCATCCTCGTCCAGGTCTCGGCCAACGCGGCCATCGGTGACATCAACGCAGACGGCGTCCCTGACGTCTCGCTGGGGCTCTCTGGCGCCACCTGGCTGACCTCGCTCATCGCGCGACGATGGATCGACTACGAACACGGCGTGATGGCCTGGAGCGGCGCAGATGGCGACGTCCTCAGCGGCTGGCCGCGCCAGATAGAGGACACCCAGTTCCTCAGCGCGCCTGCCATCGCCGACCTCAACGACGACGGACACCCCGAAGTCATCGCTGGCTCGGGCGGGTACCTGCTGCACGCCTGGGACGACCAGGGCGACCAGCCCGAAGGATGGCCCAAGTTCACCGGGCACTGGCTGTTCGCCTCGCCAGCCGTCGGCGACATCACCGGCGACGGATACCTCGAAGTCGTCGTCACCTCACGTGAGGGGGTGTTGTTCGCCTGGACGACCACGGGCCGTGCCGATCAGGACGTCCAGTGGGCCTCGATCCACCACGACGCGCAGAACACCGGAAACTATGAGACCCCGCTGCCCACGCAGGCAGGCCCGAGCGCGCCCAACGCGACGGCGCAGGGGTGCTGCGCCCAGAACAATCAGCAGGACGCCGCCTGGATCCTGTTGCCAGTGCTGCTCTTCGGTGGGCTGCGGCGCCGACGCGCTACGACTCGTTGACCCATGAGAACCCGTCGACCCGATGCCAGGGCACCTTGCCCGGCTCCTTGACGTACTCCTCAAAGTAGCCACAGCTCGTACAGATATAGGCTTCGACCGTACCGTATGCGGTCATGCGTCCCACCCGCCCCTTGGCGAGGCGCCGGGCGACGGCGCCCCGGTCCCAGTCGACGACATGGCTCAAGCGCCCGATCTTGCGGCTGTTGCACTTCGGGCAGACTTTCTCGTTGCGCATCTCTGCTCCGTGTTGGCAGGCCTGAGCAGCATACCGCGCCGGTTCAACGGTAGACGCCTCCAGAGAAGTGACTACACTCCCCTCCCTCCCTGAGCAGGAGATCTCATGGCTGGTGTGTCCGTACTCGTTGTCATCCTCGACGCCCCCGTCGATCTGCCCGCGGCCATCGCGTCTGCCCGACCGGTCGCCGATCAGATCCTCGTCCTCGACGCGGTCGGCGGCCTGCCCCTCGATTTCGACGACGTCGAAATCCTCTCCCACGACTTTGTCGACCTCTCGACCGCCTGGAACGCCGCACGGGAGCGCGCGGAGGGGGACTGGATCCTGATGCTCGATGCCGACCAACAGCTCCATGCCGACGCAGCCGAGATCATCAGGGCGGCCATCGCGGCGGATGACCTTGACTGTGGGATGCTTCCCGAGCGATCTTCACCAACCCATCAAGCCCAGTGGCGTCCCCGGCTGCTGCGCAACACCGAAGACCTCCGCTGGGAGAGCGCGGTGCACGACGTCCCGCAGGCCTGGATGGACGCCGATGGGCGGCGCGTCCGCGACATCGCCGCTGAGATCATTCGGGCTCCGCGGGCGGGTGAGATCATCCCTCGGCGGCACACCGGCGCGGCCTACTCGGCCCTCCTGAGACAACGGGTGGCCGAATCCCCCGACGACCTGGACGCCTGGGTCGCGCTCGGCCATGAACAGGTCGTCACCGGAGCGCTGGACGAGGCACAGGTCAGCCTGGAGGCGGCCTGGGCGCTGCTGGAGCACCATCCTCAGCGTCAGCACCGGGCGCTTCCCGTGACCTTGAAGGCCTGGGCGCTGCTGCAACGCAACAAGCAGATCCCCGCCATAGAGACGCTGTCCGCGGCGGCGGGGTGGGGCATGATGCACCCCAACATCACCCTGCTCCAGGGCATCGCCCTGGAGAACCTCGCCGCACGGGCGCCAGAGGCGCAGCAGGCGCAGCTCTACCAGCAGGCGCTCACCGCCCTGAAGCTGGGACCGACGATGAAGGGGCAGCGGTTCACCTCGCCGGTCATCGATGGGGCGACCGGGTGGCTGGCGGACGTCCGCCTCGGCGCCACGTTGCAGGCGTTGGGCAGGCCGCGGGAAGCGCGCCCCGCCTTCGAGCGCGCCCTACAGGTCCATGACACCCTGCTGGAGGCCCGGCTGGGGCTCGCCGAGACCTTGATCGACACAGACCCCGATCGGGCACTGGAGCTCGTCGATCCCATCGTCACATCTGCAGGGGTTGACGGTTGGCTGCTGAAGGCCGCGGCCCATGAGGCCCGCGATGAAGATCCGGAGATGGCGCGGGCGTTGTTTGCCGGCTTGCAGAAGATAAAAGAGGGCTTCCAAGCGCGACACCGCCGCGCGCTGATGGACGAGCTGGTGGGCCTTTTGGGCATCCTCCAGGGCGCGCCGCGGTCGGGTCGCGGCGCGATGGGCGCGCTGGGGGGGCTGATGACGGGCTATCCGCCCCCATCGACGGCGTCATACCCAGCGCCGATCGGATCTGCGAACGCGCGGCGGCTGGCCAAGGTGATTGGCTACCTGGAGGCCCAGGGCGAGGGGACGCTGCTCCAGGCGCTCCGGGCTCCACCGGTGGAGCGGCTGTTTCCGGGGATATCACAGCTGCTTGCTGAGGCATGACCGGCCCGCTCGCGGTCTCCGGAAGAGGGCTCGTTGACCTGTCAAGGGGATGATACAACCCTGGAGCGGGTGTTGTGGTCTTCGATCGCGAGGGGGAGAGGGACGATGATGTGGCTGTGGATGTCTCTGGGGATGTCGCTGGGGATCTCATCATCCTGGGCGGCGACGCCGGAGGCCGTCGCGGCCTTGTTGTCGGCGGGAGACTGTGCGCGCGCGGTCGCTGCCATGCCCTCTCCATCGGACGATCCGGGCCGGCTGGCCATCGCACGCTGTCAGCTCAAGCTCAACCAGCCGCGGCGTGCGCTGGAGTTGTTGGCGCCGGTCCTGGACGGGCCGTTCCGCGATTATGCTGCGTTATTGGCAGGAGAAGCGGGCTTACAGCTCGGGCGCCCGGCAGACGCAGCGGCGGTGCTGAAGATGGTCACCGCGCAGGGCGCATCGGGCCAACGCGCACAAATGCTTCGGGGACGCGCGCTGATCGAGTCCAAGGCCTACCTGGAGGGGCGCGATGTGCTCCGTCCGCTGCTCCAGACCGAGCTGGCGGCGGCCGGGGTGCTGGGATCGCCGCTGGGCGCTGATCCGGCGGAGGTTCGCTGGTGGCTGGCAGAGGGCGCGCGGCTCCGCGGCGAACCCGAAAAAGCGATCCCGGTCTGGCGGATCATCTGGACGCACAACCCCACCAGCCCCTTCGCTCGCAAGGCCGCGGACCGGCTCGCGGCGCACAGCAGGCCGGTGCCCAACGCCGATGATGCCGACGGCCGCGCCCTGATCCGAACCCGCATCTCGACGCTCCAGAAGCTCAACCTGCACGACCAGGCCATGGATCTGTACGACATGCTGCCTGCCGACAACAGCCCCGCAGGGCTGAAGAAGCGGGCGCGGATGGCGTTTCAGGCGCGGAACTACCCGCTGGCCAACAACCTCTATGCGCAGCTCCCTTCGCCGACGCCGCAGGAGCGGTTCAACCATGCCCTGGGGACCTCTCGGATTGGGGACTACGACACGGCCGAGCAGCTGTATATGGCACTGTTCCAGGCCCACCCCGACCACTCCCTCGCCGACTTTGCGAGCTTTAAGGTTGGGTATCTGGCCTACGACGCGAACCGCCTGGAAGAGTGCGTCGCACTGTTCCGCCAGCATCTTCGCCGGTACGCTTCCTCGAAGCACGCAGACGAAGCGCGTTGGTTCATCGGCTGGTCGCTGTACCGGCTGGAGAAGTTCGACGACGCCGATCGGGTGTTCGCGGAGCTGCTCCAGAAGCATGGGCGGTCCTCGCTCGCGCCGGGCGCCCGCTACTGGCAGGCCCAGATCGCGGAGCGGTCGGGCAATGACGAAGTGGCCAACGCCGGCTACCAGGAGGTCCTCCGCCGCTGGCCGAACAGCGGCCACGCCTGGTTCTCTGCGGAGAAACTTCAAGTGCGCTATTCGCCGAAGGCCGTGGCGCAGGCCCCCTCGCCGCCAGCGGGGGTCCGTGGGGACGCCTGGGATCGGGGCGTTGCGTTGGCCGCGGTGGGTTTGGACGCCTGGGCCCGAGAGCAGCTGGGGCCGCTGGTCGGCGCCGCGCGGGCCAGCGGCAAGCAGGGGCAGCTGGCGATGGCGCACGCCCTCATCGACGCGGGGGACTATGTCACCGCCCAGTCGCTGGCCCGCGCGCACTGCACCTCGCCATGGAAGGGGGGCGATCCGGTGGCGATGCAGGCCTGCTACCCTCGTCCACAGGGCGTCCTGGTCGATCAGTTGACCACACAGTATGACCTGGACCGCAACCTGCCCTATGCGATCATGACCGCCGAGAGCGCCTTGCGGCCCGAAGTCAGCTCACCAGCGGGCGCCCGCGGGTTGATGCAGCTGATGCCCTCGTTGGGCGCAGAGCTGCATGCCCTCAGCGGCCATCAACGCCCATACAACGCCGATGACCTGTTCCAGCCGGGCTACAATGCCTCGCTCGGGGTGATGGAGCTGGACCGTCTGCAGAACCGCTTCACCGGGATGCCGATGACCATCGCGGGCTACAACGGCGGCGCGGACGCGGTGGCCCGCTGGGTGACGCAGCAGGGCGGGTCGCCGCCGCTGGACGTCTTCGCCGAGAACGTCGGCTACACCGAGACCCGCCGGTATGTTCGCAAGGTGCTCGGCTATATCCAGACCTACCGCTACATCTACGGCGACCGGTAATCCCGAGCGAACAAGACGTCGACGTCTGAGGCGGTGTTCAGGTCTGATCCGCGTCGAGGATCCAGGGGCACAGTGCGAGGGCCTGTCCGGGTTGTTCCTTCAGCAGGCGGAGCAGCTGAGCGTTGTCGCCGCCGAGTTGGAGGGCAAGGGCCATCGGATCGACCTGACCGAGTTGCGCGTTGTTGGCGAGGGAGGACAGGGTCTGAATACGGGAGGGGGTAAAGTCGAGGTGCATCACCAGCCCTTCGCCGCGTTGCAGACCGCTGAGCATACGCGCACGGCTGATGCCGGTCCGCAGCCCGCCGAAGTGATCGACCAGTTCGCGCTCTTTGGCCTGGCGCCCGGTCCAGACCCGCCCTTGTGCGACGGGCTCGATGGCCGAGACGGGCACCCGCCGGCCGCCCGCGACGATGTTGAGGAACAGATCATAGGTCCGCCGAAGGTATTCCTTGAACCGTTTCCGTTGCTCATCGGTGAACGGCCGGAAGGGTCCGAGCATGCCGACGTCGGGACCGGCTTCGATGTAGTCACCGGTGAGCCCCTGCTTGGCGAGCGCGCCGCTGACGACGACTTTCCCGCCGACGACGCCGATGCTTCCGGTGATGGTTCCCGGGCGAGCGATCAGCTCACGGGCGACGACGGACAGATAGTACCCGCCGCTGGCGACGATGTTCCCATAGACAGCGACGACGGGTTTGTCTTCACCGAGCTTGCGGACCGCCCGCGCGATCAGGTCCGATGCGAGCGCGCTCCCCCCGCCAGAGTCGACCCGCAGGACGACGGCTTTGACGTTGTCATCGCGGCCGAGTTGCCGGATGACGGGGACAACCTGTTTGGCGGTGATGCGTCGCCCCTGGATCCCGTCGCCGCCCATGACGATGGGACCTTCGAGGTGAACCACAGCGACGACGCTGTCTTTGCGGCCGAGCGACGACAGCCAGCGCTCCGCGCGCGCGAGGCGGCCATAGCCACGCAGCGAGATGATCCGCAGATCATCCTGCCCGAGCATGGCCTTGAGCTTGTCATCCACCTGATCGATATAGAGCAGCTCATCGATCAGCTTGGCTTCGAGGGCATCTTCGGCGGCGAGGGGGGAACGGGCCAGCAGTTGTTGGACGCCTTGTTCGGTAAGGTCGCGGCCATTGGCGATGCCCTGGACGAGCTGATTCTGCAGATCCCCATATAAGGCGAGCATCTGCTCGCGGTTGGCGGGCGAGGCATAGGCCCGGGTGTAGGGTTCACCGAAGCTCTTGTAGTCCCCGGCGGCTTCGAGCTGCACCTGGATGTTGAACCGCTGCAGGAT
>JBCBLB010000366.1:0-9736 GCA_038520555.1 Myxococcota bacterium | reverse complement strand
TGGCTCTCTGCCTTCTTCGACCTCTTCCTCACCCCGTTCGGCGCCTTCAACGCACAGGGACTGCTCTACATCGTCCTCGGGTGGTGGGCCGCATGGCTGCTCATCAACGAGGTCACCAGACGACCCGACATCGCCTTCCTCTTTGGGTTCCCCTTTGGTATGGGGCTGCACGTCTTCAGAGACCTCAACTGGTACACCATCGAAAAGGCCGCCGTCTTCTGGATACCGCTCTACGCGTGGGCCCTCATCAGGGCTCATGACCGCGGCGGAAAATGGCGGTGGCTCGCTGCGATCACCTTCCTCGGGATGAGCTTCACCAACCTCTACCTCGGACTCGTCTCCGCGCTCCTCGCTGTCCTCGTCGTGGCCGCACTCTCCATTCGTGCGGCGAGGACAAAGGAGATCTCTCTGGCCTTCAAAAACACCTTCGCCGCCGCCGCAGCCTCCGCCATCCTCGTCATGCCACTCGTCGGATGGCAGTTCGCACTCATGAGCGGCGGGGAGCAGCTCGCCTCGCCAGAACAGTTCCTCTGGGAACGCGCAGCACTCGACAGCTTCACCCTGTCACCGCTCAAGTGGAACCGGCTGGAGATCCACAGAGCACTCAACCTCATCGCACTCGGACTCGCTATCATCGGGGTCGTCGCGCAGAGAAATGACAGACGGGTGCAGCTCGCCGCCGCCGGCATCCTCTCCTTCTCGTTGCTCTCTCTGGGACCGGAACTCATCACCGGGGGACCGCACAACCCCGTCTATATGACAGCATGGTACACCGTCCCAGGCTTCTGGCGGATCGCAAAACCAGAGACCTTCTTTCACGTCTCATGGATGCTCATCCTCACAATCGCAGCCATTCAGCTGAAAGCATTCAACGTCGACCGACGCGGTGTGCTCGTCTTTTATGCCGTTTTCGTCGCCGCATGGATGATCATGGTGCGATCTCACCCCGTCTACCCCACCATGACCATGCCCATCGATGTCAAGATGAACCCAAACGCCACACAGCGGGCGTTTCAGAAATGAACCCACACAAAACATCGAGTAACAGATGAACATTTAATATTAGCATTATGTAAAATAATGGAGGATTTGCATCGGGTAGAAAGAAGATAAAGCCGGTCATGGCTCTCTCATCGCCTCCTACGAACCAGACGGGAATCATATACGCGGTTCTGGGCGCGATCTGCGCCGGCGCGTTCATCGTTCCCTGGAAAAAGGCCAGCGACATCGCCTCGGTGCCATCGATGGTGTTGGTGATGTTGTCGACTGCAGCGGTCTTCAATACCGGGATGTTGTTCGTGCCCGGGATTCGCGATCCCGACCGCCCCGTTGAATGGCGGCTGATGATCCTGCTCGGTCTGATATTCGCGATCCTCAGCTTGACTGGCAATTCAGGGAGCGCTGCAGCGGTAACAGAGCTGTCTGCCTCCGTTGTCAGCGTCCTGATCCGCACCGAGGTTATCCTTGTCGCCATATTGGGCTGGCTGTTGTTGGGCGAGCGGGTCCCCCTCGCCTTCTGGGTCGGGGTACTCCTCGCGGGAGCGGGTCTTCTCATCGTCCAGGCCCCTACGACATCGGGGTCGCAGACGAACACGATGGGGCTGCTCTACGCGCTCGCCGCGGCCGGCTCTTTTGCGACGATGGGTGTTCTGACGCGCCGTTATATCACCCGGGTCGATCCGGTCGGGCTCAACACGCTGCGGTTGTGGGGGAGCGTGGTGCTGTGGTTTGCGTTCGAGGGTCCACACCTTCCCCGGGACCTGACGTTATCAGCGACGCTTTACGCGGTCCTCGCCGCCATCCTGGGGCCGTTTCTGGGTCGGTTGTTCCTGATGTTCTCGGCGCGCACGCTGGAAGCCCGGACGACATCGATGATCACGCTGACCGGTCCGGTCTGGTCGGTGCTCATCGCCGGGGTCGTCCTGGGCGAGGTGCTGGAATGGAACGAGATCGTCGGCGGCGCGCTTCTGCTCTCCGGGGTGTCGATCCCGGTCATCACGCGGTTCCATCGCACTCAGCGCTGATCTTCAGTCGATCTTCATCGACAGATCGGCCCAGGTCGCCTGGTGGATGAGTCCACCGATGCTGACGATGTCGACGCCCAGGCGAGACAGAGCGGGCAGCCGCTCTTTGGACATGTTTCCGCTGGCTTCGATGGTGGCGCGGCCCTGGTTGATGGACAGGGCCTTCGCGATGGTCGGGTCGTCCATGTTGTCGAGGAGGATGACGTCGACGCCGAGTCCGATGGCTTCGCGGAGCATGTCGAGGTCGCTCACTTCAACTTCGATCCGGAGCAGATGGTGGCCATGGGCGCGCGCCTGCTGAACCGCTTTGGTGACCGACCCCGCCGCCTTGATGTGGTTGTCCTTGATGAGGATGCCATCATAGAGCGCGAACCGATGGTTGTGCCCGCCGCCGATGCGCACGGCCCGCCGCTCCAGGGCGCGGAGCAGCGGGGTGGTCTTCCGGGTGTCGACCACCTTCAGCCCGTTCGAGGCGTGCTGTACGGTGTCATGGGTGTGGGTTGCGATGCCGCACAGGCGCATCATGAAGTTGAGCGCCAGCCGCTCGCCCTTCAACAGCGACCGCACCGCCCCCTTGACCCGGGCGATGACGGTCATCGGGGCGACGGTCTCCCCCTCATTTACCTCAACGGAGTACTCGGCGTCGAGCTGACGGAAGACCTCTCGGGCGACGTCATGGCCGCAGACGACGAGGTGCTGCTTGGCGAGGACCCGGGCGGTGCCCTGAAGATCTCTGGGGATGATGGCGTCGGTGGTCACGTCGCCGTTGCCGATGTCTTCCTGAAGCGCGAGTCGGACGAGGTCAGAGAGGTTCACAGCAGCCTCCTATGCGTCGAGGTTCTTTCGGGCAGCGAGCAGCTTGTCGAGCCGGTCCTGAGCCTGGGCGAGCTTGTCGCGGGACTCCTGGACGATGTGCGCGGGCGCGTTGTTGACGTAGCGGGGGTTGTCGAGGCGCTTGTTCAGGGCGTTGACGTCCTTCTCAGCCTTCTCAATCTGCCCGGTGAGCCGCTGTCGCTCGGCGTCGATGTCGATGACCCCTTCGAGGGGGAAGAACAGCTGTTGTCCGGAGACCACGGCGGTGGCGCAGATGCCCTCGCGGCCGCCCTGTTCGATGACGTGCACCCCGGCGAGGTCGAGCATCGCCTGGGCGTGCTTCTGGTAGAGGTCGACGCCATCGGCGCGCAAGGTCAGCTCGACGGAGCGCTTGAGGTCCATCTCCGCGCGGATCCGTCGGATGGCGGTGATGGCCTGCTGGAGCACCTCTACCTCTGCGAGCGAGTCGGGGTCGTCGGGGTAGGCGTCGGCTTTGGGGTATTCGGCGACGCTGACGGATCCTTCGGTCCCGAACGGCTTGAGCCGCTGCCAGATCTCTTCCGAGAGGAACGGCATGATGGGGTGGAACACGCAGACGAGGTCCTTGAAGACGGTGAGCAGGGTGTGGCGGGCGCCCTGCTGGGCTTCGGGGGCGTTGTCGTTGTACAGCGTGCCCTTGGACAGCTCCAAATACCAGTCACACAGCTCATGCCAGGTGAAGGCGTACAGCTCGCTGGCGGCGTCGTTGAAGCGGTACTCGTCGAGGGCGGAGCGGATGCGGCCGACGGCGGCGCCGAGCCGGGCGAGGATCCACTGCTCATAGGTTCCGAGGGTGCGGGGCGCGTCGGGGTCGTAGTCCTTCAGCTGCATGGCGGTGAAGCGGAAGGCCTGCCAGATCTTGTTGGTGAACTTGACGTAGCCTTCGGCCCGGTTGTCGTTCCACAGGATGTCGCGTCCCTGGGCGGCGAGGGCGACCAGGGTCATCCGGAAGGCGTCGGCGCCGTGCTTGTCGATCTCGACGAGGGGGTTGACGACGTTGCCCTTCGTCTTGGACATCTTCTGGCCCTTGTCGTCGCGGACGAGGGCGTGGATGTAGACGTCTGAGAACGGGACGTTGCCCATGAAGTGCAGCCCAGAGACCATCATCCGAGCGACCCAGAAGAAGATGATGTCAAAGCCGGTGATCAGGACCGCGGTGGGGTAGTAGCGCTTGAGGTCTGCGGCGGAGCGGTCCGGCCACCCCATCGTCGAGAACGGCCACAGCGCGCTGGAGAACCAGGTGTCCAGGACATCCTCGTCCTGAGTGAGCACCACATCTTCGCCGATTTCGTACGTCTCCCGTGCGTCCTGCTCGCTTCGAGCGACGTAGCAGTTGCCGTCTTTGTCGTACCAGGCGGGGATGCGGTGGCCCCACCACAGCTGGCGGGAGATGCACCAGTCGCGAATATCCCGCAACCAGGCGAAGTAGGTGTTCTCCCACTGCCTGGGCACGAAGCGGGTGAAGTCGTTTTCGACGGCGGCGAGCGCCGGGCCGGCGAGCGGCTTCATCTTGACGAACCACTGGGTCGACAGCATCGGCTCGACCGGGGCGCCGGAGCGCTGGCTGCGCGGCAGCGCCATGACGTGATCCTTGCGGCCGCGGTCCAGCCCCAGCTCCGCGAGCTTCTTCTTGATGGCCTTTCGGGCGACGAACCGGTCGAGGCCCTCAAACTCACCGCCCTCACCGTTGATGGTGCCGTCGGTGTTGAGGATGTTGATGAACGGCAGGTCGTGGCGCTTGCCGACCTCAAAGTCGTTGAAGTCGTGGGCCGGGGTGACCTTCACCGCGCCGGTCCCAAACTCGGGGTCGACCAGGATGCCGTCCCCGACGATGGGGAATTCCCGGCCCACGATGGGATGGCGGACGTTTCGGCCGATGAGATGCTTGTAGCGCGGATCTTCCGGATGGACCGCGACGGCGGTGTCACCGAGCATCGTCTCCGGCCGGGTGGTCGCGACCACGATCTCTTCGATGACATCCCCGGTGACCGGATGCGGGATGGGCTCCGCGAGGGGATAGGCGAAGGAGTAGATCTCGGACTGATGGTTCTCTTCGTTCTCGACTTCAAGGTTGGAGAGGGCCGTTTCGGCGACCGGGTCCCAGTTGATGAGCCGCTCGGCGCGGTAGATGAGGCCCTGCTCATAGTAGCGAACGAAGACTTCTTTGACCGCCTCGGAAAGCCCCGCGTCGAGGGTGAACCGCTGGCGCCCCCAATCACAGGAGACGCCGAGCTTGCGGAGCTGGTGGACGATCGTCCCGCCGGATTCTTCCTTCCACTTCCAGATGCGCTCGACGAAGGCTTCGCGGCCGAGATCGTGCCGGGTGAGGTTCTCGGCCTTGAGCTGGCGCTCGACGACCCACTGGGTGGCGATCCCCGCGTGGTCTGTGCCTGGAACCCACAACGCGTTGTAGCCGTCCATCCGCTTATAGCGGATCAAGACGTCCTGAAGGGTATTGTTGAGCGCGTGCCCCATGTGCAGCGAGCCGGTAACGTTCGGCGGCGGGATAACGATAGAATAGGCCGGTCCTGGCTTTTCGGGGTCTGCAGAGAACATCCCGGCAGCTTCCCATTCCGGGTAGTACCGCTCCGCGGCATCATGGGGGTCAAAGGTCTTGGGCAGCTCATCGATAAGGGCCATATCAACGCTCGCGAGGTGGACAGGAATCAGGACGGGGAGACGGGTGGGCCCCGCTTCGGGCGGCTTTCAGATGTCTTTGGAGTCTGTGGCTTCTATCTCTGCCAGACGCTCGCGGACGACCCGCCGGGCGATCGATGGCAAATGCGCCCGAACCGCCTCATCGACAGCGACGGCGACCAGATCCCGGAACGCTGGCGAGGACTGGAGGACCCGACGCAGGATGGCCTCTACCACCTCAGGCAGGACCTCAAGCACCGCCGCCTCAACTGCCGGATCGAGGTTCTTGATCGAGGCCGCGACGGCGGGGATGTGCTCATAGTCGCGCGGAATGATGGTCGCGACCCGCTCGGCGCTCTGGGGAGGCCGGTAATCCGCGCGCCGATCCGTATCGGCGGCGTTGAGTTCATCGGTGGGCAGCAGGGGCTCCATGAACGAGCCGTCGAGATCGGGCAGCTCATCAATGGTGACCTCATCATCTTCATCAGGGATGAAGTCGCCACGGGTGTTCAGGCTGATCTGGAGCCCATCCCCGCCCCCTGCGGGCTTCGGGACGGGCGTCGTGGCGCGGGGGATGCCGGGAAGCACGATAGAGGCGGGCCGGGGCTCTGGTGCGTCGTCATCATCATAGATGTCCGCGTATTCATACTCATACGAATCTGGCGCATGGAGCGATCCGAGGACCGCTTCCAGCCGCGCGCGGAGGCCATCGGGGCTGAATGGTTTGGAGATGCGCCCTGTGACGCCCGCTTGCTCAGCCCGATCGCGATTGTAAACTTCGAAGCCACCAGACATGAGAAAAAACTTGGTCGAGGGCCATCTGGAGAGCAGGGTGCGGGCGAGATCGTAGCCATTGCCCCGAGGGAGGCCGGTCGAGCTGAGGACCACGGCGATATCGTGTTCGTTGGCCTTCTTCTGCGCCTCAAGGGCGTCGCGAGCGGACAGGACTTCATAGGCAGATCCGGCCAACGCCGACGAGACGCGCTGCAGCGTCGCGGGGTTGGGATCCACTACCAGCACATGGGCGCGTCTCATTGCCGACATCTTAGGCGACGGCGCCCATCAAAGCTACCCACCCCGACGATTTCCATGCGTCCCATGCCTCGGTGAGATAAATGGCTCGGGTCACGTCAAGGGGGTGTGGCGGAATCGGTATACGCGCTCGATTCAAAATCGAGTGACCTCAGGTCTTGTGGGTTCGAGTCCCACCGCCCCTACACATCAACCACCCTGGACCACACGGTCCAGGGTGATGTGTATCCGGGGGCTCTCCAAAGCCTGCTGTCGGCTGGGCAACCTTCTGGCGGCGTCGGCATCATCAGCGTCACCGACGTGCTCTCGGCAGCGGCCGAGCTGCTCGAGCGGGTATGATAGCGTCGACTTCGTCCTGTCATCTGTTGAGGAGCATGCATGCCCATCCAGAAGATCCTGGTCCCGGTCGATGGTTCTGAGCCCGCGCTTCGGGCGTTGAATTTCGCCGTGGAGGTGGCCACTGCGATGGGGGCGTCTCTTGAGCTGGTCACCGTTCTCGACCTGGGCCAGCTCGATTTCTATGATGGAATGTATCGAACCATCGAGCAGATCGAATCATGGCAGGAGGAGATCCGGTCCGACATCCTGATGCGGGCCCTCGACACGCTGCCCGACGATCGTCCCCCCACTACGACGACGATGCTCAAGGGCGCCGCGGTGAAGGCGCTTCTGGCCCACATCAACGACAGCGAGCCCGACATGGTGGTGATGGGACGCACCGGGCGCTCGGCGGTCAACCGGATCCTTCATGGGAGCGTCTCCAGCCGGATCTCCGCCGCAAGCCCCGTACCGGTCACCCTGGTGGGCTGAGCCGTTGGCGGAACCGCTCTCAGAACCGCTGGACTTCGCCCGACAGGACCTCCATCGTGCGGTCACCGTCGCCCTCTCCCGCGACGGGCACCTCCTCACCGCTGGCGAACACCGCATCGCCCGTCGGTTTCTGGCGTTGCCCGAGGAGGCGGCCAGCCTCTACGCCCGGCTTCACGCACGCCGTCCCCTCGCCTTTCGGATCGACCAGCTCGACTACGCGGAGATTACCGATCTCAAGCAGGCCGTCCAGGTTCTCCTTGACGCTGGCCTGATCTTCGACGATCGGCTGCTCCCTCGCCGAATCTTCCTGGAGCTGCGGACGGTCGCCGAATTGAAGGCGTTGTGTCGGGCAAACCGGTTGAAGGTCTCCGGCAGACGAGAAGCGGTGTTGGAACGTCTGATGGACGCAGATCTCGACCGCGCCGGGCTCCGGCTTCCGACCCTGATGCTCCGCCACCAGGCGCTGTTCCGACGACTGTGCCGATTATTCCTTTATGATCACTCAGGCGACTTATCGCGACTGGTCATCGCACGGCTGGGACACCTCCAGTTTCCGCCGTATACACCCACAGGAGGGATCGGGCTGTTCCCCCGCCGCCGTGAGTTGTTGGGCTATGAACGGGCCCTCCATCGGCGGTGGACGGCGAGCGCAGAAGAAGCTGTGCTCGACCTCCCCGGGTTGGTCGCAGAGGTGGAGTTCTGGCCGATGCCAGCCGATCATCGGTATCGGTTCTCTGCCAGGCGGTTCGCCGTAGAGCTGGCGTTGACCGCAGCCCGTGAGTTGGAGCGGGCCAAACAGCAAGATGTCGCCGCGGTGGTCTACCGCCGTCTTTTGGACGCCGGCCTCCGAGAGCCCGGGCCGGCGAGTCGGCGGCTCGCGCTCTGTCTGGAAGGGCTGAAGCGACCGGGCGAAGCGGCGGCGGTGTGCGCGACGGCGATGGAGAAGGCCCAGCCGGCGGAGGCGCTGGCGCTGGAACGCACCGGGCGACGGCTGGCCAGGAAGGCCCGCATCGGCTGGCGCCCCAGGCCGCCGCTGAAGAAGCCTCCGACCCGCCAATTCACGCTCCCCGCGGCGAAAATGGGCGGGAACCGGCTGGGCTATCGTACCCCCAACGGCGCCGCAGCGGTCGAGGCTGCGCTCTGCCGAGCGCTCCGTCTGGCCGGTCGCACCGCGTTCTTCGGAGAGGCGGCGCCCTGGTCGACGTTGTTCGGGCTGCTCTGCTACGACGCTCTATTCGCCCCGGTCCCAGGGATGCTCCCGACGAAGATGATGCACCGCCCCCTCGATCTGGGCGCGCCAGGCTTTCGCCAGCGCCGTGGCCGCTGGCTAACGCCCATCCTGGCGCAGATCGCCGCAGGCGATGCCCAGAAGATGCTCATCGCCCGTCTCCCTGAGCTGGAGGGCATGGTCATCGCCGGGGTGAGATGGGACCGGTTCACCCCGGCGCAGCTGGTGACGCTCGCGGGCGCGATCGATGGTGCGTCGTTGGCTGGAGTGCTCCGCAGCTTCGCAGAAGACTGGCGTGGGGCGAACCGCGGACTGCCAGACCTGTGTGTGCTGCCCGGTCCGGCGGTCCGGCTGGACAACGCCGCTCCAGCAACGATCCCCGAGGGGCTCATCCTCGCTGAGGTGAAGGGGCCGACCGACGCGCTGCGCGACCCACAGCGCGTCTGGCTGGATCGGCTGCTGCGGTTCGGGGTCCGCGCTGAGCTCTGGAAGGTCAAGCGAGAAGTCCCGCCTTCCGGCACCTGAACCCTGGGGCTGCGATATGCCCCTCTGCGAAGAACCACAGGAGGACCCAATGGACCTGATCGGACAGATGACCACTTCGATCGAAACGGCGCTGCCCGGCGCGAAAGTCACGGTGAGCGGCGGCGGCGGCCACTTCGAGATCCATGTGATCTCTGAGCTGTTCAAAGGCAAGCGGTTGGTGCAAAAACAGCGCATGGTCTACAAGGCCATCTCTCCGCTGATGGCCGGGACCAACGCACCGGTCCATGCCATCGACCGGATGGTCTGCGAGATTCCGGAAGACACCTGAAAACTGCGCCGCCCCCGGTTCATCCGGGGGCGGCATATCGGTGCGACGAGACGGATCGGCGCTCAGGAAGCGATCATCCAGCGGCCTGCGGAGTAGCGGACCTTGGACTCGCGCTTGAGGCGACGAAGGACCGCGAGGATCTCCGCCTCGGAGAGGTCCTCCCAGGACGCGCGATGGCGGGAGCCGGCGACGATAATGGACTCTTTGAGGCCGCGGTTGCCGTAGTTTGACAGCCGGTCGATGACGTCCTCTTCGATCCACTCTGCCCGGCGATCGTCGACCTGGCTGGCGGTCATCCGGGTGCGCCGCTTCTTCTTGGGATCGGCGGCCTTCTTCTTT
>JBCBLB010000689.1:0-5053 GCA_038520555.1 Myxococcota bacterium | reverse complement strand
GTTGTGGGTGATTGTTCAGCGTATGTTCAGCTTTGATTGTTTGTTTCGGACTTAGTTCTGTCAGAAGCTCTGCGAGACCTGGGGCGTGCTTCAGCGCAAAGCGGGCCGGTTTTGCGACGCTGTGGTTCTTGGCATCCTGCTCCAGCGCGCGTTCCAGCTCATCTTCAAAGATCAGCTTGACGCCTGAGCAGTTAGATGGGTTTTGAGTGGTGTTCATCATTCCTCCTTGAGGTTCGCAGTCAGATGGACAACTCCGCATCTTCTGTGACGTTTTGCTGCTCAAAAAACGCGCCATTGAAGTTACCACCCTCGCTGCTTTGGAACCGTTCCTGGTGCAAAACAGGCGGATGGAGCCTCGGATGTGAGCGGGGGCATGGCTTGGTGAACGACACTGAATTGGTGAGCGGATGCACTTAGGATGTTCAAAGATCGTCCGATGCATCTGGCGGGGAGGGTTCCTTCGCAGATGAGTGATCGACGACTTCGCATCCTTCTGGTGGATGACGATCCGGTGCAGCGGCGCTGGCTGAAGCTG
Organism: Myxococcota bacterium; assembly: GCA_038520555.1. Taxonomy (GTDB): domain Bacteria; phylum Myxococcota_A; class UBA796; order UBA796; family UBA796; genus JBCBLB01. The sequence goes on along the minus strand of JBCBLB010000689.1, from coordinate 4,518 downwards.
CTTTCCGAGCGGGTCGGCTTTGAGGCGCTTCTCGCAGCGGATGGCAGCGAAGGGCTCGCTGTGGTGCGCCGCGAGCGTCCAGACATCATCGTCACCGACGTGCATATGCCGCGGATGCAGGGACCTCGGATGCTGGAGCTGATCCGGAAGATCCCGGAGATGGTTGACACGCCGGTGATCGTGGTCACGGCCGATGTCTCACGGGAGACCAAGATCCGGCTGCTGACCGCGGGGGCAGACGATTTCATCGTCAAACCCATCGACGCGGACGAATTCACGGCGCGGCTGATGGCGCAGGCGCGGCGCAGCTCGTTGAACACAGAGCTCACCCTGGTCCGGGCGCAGCGCGACGCGGCACAGGCGCAGCTTCGGGAGCGGGCCGACGAGCTGGAGCGTTTGACGTTCGGACTGATCACGGCGCTGGAGAAGGCGAACTCGTTCAACGACTCGGAGACCGGCAACCACATCCGTCGGGTCTCTGAGTTCGCCGGCCTGCTGGCGCGGGCGTCGGGCTGCCCGAACGACTACGTCGAGCAGGTGCGCCGCTATGCGAGCCTCCACGACGTCGGCAAGGTGGGCATCCGGGATGCGATCCTGAAGAAGCCGGGCAAGCTCACATCAGAGGAGTTCGAGGAGATGAAGACCCACACCCTGATCGGGGCGGACCTGATCCGGGCGGCGGGGCTGCCGCAGATCGCGGTGAACATCCCGCTGTGCCACCATGAGCGGTGGGCCGGCGGCGGCTATCCGCGAAACCTTCGCGGGGACGCCATCCCGCTGGAGGCCCGGATCGTGGCCGTGGTCGACGTCTACGATGCGCTCCGCTCGAAGCGCCACTACAAGCCGTCGTTCAGCATTGAGAAGACCACCGCGATCATGTTGGAGAGCGCGGGCTCACATCTGGATCCGAATCTGGTGGAGCTGTTCTTGAGCCTCCCCGAAGAGATCGCGAAGATCGAGGCAGAGTACGCGGATGTGAGCGAAGAGGCGCAGCCTGCCGCGGTGGTGTGGGCGTGACTGTGCCGACGGCCTCTCCGGGCCAGCGGATCGGCGGCTGGACGCTCCAGTCCCCGCTCGGGGAGGGGAGCTTCGGGAGCGCATGGCGTGCGGCGGATGATCGGGGCCGGCTCGCCTCGTTGAAGCTTTTGGGGGGCCCACCGGGCGCCGAGGTGCTGGCGCTGTCGCGGGTGTGTCATCCCGCGGTGCCGATGGTGTTGGACGCCCAGGGGGGGGCGAAGCCGTACCTGGCGATGAGTCTCGCGCGGGGGCGGTCGCTGTCCTCGATGATCCAGACCGCGGCAGCGCCAGAGCCTGCGGCGGTGGCGATCGCGGCGATCCTGGCGGACGCGCTGGCGGCGGTGCATGCGGCCGGCGTCGTCCATGGGGACGTCAAGCCAGACAACGTGGTGGTGGGCTCGGTGGGTCGGGGCGAGGTCTGCCTGGTGGACTTCGGGATGTCCGGCGTCGAGCAGGGGGGGACCTACGCCTATGCTGCGCCGGAGCGGCTGCGTGGCGGCGCGGCCTCGGCAGAAGCCGACGTCTATGCGTTGGGCCTGGTGCTGTGGGAGATGCTGTTCAAGGGCCTGCCCTGGTCCGAGGTGGGCCTGTCGGCAAGCTTGAGCCGGCGGCTGGAGGCGGCGCCCGTGGCCGAGAACAGCTCGCCCTGGCTGGCGGAGCTGCTGGGCAGCTTGTTGGCGCCGGCGCCGGCGGACCGGCCCTCGGCGAGCGCAGCAGCGGACGTGTTCGCGGCCCATGGCGCGGCGTTGCCGGCGGTGACGCCGGAGCTGATCCGCCGCCGCGCTCGGACCATCCAGGTGGCGCGCCCCGAGGCGGAGGCCGCGCTGGAGCAGTGGCGTGAGCGCGGCGGTGTGCTCGCCCTCGTCGGCGAGCATGGCTCGGGGCGGAGCCACCTGCTCGATCGGCAGAGCACGGCGCTGCAGGCGCAAGGGGCGGCCTGGGTTCGTCTGAACAGCGTCAACCGGGCATGGGGTGCGATCGAGGTGGCGCTGCAGTCTCCGTCGCTACCCGGGCCGTCGGTGGGCTTGCCGACCAGCCTGGATCTGGCGGAGCGGGCGGAGCGGTGTGCACAGCTCCTGGAGGAACGTGCGCCGGACGGCTTCGTCATCATCGTCGACGACATCGAACACCTGGACGAGGGCAGCCAGACGGCGCTGAAGGCGTTGGCCCGCCGGGGGACGGCGTCGATGCTGATCGCAGGCGAGACGGCGCCGCGTTGGGCGGGCACGCCGCTGGAACTGGAGCCGTTCACCGCAGAAGCGACCGCAGAGCTGGTGACCGGCCTGCTGGGCGCGCCGATGCCGGAGCTGTCTCAGGTCGTGCATGAGACCTGCGATGGTGCGCCCGGGCTGGCTGTGGCGTTCCTCGCGCTGGCCTGCCAGGAGGGCGCGCTGCTCCGGCGGGCGCGGCGATGGCTGGTGGATCCCCAGCAATTGAAGGCGCTGGCCGCCCGGCAGCACCGCGAAGCGGCGATCACGTTGCGTTCGGATCGGCTGCCCGCGAAGGTGGGGGGCGTGATCGCGGTGAGCCGGGTGCCCGTCCCCCGGAGTGCCCTCCCCGCGCTGGTTGAGGCGGGCGCTGAGGCGGTCCAGGACGCGGTGGCCGAGCTCGTCGAGCTGGGACTGGTGCGCCAGGAACATGGCCGCCTCAGCGCGTCGGGGAGCGCGGCGGCGAACACGCTCGTGGCAGCGTGTCCGGATCTCCAGGCGGTCAACCGCCGCCTCGCCGACGATATGGGCCGAACGGATGCCTCTCGCGGGTGGTATGTGGTCGGCGCCCGCGATGTGGACACGGCCCGCACACACGGCGCGGCCCTGGTGGAGGCCTGTCGGCGCCAGGATCCGTTCGATGGCGCCCAATTGGCTGAGGCGATGTGGGCGTTGGCGCCATCTCCAGCGCTCGCCGCAGCGCGGATCGATGCGCTGCGCATCGCCGGTCGGCTGGAGCAGGCGGTGTTCTTTGGCGAGGGCGTGATCCGAACCATGCCGTCGATGGAGGGGTGGATCGCGCTGGCGCGGGTGTACCTCAGCCGGGACGATCGCGCCCTGGAGGCGCGGCTGGCGGCGAAGCGGGCGCGGGCGATGGGGGCGACCGGGCTGGCGCTGGCGTTGGTAGAGGCGCGGGCCTGCATCGCTGAGCACAAACCCGCAGAGGCCCGAACCACCTCTTCGGTCGCGCTCACCATGGAACCCCCCGACACCGTCGAGGCGCTGGACGACTGGCTGGGGCTGTGGGGGGTGTATGTTCAGGCGCTGTATGCCACCGGGCGGCTCAACGAAGCGATCGCGGTGCTGGACACCTTCCCGGATGAGGTGGGGATCGGGCGTCCGGAGCGGGCGCTGCTAGAAGGCATCCGCGGTCGGTTGCTGTGGCACGCCGGGCAGTTCAGCCGGGCGGCGCAGGCCATGGAGCGCGCGGCGGCAGCGGATGCCGGGCTGGCGGCCACCGATCGGGCCAAGATGCTCAACAATGCGGGGCTGATCTTCTATCAGACCGGCTCGCGGCTGGATGCGCTGGCCCGTTGGGAGGAGAGCCTGTTGCTCTTTGAGCGTCTGGGCGATGATCGGGAACAGCTTCGGGTGAGCATCAACCTGTGCGTCGGATACCGCGAGGTGGGGCGGTGGGAGCGGGCGCGACAGGCTGGGCTGTGGGCCTTCGAGCGGGGCCGCCAGGCCGGTGAGGTGGCGTTTCAGGCGATGGCCGCCGGCAACCTGGGCGACCTCGCCTACGATCAGGAGCAGATCGTCGAGGCGCGCCGTTGGTATGAGCAGGCCCGACCGCTCGCGGAGGCAGAGGGGCTGGAGTCCGAGCTGGTTGAACTCGATCGGCGACAGGCGACGTTGGCGGTCCGGTCTCGAGCGGTCGATGCGATGGATACGGTGAAGGCCGCGCTCGCGCGGGCACGTGCGGCGAACGAAGCGGTTGAGGTGTGCCGTTGCGAGGCGCTGTTGGCGATCTGTCAGGCCCGTGCCGGCGCTCATCAGGAAGCCCTGGGCTTGCTGGATGGGGCGATGTCTGCGATGCGAGAGGCGGGCGCGGCGGGGGAGTTGGCGCATCTCCGGCTGCAAGCCGCGGAGACCTATCTGATCCTCAATCAGCTGCGCGAGGCGGCCCAGGAGTGCGAGCGCGTCATCGCCTACGCCAGCGAATTGAACCTGGGGCCGATGCGGGCGCGCGCGAAGCGGCTGCTTCAGCAGGCCGCGGCCCCACAGAACGCCGAAGAGATCGCGCGCCGGCTTGAGCAGCTGGTGTCGTTGGCCGTGCGGATGACCCAGGTCACCCAAGAGGCGCCGCTGTTGAAGGCCATCGCCCGCAGCGCCCGCGAGCTGCTGGACGGCGATCGGGCGTTCGTGGTCCTGGTCGACGGCGGCGCGCAGCGCATCGCCGCCCGCGACGGGGATGGCGACGCGCCGCCGAGCCAGTCGGTCATCGATCGGGTGCTTCGGGGGCGGCGAGGTCATCGCGGCGGATCTGCTCGAGCGGGGGGATCTGCGGGTGGCC
>JBCBLB010000897.1:0-3127 GCA_038520555.1 Myxococcota bacterium | reverse complement strand
GGACCAGCCCGGGCGCCGGCATCCACAACCCGGTGTAGCGGTTGAGCACGCCGGAGATGAGGTCTGCGAGCGCGGCCTGGGGCAGCCCGCCGCCAGGGATGAACCCCAGATAGCCCGGAGCGGCCGTGTTCAGGCTCACCGGCGAGGCGCGGTCGATGACCTCAGACAACAGCCGCCGCAGCGTCGATGGGCGCTGCGGCATCCCCTCTTGATACCGGCGGGCCAGGCTGCGCCCCCCCGACAACTTCGAGACCGGCTGGGTGGGCAGGTCATCCAGCCACGGCCCCAGCTTGCGGAGCGCCGCGAGCACCTGCTCGCGGAACCCGGTCCCATCCAACTCCAGCGGTGATCGCGCCTCGTCTGCCATCCCCCGCACCGTAACCGATCGGTTGGCATCGCCGAATGATGCCTTATGACAGAGATGTACCATTCGATTGGTGAGGAATCATGGTGGTCTTCGTCATCGCACTTCTCTCCGGCTGCTCGGAGTTTGAGTTGTCCCGGCTCGGGGACGATACCCGCGAAGGCGACTCGGGGCTGCGGTCGTTGCCCATGGCGGAGCCCCCACGCCTCTATACGCCGCCCACGCCGTTCGATCTGTTGAACCCGTTCCCACCGGGCGAGGCGCCGGTTTATCTCCACAGCGGCAATCAGCTGTGGTCGTGGTCCCCAGAGGACGATGATCCGGTCTTTATTGGACGGTTCACCGGAGATTTTCCGGAGTTTGATTCGATGGGCGACGCAGCGCTGAGCGCCCAGGGGAAGCTGTTCGGCACCACCCGGACCGCCATCTACGCGATCGATCCAGAGACTGCAGAGACCGTGAAGATCTCCTCGCTGCGCGCGCCGGTCTGGGGGCTGGTCTTCCTTCGCGATGGCCGGCTGCTTGGCTCCGGAGAAGGGATCTATGTCATCGATCCAGAGGACGGCTCCTTCGCAGAGACGTTGCTGGCTCCCAACGGACAGGACGAGACCTCCGGCGATCTGGCCGAGCTGCCGAATGGGTGGGTGTACTGGACGACCCTCGGGGAAGGGCAGGACGAGCTGCTGGTCTTTGATCCGGACGCCAGAGCGATCGTCCAGCGCGGCCTTGCGCCGACCGGCGGTGTCTGGGGGCTCGCCTACACCGCGGACACCCTGTTCGGCTTCAACTTCCTGGGCGACTTCATCCGTCTCGACCTGGAGAACGGCAGCGAGGTCTTCGATCAGAACCAGCCCGTCGGGTGGAGCGGCGCGGCAGGCAACCCGCTGAAATGAGCGCAGGACCGCTGAGCGTTTAGCCGGGGGCGTTCCACGCCTCGAGGATTTGGATCAGGTCGCCGCGGCGGCCCCGCGGAATCCCCAGCTCGGTCCAGCTGGCGGGGAGGTGCAACTTTGCACGAGAAAACCCGGCGCGTTCGAGGTCCGGCGGTTTCACGTTGTATTGCCAGACCTGGCCGCGGGCGAACATCGACAGCCCCATCACAAACGCCCGCTGCAGCACCGAGCCGCTCCGCACGTCGTCGGGGTAGACCTCGGCGAGGTAGACGCCACCGGGGCCCGCCAGCTGTGAGAAGCGTCGCCACATCTCCCGCCCGGTCTGCGGTGGGAAGTAGTTGACCAGGCCTTCCGTGATGACGGCGGTGGGCTGGTCTTCATCAAGGAGCGCACGGGCCGCGTCGAGCCCCTCATCGCGCAGCGCGTCGACGGCGACGACGTGGTGGTTGTTCAGATTGACGCCCCGGGCCCGCAGATGGGCCCGTTTCCCCTCAGCGGTGCTGGGAAGATCGGCTTCGATATAGGCAATGTCAGGCAGACGCTCCGCGAACCGCAGCCCCCGCGAGGCGTATCCGCAAGCGATCTCGACGACCTGGCGGATGCCATGGCCGTCGATGGCGCGGGTGAGCAGGGCGTCGATGATCCGATGCCGCTGGAGGAGCAGGTCCTCCAGGGTGAGGCCGACGAGGGGCGAGGCGAGCCGCATCATGGGCTGGACCGAGCGGTACAGCCAGGGGGTGACGACCCCACGCAGCGCCGGATGGCACAGCCCGTTGCGTTCCCAGACATAGCCGGTGTAATGCGCGGTTGGAGAGATGCGTTCGGTCGCCATCTGGGGAAGATACCGGTCGCGCTCCAAAGCGTCCAGTCGTCGCGAACGAACCGTCTCAGCGGGTGAGCGCGCTGGCGTAGATCTTCGCCTGCGTGCGGTAGTCGCTGCCGCAGCTGCCCACGCTGGTGGGGATCGCGTCATAGGCGAAGACCATGCTCCCGACGATCGTGCCGTCTGGGGCGACCATGAACAGCGAGGCCGAGGCCTCGATCTCATACTCGCGCCACGCGCTTACAGCGTCCCAGTTCGAGAACGCGTCGGCTTCGTCGGTTCCGCACTGCGCCTCGATCAGGAAAGTCGGCGATCCCGATGGCAGCGTCGCGCTGGTCCACTCTGCGGCCGTCTCGACCCAGCTCGTGGAGAACCGCACCCGCTCCAGCGCGATCCGTCCGATCCCCGCGGCCTCGATGTACAGCTGAGGGCGGCCCTCGACGTCCTCGAAGATCACCCCGAAGGTCACGGTCAGGTAGCCATCTTCGCCGCACTCGCTGATCTCCGTCGGCATCAGCTCATAATAGTTCAGCGTGGTCTGGATCTCGCCCTCGGCACCAACAGACAAGAACGCGCCGCTGCGAGATTCCGCCTTGCCGTCGAGCACGCTCTCGTACCAGGCGCTCAGCTCCTCGGCCAGCGCAGAGTCGCAGGCGACCCGCACCTCGACGCCGTTGGTGCCGGCGGGAATGTCCTCCACCGACCAGGCGCCGCTGATCCAGTCAGCGTCCGGCGCGCCGTTGCGGAGCGGGCGAAAGGCTTCGACCGTCCCGTAGTCACTGGTCACCCCCAGGATCGAGAGCAGCGTCTCAGACTCATCTGCGAAGGCAGCGGCGCTGAAGGTGATGGCGAAGGACGACGCAACGAAGAGCGCGAGCGATGACGTTCTCATGGAAGACCTCATGACAATGGTTTGCGATGAAATCGTAATTGTCGGGCGTCACAACCCCATCACAACCCTGCGCTCAGCGCGTGTGGTGCAGCGGTGGAGTGAAGCGATACCGATAGAGGTTTCACACTGTTAAACCATATGAATGAGGTGTTTCC
>JBCBLB010000361.1:0-9849 GCA_038520555.1 Myxococcota bacterium | reverse complement strand
GCGGCCCAGGCCAGCGCCGCGTTGGCTGGGTGGGGGCTGGCGCCGGCGCCGGCGCCGGCGCCAGCCCCCACCCAGCCAACGCGGCGCTGGCCTGGGCCGCAACCATCTGAAGTCGAGCCATACCGCCCGCGTCCATCGGCAGCGCACGGCGGCTGCGGCGGCCTTCTCCCCAGATCGTCTCGACGCGATGGGACAGCCGACTGGTCTCCGACGGCGTCAGCGCGGCATGTTCCCGCCGCAGCCGCGGCAGGGCCTGCCGGAAGTCGGACTCCTCCAACGACGCGACGCCCTCTCCGACGGCGACGATCAGGCGTGTATTATCCAGGTACGCCCGACGCACCAGGGCCAGCAGACCGCCCAGGTACCGCCCAGGCGACTCCGGATCCTCGGCGAAGCGCGCACGGATTTCAGCCTGCAGCCGAAGCAGCGGTAGCCGTTCCGCCCGCCACAGCACGCCGTCAGCGGCGCCAGCGACCCCAGGCACCGCCAACAGCCGCGGCCGGATCTGCTCCAGCGCCGCATAGAAGGCCGCTGCGTCGACCAGCTCCCCGAGGATCGCCGCGGCGTGTTCCAGCGCGGTCAGCCCTTCGATCGCTTCGCCCTCGCGTTCGGCTGGCGTATCTGGAAGCGTCGACAGCAGCAGCAGCGCCCGCTCCCCATTGCGCCGAATCAGTCCCTCCAGCGGATCCAGGCCGACCGCGTCCAGGGCGTCCCGATACCGATACAGCAGCACCAGGCCGTGCATCGACCGAAGCGCGCTGGCAAGCTGATTGTCGGCTTCAATCCGATCTGCGATCATCGACAGCAACGGCTGGAGGAGCGGCTGGAGGCCCATCGCACAGGCCTCGATGAGATGCTTGACCGCTGCATCCGCCCGCGGCGGCGAGCGGCTCAGCTGCTCGCGAAGCCGCTCGGCAGCGGCGTCCTCAAGGGTCGCCCCATAGGAAGCGCGCTCGAAGAGGGTCGAGCGGCTCTCCGTGGTCCAGCCGATGGTCCATTGCTGTTCGACCCGATCGAGGTTCGTCCCACGCACCAGATCGGGCCCACGGACCAGGGCCGCATAGGCGACATCGAGATATGCGAGCCGGCTGAGCGCGCGGCTCCGCATCCGATCCCGTTGCGCCCGCACCGGCCGGAGCTTCACATCCCGGGTTCGCCCACTCGGCGCCGTCAGCGAGAGATCCTTGAGTTGACGGTCGACATCCTGGACCAGGGCGGGGTCACCGGACTGCGGACCGACGCGGCCGGATCGCTGGCCCGAGAACGCCGCGTCGATGAGCGTCAGCACCCGCCCATGCCCGCCATCACGGGCACCTTTGACCCAGGCGGCGCCGGCTGCGTCGAGGACATCGGTCCGGCTCGGCGTGCGATGTCCGCGGAAGCCGGCCAACCGGCGGGCCATCTCGGCGGCCCCCTCCAACTCTGCAGTGCTGACCGCCACCTCCCCCCGCTCGCGCGCGTAACGGGCGGCCTCGAACAGCATCCGAAGCCATGCCGGGTGCGTCGGTGCCTTCGACGCCCGCAGATCTTCCCAGGCGGCCTGGTACCATGCGGGCTGGGGAACCCCCGCGGCATAGGTCAGCCGACGCATCCGCTGGAACGTATAGGGAACCAGGTGCACCCCACGAAGCGTATTCTTCGGCGGAGGCTGGATCTCAGGCGGCGGAATGTCTTCTCGGAGCGCATGAGCGATGCCCACCAGATGGAACGCGCCACAGACCAGGACCACCGGTCCGCCGTTCTGGGCGAGGGCCTTGCGGGCGGCGTCGGCCATAAAGGCCTCTCGGGCGGTGTCTCCGCTGGTCTGGATCGAGGCGGGCGGGCTGGCGGCGCGCAGGGCGGCCCCATAGGCGGCGATGTCTCTCAGGAAAATGGCGTGTGAGCGCGGGTTGGCCTCGAACAACAAGTCCCAGAGATCGTCTTCGTCCCGGGCTCCGATCCGCTCCATGACCCGTTGCTGGAAGACGTTCAGCACGACCGGCGCCTCAAACAGGTCTCGCTCAGCGCCCGAGAGCCGGCCGGCGAGCCCCTGCTGAACCGACAAGCGCTCGTGCAGCCCGAGGTCACAGAAGGCGACGGGGATGCCCCGCTTGCCAGCAGCCTGAACAGCGACCAGCTCGGGCGAGTAGTCGCACATCGGGTACCACCCGGCCAATCGCTGGCGGCCGGCGATGCCCGGAGGACCCACCGCAGCCGGATAGGCGACATAGCTGAACAACGCGACCGGAGCACACAGATCGGGGTCTTGCAGCGATGCCATGTCCATGAAATGGTGTGGGCCTTCGATGAGCACCTGGGTGGGGCACAGGTCTGCGATGAGCGCATCGACCGCCTGCGCGCACGCCGGCGAGTGATGCCGCACACCGGCCAGCACCACCTCTCCATCCAGCGCTGCGACGGCATCCAGCTCGTCCAGGATCACGTCAGCCACTTCCGCGCTTCGTACCAGGCTGCCCACAGCGGATCGACCTTGGCGCGTCGGCGGACCACCCGGTTGAAGTAGCCCTGGACGCGCTTTCGATCCTCTGGATCGTCTTTGAGGGCGGCGCCGACCAGGTGACGACCCAGATGATCGGGGGCGATGCGCGCATCGCCGAAGTAGTGGGCGTGCATCCCCGAGCTGATGGCCACGGAGACCGCCTCCGCGGTGGACATCGCCGTCGAAGGCCGCTCGACCCGCTCCCCCTCTGCCGTCACCCCGGCCCGCAGCTCCTGGAAGGTCGTGACCAGCAGACCGGCGACATCTTCTTCGAGCTGCAACGGGACCCCCACCGCAGACAACGCGTCTGCGGCCCGCCGCTGCACCAGCTGAAGCTCCTGCCGCGGATCGGCGATGGGTTGGGCGGTCTCGAAGTTGAACCGCCGCTTCAGGGCGGCGGACATCTCATTGACGCCGCGATCACGGGTGTTGGCGGTGGCGATGACGTTGAAGCCGGCCTGGGCCATCACCAGCTCAGACAGCTCCGGGATCAACAGCAACCGCTCAGACAGCGGCGCCAGCAGTACGTCCTGTACCTCTGGCGGGCACCGGGTGATCTCTTCGAACCGAACGATCTGACCCTGCTGCATCCCCAGATACAGCGGCGCCGGGATGAGCGCCTCCGGAACCGGCCCCTTCGCGAGAAGCGTGGCGTAGTTCCAGCCGTAGCGGACCTGGTCTTCGGTGGTCGCCGCGGAGCCTTGAATGGTCAGGGTGCTCACGCCGCTGATCGCCACACTCAGAAGCTCTGAGAGCATCGACTTCGCGGTGCCAGGCTCACCGATGAGCATCAACCCCCGCGAGGTGGTCAGGGTGATGACCGCCCGCTCGACCAGCGGATCGTCGCCATAGAACTTTCGATCGATGGTGACCGGCTGATCGTCGTCCGGATGAGTGAGCGGCGCTGGGCGGCCGATGATGAAGTCCGTGACCGCGCGTGGAGAGAGCGCCCAGCCGCGCGGCCGAGGACGCACATCATGGGCGGCGAGGGCGGCGAGCTGGCGAGCGTACCGCTGCTCTGGCAGCTGTCGTTGGATGGTGCGTTGCATGCCCGCCCCTTTATCGCCGCACAGGCTCATCCGAACCGCCGCTCTCTCTTCTCGTGTCAGGCCTCTCTCAGATCTCCGGTTCGCGCTCAGTTCACAGCATTGATGGATCGATGTGTCCCCTGTCCCCAACACGGGGGACGCAAGATTATCGGAGGTTTGCGATGATGAAATTCAAGCCCGGTTGCTTCTGCGGTAACGATTCGGTGATTACAGACGAAGAGATCGATCGCTGGCTTGAGAGAGGATAGTCCCGGGGGCAATGGCCGATCTCCTCTCGTTGATTCACTCTCCCCACGCCTCGATTGATGAGATCGGGGCGTACCTCGACAGCCTCAGCCAGCCGGCGCGCCTTCTGGCGATCGACGGACTCGGCCTCCGCGCCCAGCGGGCGCTCTATCGGAAGGCCGCATCCGCACAGCCGCTGTCGCTGACCCACTTCGTCCCCACAAACGCAGCGCCTCGGCAGGATGTCTGCCATCAGGGCCGGAATACGCTGCCCCTGCCAGGCCGACACCGACGCTTCAAGAAGCGGTTCTGTCGGCCAGATGGCGACGAACAGCGCCTGTTCGGATACAACGACGCCCCCTCGCAGCGACTCATCGGACCGGGCTACTTCGTCGCCGTCCCCAGCACCGCGCAACCCAGCTGGGCCGAACGGGGCGCGATCGTCATCGACTATTTTCAGATCCCGGACGGACCCGTGGTTGAAACATGGCCCACAGTGATCCCCAACAGCCAGGGATTGCAGCGATTCATCTACAACGGCACCCGTGACTTCATGCGGCAGGTCTCCGCTCATGTGTCCATCGGTGCAGCGTACAAGGGGGAGATCCCGGTCGGGTCCTACTTCACTTTATGCCGCGTTGAAAATAATCCCCGTTGATCAAAACGAATTTGTGGAGATCCTGAAATCAGAGCTGGTGAAATGTTGAAAGAGTGGGTAGATGAAATCTATCATGACGATCATGACATGGATCTATTCACTCTGGCTTATCGGCTGTGACCCGGCGGAACCCTCCACCGCATCTTCAACCGGGTCTTCAACCACTTCTGAAACATCAGACGCCGATCGGTACTTCGGTGAATACTCCATGGTTGATGAAGACGGCGTGTCCCTGTGTCAAGGGGACATCACCGCGACGGTGGCCGCAGGCGGTGAATTCACCGGACAGGCAGCCTGTGGCGAACTGACCCTGAAGCTCACCGGCGTCGTGACCAATACCGTCCTCGACGGACAGATCTACGCATACACCGACGACGGCTACACCGGCCCCAGGGGCGACCTCTCCGGGGACATCGACGAAGACTCCCTCGCCATCGTCTGGTCTCTTGAGATCCCCATCCCGACTGAGCCGCCGCTGGACGATGTATACACGCCCCTCACCAACGCGGACGGGGAAGCCCTCCTGAGCCGCTGAACCCAGACTTATGGTGGATTGACGTTCAGTCTGTTTCTGGACAGCTCACCGTCTTCGGGGGCGGGGGGGGATTGCCCATGATGCGACACAGACAGTCATCCTTGCCCTCTGTGCCGACGATCTCACCCGTCTCACAGGATCGCCAGGCGGGATCTTCCATGATCTTCGGGCAGGTCACGTCCTGGGTTGGGGGGGGCATTCCGGGCATCGGGGTCACATCATCCGGGAACGGCAGGAACACGTAGCAGCCCGCTCCACCACGACTCAAATAAATCTTCCGCCCCTGATCGTCGGTCGGGTTGAACCGACGCGAAGCGGGACGCCGCTTCGGAGGTGGTGGTTGGGTTGTTGGAGGTGGTGGTTGGGCGTCAACCGCTTCCGCTTCCGGCTCTTGTGGGGGCGGATCCGGCGGCGGCGGGTTCACCGCTCGCGTCCCTGTACATGCCGAAAGCGCCGTAAGCGCAGTAATCGTGACCAATCGACTTCTTCGAGACATAGTAGGAGTATGACAGATGCGAGAGATTCACGCCGACTACGATCGCGACACCATCGTCGTCTATCAGGCCTACAACGACGCGATCGCCGACGCGGCCTTGAAGGCTGGCCGGTTCGTGCCGCCGTTCTCGTGGAAACGCATGACCTGGATCAAGCCTTCGCTGCTCTGGCTGATGGCGCGCAGCAACTGGGGGCAGAAGCCCAATCAACACCGCATCCTCGCCGTGCGCATCTCCCGGGAAGGGTGGGACAGGGCCCTCTCCGAGGGTGTCCTGACCGCCTATACCCCCGGCGCGCACCAACGCTTCGCTGACTGGGAGGCCGCCTTCCAGTCGGCGACGGTGCACATCCAGTGGGACCCGGAGCGCTCTCTCCGCGGCGCCGTGCTCCAACAGGACAGCATCCAGGTCGGGCTCAGCCGCGCCTGTATCCGAGACTTTACCGATGAATGGACCCGCTCCATCCAGGACATCACCGCACAGATCAAGAAGATCCGAACCCTACGCGATCGGGGCCGGGCCCGGGATGCTCGACGGTTGCTGCCGCAGGCCCGACGGTACCCGGTCCCCAGAGATGTGGCCCGCCGGCTGAATATCAACATCCGTTGAGATGAAGAGCGTCGCGCTCACGGCCGATGATGGGGTACTGCTCATCCGGCCAGTGGCGCCCCGAGTGCGTCCCCGGCGGAACCAGCGCGTCGACCGCGGCCTCGAGCGCATCGTCGATCTCCACATCGAGGGCGCCCAGGGCGTCCTGTGCATGCGCGACCGTCCGCGGGCCGATGATCACAGAATGCACAAGCCTGTTGGCCATCGCCCAGGCCGTCGCCATCTGGCTGGGGGTGCACCCCCGCGCCTCTGCCAACGGAAGCAGCTGATGGGCGACCTCAATGGACGCCTCTCGCCACTCCGCCTGCAACAGCCGCCGATCCTGACGCGCCAGCCGCGATCCCTCCGGCGCCGGCCGATCCCAGCTGTACTTGCCCGTCAGGATGCCCCTCGCCAGAGACGAGTAGCTCACCACACCCAGGCCGAACCGCTTCGCCATCGGCAACAGCTCCACCTCAATGTCGCGGTTGACGATGTTGTACAGGGGCTGCATCGCCGTGATCGGCTGCCAGCCCCGCGCGCGGGCCAGCGACACCATCTCCACGACCTCCCAGGCCCGATAGTTCGAGCAGCCGACGTAGCGCACCTTGCCGGCGCGGACCAGATCCTCCATCGCGCGGAGGCTCTCCTCGATCGGGACGCTGCGATCGGGGATATGGAGGTAGTACAGATCGATCCAGTCCGTGCCCAGCCGCCGCAGCGACGCCTCACAGGCGGCGATGATGTGCCGCGCAGACAACCCGCGGTCATTGGGCCCGTCGCCCATCGGCGCATAGACCTTCGTCGCCAACACGATCTGCTGGCGGCGTCCGGCCATCAGCGCCCGGCAGACCTCTTCCGAGGCGCCGCGGTTGTACATGTCAGCGGTGTCCCAGAAGAACACCCCCCGCTCCAGGCACATGTCGGCGATGCGGCGGGCGCTCGCCAGATCGGTCTGGCCGCCGAACATCATCGCGCCCAGACACATCGGCGAGACCTTCAACCCGCTCGCGCCCAACTGAACCGGCTCTGCGCCCATGTCACCCTCCAGGTTGTGGAGGGTGACCTATCCCGGGATTCACGGCGCCATGATGCCGAAGGCCCAGGCGCGGAAATTCCGGACCTTGGGACCGACCTGACGGTTATACGCGCCGTTCCGACCCGAGACGACCGACACCACGCCCGCGCGCGGCGTATAGCTCGTGAGGCTGCACGGCGAGCTCCCGCAGTACCAGATCGGCGATCCAGAGTAGCCGTTGCCGCCATCCGCCTTCGCATGGAACGTGTCTGTCGTCACCGGCGCGGTGATGTTGAAGTGCTGGGTCTGGAGCCGCGATCCGACAGCCATCAGCGCGGAGATCGCCGGCACCGTGTTGTCCTGGCAGAAGCAGATCCCGTCTGTCAGCGACTCGGTGGGGTCGGTCGACCCACAGACGTGCGTGTGGGAGTCAAAATGCAACACATGGTGGGAGCCCTCGGTCATGTCGAAGCGGGTGACGAAGGCGTCTGAGGCCTCCGAAAGCTTGAGCGCACGATACGTCGAGCTGTCCAGTGTCGCTCGCACCAACGCGATGTCATCGCCGGGGTTCCAGGTCCAGTCCTGGTAGCGAGGCGAGATGAACACATCCACCTCATCATTCGGACTCAGGGTGTCGTCACACTCGGCGCCTGGGTACCCGTTCCCATATGTGCAAACCGTCAAATCCTCGAAGAGGTTATGGTCCGAGTCGAAGAGGCAGTGGGCCGCGGTCAACACCCAACCCTGCATGGTGTCGTCGTCGTCGGTGCCAACCAACACGCCGCTACACAACCCCGCGTCACCGCCGGGGCTGGAGGCCGACAGCCAGACAACGCTCTGCTCCCAGGTGTCGAGCGCAGCATTGCGGAAGATGCTCTCACCGTCCCAGACCTGAAACTTCGCCTTCGACCCACCGCCAGCCGGACAGCTATCGCGAGACCAGCTGGTCGGCGTGTACCAGTAGCTCTCCGGCTCCAACCACATCCAGTCGTGTGCGTTGGGGATGCCGCCGTCCTCTTCATGGACATCGTCCGGCATCGAGAGGCCCATCTGGATGGTCGGCACGTCCGCGTCGACCGCCTGCCAGAGGCTGTGATCCGAGGTCCGGTGCCAGCTCGCACCCAGAACCTGTCCGAGGACCCCGATGTCCTTCCAACGCCCCGGAAGGTCGAGCTGATGCGGCTGGAGCGTCTCACCGTCCATCGCATACCGGATCTGACCGACATACTCCCAGGTGACTGCGCCATGCACTTCCCGGTCGCCGATCATCAGCCCAGCAGACGGGGGGTACGAGTAGCTTCCATCGCCATTGTTGATCGCGCCCGCAGGCATCGCCGCCATCGCAGCGTTGAACAGAATGAGTGTGAACATGAAGACTCCAGGTTGTTCCGTGAATTGGACTCCTTCACGGTACCGTTCTTCAGACCGACTTCATCACCTCACACCATGACCCAACAACGCATTCAAATTGCGATAATTAACCATAAACGCTAATTTATATCCAAACAACCGCTCCGAAGTGGCCTCGACTTGAGCCAAATTTGAGGCGGACGGAGATAACGGTTCGATCTGCTCATTGTTGAAAAACGGTCGCTGACAATTTTTGTCAGCCCACCCCTTTGACATCTGTCAGAGCGCGTCACCCTGAGAAAACCGGGAAACCATTCAAAATGGTTGGAAGTCCCTCTACATCGATGTGTCAAGGGCAAACCGTTCCTGTTGTAAGACCCTTGAGAGGTTGGCGCGATCCTTGCTCTGAATGAAAGCGCTTCCTCCCCCGGGACTTCTCATGACGCACATTCACGAAGACATGATGGATTGGGCTGCTCCTCGCAGCGTCACCCGCTCAGCCGCACAGATCCGCGCCGCCTATGAGAACCGCAACGCCTACGCCCTCGTCCCCCGGCGGACCCGGCGCGAACAGCTCGCCCGCCAGCGCGAGCCCGGCGACATCGTGCTTGAGATGCTCGCCTTCGACGAGGATTGAGCGGCTATCGGATGAACCCCGCCGGGCAATGGGATACCGATCAGATACCACTGCGAGGTTCAACCATGCGCCGTCCCCTGTTCGCAGCCCTGTTGGCGTCGTCGCTGTTCGCCTGTGCGCCCCTGTCGACCGTCCCCAACGCCAGGGCGGGCGCCGACATCACGCCAGACTGCACCCTGAAAGGCCACAAGCTGTACGGCAACATCCAGGTCGTCGACAGTTTCCCTGATCTCCGGGTCCAGGTCGTGACCAGCTTCCCCGACCTCCGCGTCCGAAAGATGCAGTCCTTCGCCGATAGCTGCGGTGAGTGGCGGATGGTCGATACGTTCGCCGACCTCCGGATCCAGTTCGTCACCAGCTTCCCCGACCTGCAGATCGAGTACGTCGACAGCTTCCCCGGCATGCGCTGAGCGGCAAACCGCACCGATCGTCCAGCGCCCGCCGAGGACGTTTGAGCATCTTTGAGACGCCAGAGATTCGCTTTGATCTCTGGCGTCTCTTTTTGAATCGGAGGGTTTCCCCTCGCAAGCTACATCCTGAAGGATTCACCCCTGATGGAACATCGAGGTACCCTTCATGATTCGACTCTTCCTCCCCTTCTCGGTGACGGCGCTCGCCCTGGTCGGCTGTGACAGCGACGGAGATGGCGAAACCAACGGAATCAGCGACGATGACCTGGCACGGATCGATGCCCTGGAGGCCGCCCTCGGCGACGCAGAGCAGTCCATCGCAGCCCTCCAGCAGACCGTCTCCGACCACCAGGCCACCATCGATGCGCTCACAGCCACGGTCAACGACACCACCGACTTCGACGCG
>JBCBLB010000940.1:0-2738 GCA_038520555.1 Myxococcota bacterium | reverse complement strand
GGGCTCTGAGGTCTTCTGCCGGGTGTCTGGTGTCCACAGCGCGGCCGTTCGCGTGCGCACGTCGAGTCGAGCCAGGCCGATGTTCCCTGAAGGCGCCTGCATCTGCATCCAGACGTAGCGATGCTCACGGCCTTCCTGATGAGGATGGATCCGGGGAAAATCACCGGGCTGCTCGAACAGTTGCTCCCAACGAAGCGGATCGCCTGCCGGTGGTACGGTGAGGCGGTAGTAGAGGGGCGGCTGGCTGTTATCCGTCTCTTCACCAATGTGCAGCATCGAGTCGCCGTTTGGATACCGGGCCATCTCGATCTCGGTCACGCCATCGGGGCGACACCAGGCGTTGGCGAAGTGCCAGACCCAGAACGCGTCCATCTCGATCTGGCGGACCCGACCCGGATCGTCAATATCAACCATCATCAGCATGCATCCTTCGGATGCATCCCACTGGAACAGTCCGGTGAAGTCGCCCGAGCCCATCATCGCCTTCCAGACCTGCAGCTTCAGCGGGGCGATAACGAAGATGAGGTGGTGTTCGGTGGCGATGAAGTCGTGTACCATCGCCGGCCATGGCGCCCGGATGGCGCCCATATGCCGCCCCGGCCCATGGTCGGGAAGCGCATAGAGATCGATCATCATCTCACGACCATAGCGAAGACCGAAGTTATAGGTGCTCTTTCGAGCCACGACCCGGTGAGGATGGGCAGAGAAGGGGCCCCGGATGAAGCCCATCCCGTCTTCAGCAAGGACGGAGAGATCGGTATCTGAGATCTGGACGGGGAAGCCCCCCTCCATCAAAGCGAGCAGCCGCCCCTGCCAGGAGACGATATGCGTATTTCCGGTGTGCTTGACGCGGTTGAGCAGCCCGTTGAGGATCCGACGTCCCCAGGAGATGTCGGCACCAAATAGGAACTGTCCGGCAGCTTCTTCCTTGAGATAGCCGGCGCTGCGGACGGGCTGTGCCGCGCCGAGCGCGCCGCCACGGCCGTCGAGTCGAACCGCGCTGATGACGCCATCGGCGAGGAAGGCGTGTCGCACCCGCTGACCGAAGCGCTCAAAAATGCCAGGCCCAGCACGGTACAGGGTGCCGCGCAGCCCGGCGGGGAGCTGCCCTTCGACCTCAAGGGGGGTGAAGGCGTGGGGATGGGCGAGGTTGTGGTGAAGGGGATGTCGAGTTGGGGCGTTCATCGCTTCCTCCTGTCAAGTAAGAGACACTCACTTTAGAGTAAGTGTCTCTTACTTCATGCGACGGTGGTGGACCACAAGAAAAGGAAGCGTGTCTCACTTCAGAACCGATTACGACCACCCCATGGCCAACCGTCGCTATCACCACGGAAACCTTCGGCGCGCTCTGATGGACGCCGCCCTTGAACTGGTCGCCGAGAAGGGGCCAGATGGGTTCACCATGGCCGCCGCGGGACGGCGCGCCGGTGTTTCTTCGGGCGCGCCCTACAAGCACTTCCCCGACCGCGCTGCCCTGATGAAGGCGCTGTGTCTGGAGGGCTTCGAGAACCTCAACGCGGCGGTCGCGGTCGCTGCCGCAGAGGCGCCCACCGCGATCGAGGGCTTCCGCCGGGTGGGCATCGCTTATGTGAAGTTCGCGGCTGAGAATCCAGGCTATTTTCGCGTCATGAACATGCCCGAGTACGCGATGAGTGCGTCGATGGACGGACCGGATCAGGCGTACTGGGTGGCGGTGCGGGCGGCCCTGGACCGGCTGCCTGCAGACCAGCGCCTCGACCCTGAAGATCCTCTCTGGATCACGCTGGCGGCCCGGGTCCTTGTTCACGGTCTGGCGTCGATGTTCGTCTCTGGTCAGCTTGGCGCGATCGGGATCTCCGCCGATCGTGCTGAGCAGCTCGCCGACGTCATCACCTTCGCCGCCTCGCTCATCGATCAGGCTCAGCGAGAGCCGCCACAGTCATGACCCGCATATGGCATGACCCGCATATGGCATGACCCGCATATGGGATGCAGACCGGCCTCAAGGCGGCGGTTACTGTTCGAAGGCGCGGCGGACGCCGGGTATCCGCTGGAGCGCGTCGAGGGTCTGGGTCATCTCATCGAGGGCGCGATCCATACGGTTCAGGGTTTGAGGCAGAGCGGACAGCGAATCATCGATGCCGTCGGCGGTGGTATTCACCGAGCCTGCTGTAACAACGACCGCGTCACCAGCCGCATCCACAGAGGCCGCGGCGCCGCTGAGTTCTTCGATCATTGGAGAGAGGGAATCTAACATCTGTTGGGTTTGTCGCAGCAACGCTTCCACTTCGTCAAGTAGCTGATCGTCGGCCAGCAGACGTCCCAGGTTGCCTTCTCCGTTCGCTGTTGCGATCAGACGCGTCGTCAGCTTGTCCACTGCGTCTTGAAATTCTGGATCGTCGATTTTGATCGCAGCAATCAGGGATGAGATATCATTGAGAAGCGCTGCGACTTGTTGGGTCAGCGTGGCCAGATCCATGTTGGCGAACGTGATCATGGGGACAATGTTCTTTCCCATCAGCTCCCCCCCTGCTTCCAGCGGCTCGCCACGTCCCGGATCAATCTCCACGAAGCGCCCCGAAATCAGCTGCAGAACCCGAACTGTCGACTCTCGGTACCGACATCATATACACCGAGACTCGACAGTTCGGGTTCTGCAGCTGATTTCGTGATCATGGGGACAATGTTCTTTCCCATCAGCTCCCCCCCTGCTTCCAGCGGCTCGCCACGTCCCGGATCAATCTCCACGAAGCGCCCCG
>JBCBLB010000367.1:0-9721 GCA_038520555.1 Myxococcota bacterium | reverse complement strand
CCCACCCACAATGGCGGGCGCATCAGTCTGCTTCGAGCGTTGCTCGATGGGGGCGATAGGTTCCGCGCCTTCCGCCGGACGCTGTTCGCGAAGAACGCGATGGAGGACACATCGCTCTACGAAGAGCGCATCCGACTCGTCCAGTACACCAACCACGCCGGCGCCATTATCTCTGTTCTCGGGGCGCTGCTGTTCGCAGAGGCGCCGGCCCTGAGCGGGTTGGAGGGACGCTATTGGGAAGCGCTCTGGATGGACTGCGACGGGAAGGGAACGAGCTGGAAGCAGTTCTGGCGAGAGCGGTTCCGCGATGCCCAGGCCGGTCAGCACGCCTGGGTCTGGATCAACCTTCCGGCCCGGAACGCTGAGGCCCCCGCGCCCACCAACCGCGCTGAAGAGGAGCAGGCGGGCTACCTCGACGGCTACCTCGTCGGGCTCACCCCCGAGCAGGTCATCGACTGGGAGACGGACGCACAGGGCGCGCTTCAGTGGGTCCTGTTCCGCTCCATCGAGCAGAAGCGGGCAGGACCGGCCGAGCCGCGGAAGACGGTGTGGAAGTGGACCTACATCGACGCGGCGGTCATCCGGCGGTGGCAGTGGACCCCAAAGCCTGAGCAGGCAGAGCCCACCGAAGAGGACACCGCACAGGAGCTGGAGCCCATCGAACACAAGCTGGGACAGCTTCCCGTAGTGCGGATGACGATGCCGGCAGACCTGTGGGCGATGGGAAAGCTCGAAGACCCCGCCATCGCCGCCTGCCGGGCCCGAAACGAGCTGAGTTGGGCGCTTCATCGGGCGGCCAACGAACTGCTGGTCATCACTTCAAAGTGGGATGAGGGCCACGTCGTGCTGGGCCATGGGGCGTATCTCAAGCTGCGACGAGACGAGAAGGGCAGCGACTCTGCGCAGTATGTCGCGCCGTCTGGGGTGGCGTTCAGTCACCTTCAGACCGATGTGGCGTCGACCCGCGATGAGGTCTATCGGGTGGTGCAGCAGATGGCGCTGTCGGCCGATGCGGACGCAGCCCGTCAGCGACTGAGCGGGGAGAGCAAGAGCCAGGACTGGA
Organism: Myxococcota bacterium; assembly: GCA_038520555.1. Classification (GTDB taxonomy): domain Bacteria; phylum Myxococcota_A; class UBA796; order UBA796; family UBA796; genus JBCBLB01. Next base: position 8,658 of record JBCBLB010000367.1, on the reverse strand, counting down.
AAGCGACCGAGATCGTTCTGGGCAGCTACGCCGACCTCGTCCGACAGGCGATGCGCAACACCGTCCGCTTCATCGCCAAGAACATCCGCGGCGAGCAGGTGGAAACCGTTTCCATCTCGGGTCTCGACGGCTGGTCCGAAGAAGACCTCCTCACCTTCCTCGATGCCGCGGCGCTGGCGGTCGATGCGCGCTCCTTCTCACCGACCTTCCGCAAGGTGGTCGCCAAGCGTCAGGCCCGGCGGCTGCTCCAGGACGAGGTCGACGAAGGGACGCTGCGGGAGATCGAGACAGAGATCGACGAGGCAGACGTCGAGGCCCTGGATCCGCTCGGGGGCTTCCGGGCGCCTGCTGGGGAGCCCCCACCGAATGATCCTCCATCTGGGGAGGGTGGCAACGCGGAGTAGCCGATGTATCGGATTCAACGGCTGCTCGACCGACAGGGACGGCGGCTGGAGACGCTGTCGGATGCAGAGGCCCGGCGCTTCCTGCGCGCCTTCGATGACGCCCGCCGGCAGCTCCATGAGGACCTTCGCCAGCTCGCCCGCGCACCCCGTCAGCGATTCACGCTTCAGCACGTCCGCGTCTACCTCGCTCAGGTCGAGGCCGGGATCGTTCAGCTCCAGAACCGGTTGGGGGAGCAGCTCGACGCCGGCGTTCGGTCGCATCAGGAGCGTGCGCTTCAGGATCTGCTCTCTGCCATTGGTGCGCAGGAGGCGCAGTTCCCCCAGGTCGGCCGGGCGATCGAGTTGGAGGTCCTCGGTCGGCTGTCAGAGCGCCGAGGGCTTCTGCTTCATCGCCACAGCCTCCTCCGGTATGGGGCGCAGCTCATCGAGGAGATGCAGCGGGCGCTGACGGTGGGTGTTGCCCGGGGCGCGACCTGGAGGCAGGTGACCGAGCAACTCGCTGGTCCTACGGGGCTGATGGCAGGACAGCGACACCGGGCAGCGCTGATCGTGCGGATGGAGATCATCCGGGCCTACAACGCAGGCCATCAGGAGAGCCTCCAGCAGGCCGCCGCGGTGTTGGATGAGCCGGGTGAGGCCGATCCGCTCCTCGCCAAGGCGGACGAGACACGAGACCACCGGAGCCATCCCTTCTCCAGGGCGCTGCATGGTCGAACCCGGCCGGTGGATGGAGAGTGGCGGGTGCCGATCGCAGAGGTCCAGAAGTACGCTCGACGGTTGAAGAAGCGGGCGAGCGGGATTCTCTGGCGGCAGGCGGGGAATGCCTACGTTGGGCAGCTTTATCCAGCCCACTTTGCTGATCGAGGGCGGCAGGTGCCGTGGCGGAGGAGCTGGGAGAGCTGATATACTGACCGGGCGTTTCGCGATTGCAGCTCTGCTGCCGAGCATCGCAGCGATGTTCGAATCTGCTCTTTCAAGATTTCAGCACGATGAGCCGGGGTAATGCGGTGGCCGGTGGAGGAGCTGGGCGAGTCGATCGCGCCGGTGTCCGGCCCCATGACCACGACATACGGGGTCGGTGCAGATGGGGCAGGACACCGGCGCGATCGACTCGCCCAGCTCCTCCACCGGCCACCACGCGGCTCATCGTCCCAGGCCATGTACGGAAACGCACGGGTCAGTCTATCTTTTGACTGACTCGTTTTCATTTTGAAGAGAGAGCCCCTCTCTGACCAACCCCCAACTCCCCAACGGACCCCGACAAGGACTGTCCGCTGGGGTTTCCTGCGTAAGGACGACCTATGCCCCTCGACGACGCCGACAAGCAGTTCATCACCGACCTGATCACCACCTCGCTGAAGACGAACAACGACGAGCTGGACAAGAAGTTCGCCACCGCCGAATCGGTCACCAAGATCGTTGAACAGGGCCTCGAAAAGCTCGACGTGACCACCCAGATCAAGACCGCGCTCGATGATGGCCTCAAGGAGGTCCGCGAGAAGCTCAACGACAAGGGCAACGGTGAAGGCGGCAAAACGGGCAAGGAAGGCGAAGGGGAGCCCTCCGCCGAGGTCCTGCGTCTCCAGGAGAGGCAGCAGGAGTTGGAGCGGAAGCTGCGCGAACAGGAGCAGGAAGCCGCCGCCTCTGCCCAGCGAGAACGAGACAGCCGCCTCGATGGCGCCCTCCGGTCCGCGCTCTCCAAGCACAACATCCCCGCTGACCGTCACGACCTGGTCATCCCCGTCCTCCGGAACATGAAGACCGCCGACGGAAAGCCCGTCCTGTACTTCGACGACGCCGGCAAGCCCCTGTGGACCGCTCAGCGCAAGGGCTACACCGACAAGCTCAACGTCGAAGACGGCATCGCGGAGTGGGCCAAGACCGACGTGGCCAAGGTCTACATCCCCGCATCCGGCAAGCAAGGCGCCGGGGGTGGCGGCGGGGAGAGCCCCGGTGATGGGGGCGGCGGGGTGACCTCGATGGACGCTCTCGCCAACGACCTCTTGTCCGGCCTCTTCTGAACCTTCCCTTCCTGCGGCGTGGTCCTCACGCCGTACCCCGCAGCGGACGCTGATCGCTCCGCATCCTCCCTCTCCTGGAGAGCTTTATGCCTCAGACCTCCACCGCGGACATCAGCGCGGCGCTGTCGCTGCTGTACCGTCGTCCCCTCACCACCTCCATCAACAGCGTCATCGTCCTTCCCTTCCTCCTGCCGGTCGTCCCGGCCGAGGGCAAGGCGCTTCACTTCACCGCGGAGTTCACCGGCGCCGCCAATGCGACCGCCTCGACCGAAGGTGTGGCGCGCTCCAGCGCGGATGCGGATGCAGAAGCGGAGGTGCCCGGCACGCTTCCCTGGGCGCAGTACGACAAGGTCGCCTCTGTCACCGGTCTCGCGCAGGCCGTGGCCGGCAGCAACTTCAACCCGGAGTCGGTCGGCTCGAAGGGCTCAGACCTGCTGATGGGCCGCGTCGAGAGACAGCATCGCCGCATCGCCCTCGGGGTCGCCAACGACCTCTATGGGGGAAACCCGGCGGCGACACCTCCGGAGATGGCGGGCGCAGAAGTGGCCATCGACAGCTCGGGCGCCTTCTCCAGCATCGACCCGGTCACCTACCCGGAGTGGGCAGCGGTGGAGAACGAGGTCAGCCTCGCCAGCCTCTCGTTTGCGACCATTCGCCAGCAGCTCATCACGCCCATCTACGATGCGTGCGGCGAAGCCCCCGAGTTCATCACCACCACCTCCGAGATCTTCGACCGGGTCAAGAACCTGTTCGGCGACAACGAGCTGAACGTCGAGCGGGAGGTCACTCTGGCCCGCGGTGGCGGTTCGAACGGCCTGGGTGAACGCACCGTCAAGCTCAAGGCGGGCATGAACTGTGTGTTCGTCGATGGCATCCCCATCATCCGCGACCGGCAGTGCACCACGAATCGGATGTACGGCTGGAACACCCGCTACGTCTCCATCCACCAGCTCAGCCCCATCGCCAGCATCCTGCAGCGCGGGGCGCAGGGGGTGTTGGAGTTCTTCCGCCGCATCACCGGAAACCCCCATCTCCAGCTCCCCCGTGAGGCGCTGGAGGGAATGGCAGCCCGCTCTCCTGGGCTCACGCCGCACATCCGGGTGCTCGGAGACCGCGGGGATTCGACCGAGGCGATGGTCATCGTTTACGGCCAGGTCGAGTACACCCGAAGAAACGCCTTCGGCAAGCTCCGATTCGTCTGAGCCAGTTCGTCTGGTCGGCCCGTGCCTTCCGCTCCGCAGATGGAATCGGTTTCCACCTGTCCCGTCTCTTCTCCGCTCTGATCCCACCCCATCGGCGCGCATCTCCAGGTGCGCGTCCCCTTCCTCCTGGAGCCCCCGATGCCCACCATCATCCGCCGCACCGGACGTCGAGACGAGCAGGACGGCGTGGCCAAAGCGATCAGCTCGCTCATCCTGCTGCTTGCCTTCTCGACGCTGTCTGCACCCGCCATCGGCAACGGCACCACCGCCGGCACCCTGCGCACCAACACCAGCGCAGACTTCCGCATCTCGAACCGCCAGTACACGAAGGCTTCGACCGACGACCTGTGGGACCTCTCCGGCGAAACCGACACCGCCGCCGGCACCCATCGGGCGTATTGGCTCTACCTGGATGCTGCAGGCGCGGCCTCGATCGCCGCCGGCACAGACGCCAGCTCGGCGGCGCTGGCGCTCCAGAAGCTGCCAGACGTCGACGACACGAAGTCGATCCTCGGGGTCTATGTCGCTGGTCCAGCCACAGACTTCAACGCCGCTGGAGGGCTGGCCGCTCAGGGGACGATCTATGACGGCATCCCGGACGGCGCGCCCTGCGGTGTGCCCGGCCAGACCTACAGCGCGCCCACCGCCCTCCAGTTCGTCCCGGTCTGATGGCGCTCTCCGAGGTCCAGAAGGCCGACTGCCGCCGCTACCTCGGCTACTCCGACCGGGACCGCGGGCTGTACAACGCCCTGGAGGGTGCGCTGACGGCGTTGAGCCCGGAGTCTGAGGTGCGGGTAGGGACGCTGCTCACCCGGCTCAACAGCCTCGAAGACACCCTGTTCGGCGCCGTGGACCGGCAGAAGGTGGTCAAGGCGGAAGACGTCATCCTCGCCGGCGCCGCAGAGGTCCGCACCCTGTGGGCGATGGGCAACCGCATGGTCAGCAACCTCGCCTCGATCCTCGGCGTCGCCAGCCGCGCCCCCTACTTCTCTTCGACCAACGCATCATCCACAAGCGGGTTCGCCCACCGCGGCTGATGGCGCCCTCCTTCTCCTCTGCCCCTCTCTTCGGAGCCCAAGATGTCGGATAAAACCCTCTCCCTCGATGTTGCCGCACAAAACAGCCTGTTCGCCTACATGCCCGACGAGGCCCTCGCCAAGATGGCCGGCGTCGATGTCGCAGAGGTCGCCGCATACCGAAAAGCCCACGACATCGCACCGTTCACGCCCGCGGTGCAGGTCGTCGAGAAGGTGGTCGAGAAGATCGTGGAGGTTCCGGTCGCAGGATCGGAGCCGGGCAAAGATGGGCTGGTCATCCAACTCAAGACCTCAGTGCGCTTCCGGGGACGTGGTCCCAAGGCGCCGTCCTGGACGCTCGGACGCAGCATCTACCGGGGGCGGATGGCTCGCAAGGTGATGGCGCTCATCGAGGCGCACCCCGACGTCAACGCCAAGGACGTCGTTAAGGTCCTCTCCCAGAGATGAGCACGCTCCGCGACGACATCATCCCCGTCATTGACGAGGGACGCCGCCTCGCGGACGAGCTGGGCCTACGCCGGCAGACAGTGGTGATCCGGACGCGGACCTGGTCTGGCAGTGAGGTGGGTCGCGGAACTCCGACCGATGTAGACCTTACGCTCTCCCCAACACCGAAGGTCCGGCGGTTGGCCCTCCGGATCATCGCGGCCTCTGGGGGGACCTTCGAGCAAGGCGATCGGCAGGTGACGAAGATCAGCGCCACCTACGATCGGGAGCAGCTCGATGGAAGCGAGCTTACAGAGGCGCAAGAGCTTCTGTGGCTCATTAACGGCGAGGAACACACCCTCGTCGGGACGCCAGAAGAAAAGAACTTCGAATGGCGTTGTGTCGTAAGACACCGAAACCGTTGATCCAATCAACAAAAACTGACAGGAGCAAGAATGTGCATCGATAGCCAGTCCTTCAGAACCGGCAACCTTCAGGCTAACGAACTCAGCGATCGCTGGATCCCGCTGACAGGCTGGCAGTCAGCAGCCGGCTTCCGTGGTCCGAATGCGATGGACACCATCGTACAACTCTGGACTGTCTCGCCGGGTTTCCGCTGCCGGTTTGGGCTCCAAACCGCCGAAGCCGATACCGACGTTACAGATGCCCCCGTCGCGATTGGCTCGTACCGATCCATGGAGGGGAAGGCCTTTGAGACTGTGGATTGCTCTGCTCACACTATGGGCAAGGGCTACGTCCGTTTCGGGGTGCTCGTTAGCTCGACCAGCGGCAACAACGGTATCGTTTCGGCAAACGGACATGTTCAACTCAACAACAAGGTCTGCTGACCGGAGCCCCCAAGTTTCCAAGTCGTATCGGTCCTGATGCAGGCGATCTTCGCAGATCGCCTGCACCCCCATTGAACACAAGAGTGAGTCATGCCTTCAATCGGAACCCTCGGCGGCGAAGCACCAGATATTCGCGGCGTTAAGAAACCAACCGAACAGACTCGTAAACGCGCCGGTCGCGGTGGAGGAAAAGCCCCTGGTCGAGACATCTCTGTCAGCGACCCTGCTCGCGGTAAGGTGGAGGGGTTCAGCAAACTTGAAGACAATGCCGACGCACTCGGATCTCTTCAGGTTTATCATGGGGAGATGTTCGAGTTCTTGATGGTCGTCCTCGACATCATTGAGTTTGAGCATCGTCGAAGCACGACAACCCCGCAGGGATTCCGGCGACGTTACAATCGACGATTTGCGGGAATGTTGGGCAATGAAGAGATGGAACCGCCCACGATCGATCCGATCTTTGAGTGGATCAACAAGAACATCTCGTTTGAAGCCAGAACAATGCTCTACCAGGCGCACACCTCATCTGGACCTGTGTTGACCGAACAAGGTCAGTCTGTGGTTCGTGTGGAGAACTTCGCCCTTCTGCCGGCTGCACCCAACCTGGGAATGCAGGAGAAACTGATTGCTGCCGGGTTCAGAATGCATCCCAATGGTTCATTCGAGGCACGATACTTTGACCACTATGGGCAGATCTACCATGACCTTATGGTGGGAGATCCCGACGATCTGGTGTATTTGAATATTCAGATCTCGGATGACCTGTTGGACGCATACTTCACCGACCGTGCGTCACGAGACCACGAGTCAGATTGGTCAGTTCGATCGAAGCCTGGAAGTCAAGAGATGACTAAGGCAATGGTTCGTAAGAAGCTACAGCAACAGGCTTCGCGTCAAACAGCTACAGCGGTCAACCGTACCGTCGCAAACAGGGTGACTGCCCGTGTCGCTATAGGCACTGGGAACAAGATCGCGACTCGTGTCGCTGTTGGGGGAGCGCTGGAGGTAGGCGTTGTCTCATCCGGGGTTGCAGTCACCATGACGGTAGCCTCATCAGCGTTGATCTCGTTCTCTGTGGGGTGGACCATCGGGACAGCGATCGATCCAGGACCGGACTTCTTCCTCGGGAAAGAAATTGCCAGCCCTGGAGCCCGAGAACTGTATGAGTTCCATAGGACAGTGCTGAAGGGGGAACTTGACTATCATTCATCTATGGACAACGATGTCGCAATGACTGAGGAATTGCTTGATCATGTCGCACAGCAAATGGCTGGTTGGTACCATGGAGAAAAGCTGACTTCCTACTCGTATGAGGACACTCTGGATATTCAGGCGAACTACCTGACAGATTACCAGTCTGCCCTGATTCGGCGTGGGGAAAATGAAGGTGGATTTATGGATCCAGCCTCTCAACCGGCACGAGACGGTGTAGATATGGAAGATTTCTATCATGATATGGTAGACTCACAGTTGGAAAAGATCAGTGGGTTTCCAACCAGCGCTCAAAGGGTCGCGGTTCGCTCCAAGGCACTTCACATGATGATGCAAGAAATGATTCGGTACCGCGACACCGAGATAGACCTTGCTGCATATCGAGAAACCTTGGAATCACCTTCTGCGAACAACAATATTGAGTGGGAAGGCATCTCGCCTGACGAGAGGAAGAGACTTGATGCGGTGTTTAAACAGACTGTAGCAAGCCTCATGATTGAAATCCTGATGGATGCGATCCAGGCCCAGGGGCTGGCTGAGTATCAAACAGATACTGGCATTTCGATATTCGATCGCTTCAAGGACTTCATGACTGGAGATGACCCTGACCCGGGGGGGGGCTCATACACGGGGCAACTTGAGAGTGAGGACCCGTTTGAAAATATGGGAAGTAAGATGGGGTCAGGTGATGAACAGGTCGACAACAAGGGCCCACCAGGTCATCAAACAGAAAAGGAGCGCCTGGAAGACCTGGTCTCTGGTGTCAGTGAAATCTCTGCGGCGACCCACAACCCCGGGACGATCACTCACCCCGACACGATGCCGGGCGACAATGGCCCATTCAGCGGAGGCCGAGGAAAGATCCGGTGGAAGATCGGCGGGCCCGCTGATGGCGGAGCAAGCAGCAAGGGCCAAGGGGGAGCGGGCGGCAAGGATGGCAATCATAGCGGTGGAACGGGCCGCGGTCGCAATGCTGCCGGTGGGAGTGGCTGGAATCGTGGAGACGGCAATAACAGCAGCGGGAGCAGCGGTGGGAGTGGCTCAAATGGCTACAGCTACGGGAGATCCAACCAACAGGATTCCACCATCGTCGTCGATATCTACTACCCCAGTGATAAGTAGTCGGTGTGACTGCCTGACGGGTAATCTGTCAACCGGTTACGCTATAGCCGATCATGGCCAAGCAGCATCGCATACCATGGAATTGGACGGAGATAGCGGCTTCTATCGAGTCAGAGTTGGGAAGTCCGATCTATCGGCACATGCTTCGGCCGCTCCGTAAGGAAGGGCGGATTCAGATTTGTCTCTCGCCCCGAAGCGCCCAACGAGAAGCACAGGCGCTTCGTAGGGGCAGGAAGCTCCAGAATCGTTCGTTTTCAAGTACCATCAAACCTCAGGCAATAGCGCGTGTATTGGACACGCGTGAGATTGCCTGGAGGGTTGATTCTGGAAATAGTGACATCGTCACCAAGTTCTCGATAATCATCGAACACATGCATGTCTTCAAT
>JBCBLB010000247.1:0-12534 GCA_038520555.1 Myxococcota bacterium | reverse complement strand
CCTTGAGGAGGTCAGCGCTCTTAAAGTAGCCGCCATGGATGCGGATGGCCTCGATGACGCGGGGCTCCTGCAGGATGATGATCATTCCACGGCCGACGCCGGTGCCGGGTTCGCCTTCGCACCAGGCGGTCGCCTTGTTCTGGTCGAAGGCCATCTGCGCACCGTACCGTTCGGTGGGCGTGAGCGCAGAGTTATGGCGGACACTCCGGATGGGGGCGCGCTCACAGCTCGCACAGTGGACGTCGGCGCAGCGCACTCCATACCCTGGATCTCCAGCGGTCGCGGAAGAGAGGGTGAGGAGCATCCAGGCGGAGAGGAGGGGGGACATCAGAAGAAGCCTCGGCTCAAGGTGTCACGAACAGAGGGTGTATTTCACCCCTCCGCCCGGACATCCTTCCCGGCTCCTACACCCAGAGCTCCTCCCCTCCTGATGGGCTTCTTCTTCGGACGGTCCAGAGCCCGATGCTCGATGATGAGAAGCGGATGTATGTTGGGGGTTGATGAGGTTATCGTTGGTGTATGAGTATCCTACATCGCATCCGCTGGTCTCGTGTTTCCCTGGCCGCCGCCGCTGTCGGCGCGCTGTTCTTCGGCGCAGAGCTGTTGGACGAACCGGACGCGCAGCGTCCCGGGCCCGGCCTGAAGCTGCTGACCAATCAGGTCTGGATCGACCATCTCCCGCGCAGCGAGCGGGACATGATAAATCAGCTGATCTTCATCGACAAGCACGGCCAGCGACCCGGCTTCTTCGTCCGAGCCTCCGTCTGGCGGCAGTTTATCGAGCGCGGCAGGTGGACCGTCGGGCAGGGGCAGGAAGGCCTCCAGGTCCACTTCCCTCAGAACGATCGTCGCCTGAAGATGAAGTGGCGGGCCTATGAGTGCAAGGGAAAGGCGCCCGAACCCTTTGAGCTGTGCCTCGATCTGACCATCATGGGCCGCACGCTCAAGATGTACTCTACCAAGGAATGGCGGGTTGAAGACATCGATCAGGTCGAAGACCTGGCGCTCCCCATCGACCCGGACGCGGCCGCCGGTGACGACCTCGCTCCGCTGCTCATTCCCTGAACACGCCTTCGATTCAATCAATCGTGACGGCGTGGTGGGGGACCCACCACGGCTCATTCTGCAGAATCGCGAAGGTCTTCGGGGATGAGAGCGTGGAAGGTGTGGCTGTTGAGCAGCCACGACCGAGATTCGATTGAACCGTACACGTCGACGACGATGTCGGTGGTGATCCCCTCCTCGGGGTCGAGCACGATGGCAGACCCTTCGACGGTGGTGATGGTGAAGGTGACCTCTGTGCCGGATGGGACAGCGGTCCACTGATCCGGCGTCACCGAATCGACCAGGTTGTAATCGTCCTTGCTGACGACCAGCTCGACCTCGTTGAAGGTCTCATCGCTGATCAGCTCCAGGACGGCGCCGACGATGGTCTCCTGGAAGTCATCGACGTTGTTGCCCCAGGTGACCACAAGATCGGAGACCTCGTCCATTTGCTTGTACGGGGAGCTGCCGACGTTGAAGTTGACGCCGACGCCGATGATCCTGGCGTTGATGTCTGCGGCGGCTTCTTTGACCATCTCGGAGCCGGCGTCGCTCCCAGGCATCCCGGCCGTGGTGCAGCCGCCAGGGGCCGGGTAGCCGTTGTCCGGGTCACGCAGGAAGTTGTCGGTGGCGAAGATGATGATCGACAGGACGTCCTCTCGGAAGCCCATCCCACCAACGCTGCCGCCACCAGGGACCGCGCCGGACTGCGAGCCCCCGACGTTCCCACCGAAGGCATCGGTGGACCGCCGCTTGAAGGGGGCCACATCGTCGTCGTCGTCGTACTCCTCGTTGCAGTTCTGGTCGTAGCCCTGCCCGGTGAGGGCCTGATACAGCGCCTCTAACGAAGACTCTGGGGAATCTCCGCCGTTAAGGGCGGACATCCCGTCGAAGGCCTTCTGGACCCGCGGAAGGTCTGTGGTCTGCTGGACCAACAACTCAAAGGGCTTGTCGGCCCCGCTGCCCATCCTGGCATAGTTGTAGTCGCGGAACTCGCCAACGCCGAAGGTGATGTCTTCGATCTCGTTGAACAGCTCCTGTGCGATGCCTGAGAATTCGGTCTGAAGACCCGTGATCGTGTTGAACATGGAGCCGGTAACATCGATAATCGTCGCGATATCAGCGATCTCGTACTCAACTTTAAATGACAGATCCAGGCTGCTGCAGCTCCCATCATCGTCTCCGGTGCCGAACAGAGCACCGGTCTTGGTGGCTTCATCCATATCATTGCTGTTGACCACCAGGAGATCTGTATACAATTCCGGGGCGTCCGGGTTGAACCGAACCTCGACCAGCGCCAGCTGCCCGGGATCCAACGCCATCTCGCCTTCGAAGCTTACAATTTCATAGTTTTCCTCTTCGAGGAAGACATCGTACATCTCCAGCGTCTCTGTGCCGACGCTGTGAAGCTCGATGATCCGGGTCTCCTCACAGTTGAGCATCCGATCGCCGAAGTCGATCGCAGGCGGCCGAATCTCCAGGTGAGGGCCGGTGTATCCGCCGTTGAGGGAGATCTCGATCGCGGCTTCATCCGGGTCGCTGGAGATCACCGTCGCGGTTCCCTGATCGGCGGGCGTCGTCGCAGTATACAAAATCGGAACCTCGATGAACGCGCCAGGCTCCAGAGACACCGGGAACGGACTCGACGTCAGGGTGAACGGGCTGGTGCTCGACGCTGAGACCGTCTGGAGCAGCAGATCCGCGACCTCCAGGACCGCGTCGCCGGTGTTCTCAATGCGAACCTGTTCAGACGCCGTCTCCCCGATGTCAAGCGTGCCGTAGTTGATCGACAGCGGCGTGACCAGAATCTCAGGAGCCCGGTCCTCTGTCTCCTCGATGTTGGTCAATCGGTTTTCAGGACATCCAGCAAGAACGGCCAGACCCAATAGCGACATGGATCGCATTCGACGTCTCCTTCGACGGAACGAAGTGATGAAATCGGACACATAAGCCCACGGTGGTTTATGTGACCACAGATATCCCTGTCGCCTGAATGGGAAGGATGCCCGATGTGTTTACGGGGGTGGGTTTCTTGGCGTCAGGATCAGGGGGTACGCAAGGCGAGGGCTTGTTGTGACAAGCGGGTGTGAAATTTATTCTGCGCCCAGTGTGCTTCTTGCCTGAAGCTGTCCATATATCCTTACATATTCGCCATCGGTTCGGATGAGCTCGTCATGGGTTCCCCGCTGAGCGACCCGTCCATTGGCGAGGACGATGACCTGTCTGGCGCGCTGGATGGTGGCGACGCGGTGGGTGACGAGGATAACGGTGACACCGGGGATGGCGCCTTCGAGGCCGCTCCAGAAGGCGGCCTCGGTGTCTGCGTCCAGGGCGGCGGTGGCGTCATCGAGCAGCAGAATTCGGGGCCGCCCGACCAACGCCCGGGCGATCGCCAGTCGCTGTTGCTGTCCACCAGACAGGGTCACCCCCCGCTCTCCGACCGCCGTCTCCAGCCCGTTGGGGAGGTCGGGCAGATCCTGCGCCATCCGAGAGATCTGCAGCGCCGCGTCGATATCCGCCGCTGCGGCGTCCCGTCCAAGCAGCAGGTTCTCTTTGACCGTGGCAGAGATCATGACCGTGTCCTGTGGGACGTGCCCGATCTGTCGCCGCAGGGGGCCGGGCCAGGGAGGCTGAAGCGGCACCCCGCCGATGGTCAGGGTGCCTGCGTTGATGGGGCGCTGGCCGGCGAGCAGGTCCATCAACGTCGACTTGCCCGCCCCGATCTGACCGACCACGGCGACGGTGCTGCCCGCTGGAGCGTGTAAGGTGATGTCTTCGAGCAGCCGGCTGCCATCCTCGGCCATGGCGACGGCGCCCTGGACAGAGACATCCAGCCGGGCGCCCGGCGCGGGGAGCGGCTGGTTCTGCTCCGGAGCGGGCGTGCTCAGCAGGTCGTCCAGTCGCTGGAGGGCGACGCTGGCCTGCTTGATCTTTGAGGCGAACATGCCGACGTCGAACATCGGCCAGATGAGGGTCATCAAGAACCCTTCGAAGCTGACGAACTGGCCGAGGGTGATGGACTGGTCGAGTACCGCGCTTCCGCCAGCCAACAGCAGCGCGACGATGGCGATCTGCCAGCCATATCCATACATCAAGAAGACCAGCTGCTGGATGTAGGCGACGCGGATCTCGGCGTCTTTCTGTTCGCGGACCACGTCTCGGAAGCGCCGTCGGGTGGGCGCCTGGAGCCGGCTGGCCTGGATGACCCGGATGCCGCTGAACGTCGCAGTCAGGGCATCGTTGATGGTCGAGATGGCCTGTTGTACACGCCGATACCGCTTGGAGAGCGTCGTCTGGGCGGCGGCCTGGAACACGATCAGCAGCGGGAGCGGGACGATAACCTGTGCCGTCAGCCCCGGCGCCAGAGCGGCCATCACCGACACGCAGACGACGATGATGAGCAAGGCTTCCAGGGTTCGGAAGATGCCCGAGCACAGAAACCAGGCGATCTTTTCGCCGGAGTCGTCGGTGAGCCGGGTGACCAGATCGCCCGACCGCCACGCCCGATAGAACGAGGGCGGCAGCCGGGAGAGGTGGTCGAAGACCTTCCGACGGGCCCGCCAGGTGATGATGGCGTTCATCACCGAGCGCGCGCCCTGGAGGACGATGTAGAGCATCGTCTGGCCGACGCCGACGAGGAGCATCCACATCACCAGCGTCTGCAGGTCGGTGTCTTCGCGGGGCTGGTTGAGGGCGTCGATGACGTACTGCCACAGCCAGGGGAAGGCGACCACCAGCATGGCGTTGAGCAGGCTGAGCAGGCAGATCCCGCCGAGCGCGAGGGGGCTGTCCTTCCAGACGATCCGCATCCAGCGGGCGATGGTGCGCAGATCGTTCATGCCACCTCCTGCAGGCGGGCGAGGGTCGCATACACCCCGCCCTGTGCGATGAGCTGCTCGTGGGTGCCCTGCTCTTTGAGCCGGCCCTGGTGGAGGACGAAGATGATGTCGCAGTGGCGGACGGTGTTCAGCCGGTGGGCGACCATGATGGTGGTCCGACCGGCCTGGAGCCGGTCGAGGGCCCGCTGTATCCGCGCCTCAGTCGCCGGATCGACCGCAGAGGTCGCCTCATCGAGGACGAGGATCTCCGGATCGCCGACCAGGGCCCGGGCGAAGGTGAGCAGCTGTCGCTCGCCCCGGGAGAGGCTGTCGTCGCCCACCCGCCGGTCGAGCGGAAGGTCGATGTCCAGCACGTCGAGCGCCGCCTGCGCGACCTGGGGATCGTCGCCGAGGTTCTCCAGGATGGTTCCCGGGAACAGGTGGACATCCTGGAGAACCAGGCCCATCCGCTCCCGAAGCACCGAGACGGGGAGGTCCCGGAGATCGACCCCGTCGATGGTGACCCGGCCGCCGGTCGGGTCCCGGAACCGCAGCAGGAGGTTGAGCACCGAGCTCTTGCCCGCCCCGGTCGGCCCCACGATGCCCACGCTGGCGCCGGCGGGGATGGACATCGACAGCTGCCGGAGCACCGGCGCCCCCGCGATGTAGTGGAAGTCCACCGACTCCAGCCGGAGCGCCTCTTCAAGGCCGGGCCATGCCACCGGGTCCGCTGGATCAGCGATCTGCCGGGGGGTGTCGAGCAGCTCCCCGATGCGGATCGACGCCGCCCGGGCGCGCTCGATGGTGGTCTGGTGGTTGGACAACCGCATGAGCGGGCCGAACAGCTGCCGGAGGTAGCCCAGGCCCATCACCAGCTCGCCCACGGTCAGCCGACCGTCATCGATCATGCCGACGCCGAACCACAACAGGGCGACGAAGCCGATGCTGCGAACCAGGAAGATGGCGTTGAAGTAGCCGACCGGCAGCAGGCCGGCGATGGCAGCGGTGCGGAAGACGTCCCGGTTGAGGTTCTCGACCCGCTGCCGGGCCCAGTCGCCCTGGTCGTACGCCTGGACCGTGGGCATCGCCCGGATATGCTCGGTGAAGAAGCCGGTGAGGGTCGCCTGGATCTTGCGCAGCGCCATGAACCGCGGGGGCGCCAACCGACGGAAGAGCAGAAACAACAACACCCAGACGGGGATGACGCCGGCGACCAGCGGCGCGAGCGCCGACGCCTTGACGGTCAGCACGGTGAAGATGCCCACGAACAGGAGCGCGTCCGCCGGGCTGGCCAGGATGACTTCGGTGAACAGGGTGCGGAGCGCCTCGATGTCCCCCTGGATCCGGGTGATCAGCCGGCCCGACGTCTGCTTGTCGTGCAACGCCAGGTCATGGTCGAGCAGGTGATCGAACAGCTGCTGCTTGAGGGTGACCATCGCCCGCTGGGCGACCGTCTCGATGCCAATTCGAGCCCCATAGGTCACCGCGAGGCTAGCGAGGATGACGCCCATGTACATCCCCGCTTTGGTGATGAGGCCGGCCTGATCGTGGTTCGCAAGGTCCACATCGATGGCCTGGGCGACGAGGATCGGTCCGACCAGGCCCAACGCCGTCCCGGTCAACAACCCCAGGCCGCTGAACAGCAGCAACCTGCGATCGGGGGTGAACAGCGGCGCCAGTCGGAGGAGGGGATGACGCGTCTTCATGATTGTGGGGCTCTATCGCATCTCTGCTCGATTGGGATGCCAGATTCTGTCCGTGACCCATTCGGCGCCGACGCGTCACCCGTACGCATCTCTGCGTGCATCATCCGCTCGGTTGTGTTCAAGTAATCACCGCGAACCGTCTACGTGGAGCTTCATGGAACTTCACTCTGAACAACGTGTGGGGGATTTTCAGCTTCGTTCAATACTTGGGAAGGGCGGCATGGGATCGGTGTGGGAAGCGAAGCACCTTCCAACAAAACGCCTCGTCGCCATCAAGTTCGTCAGCGACGTCCCCAGCGATGCCCAGCAGGCGCAGTTCGACAATGAGATCCAGTCGGTCGCGCGTCTCGATCACCCCGGCGTCGTCCGACTCTTTGAGCGTGGGACCCATGAAGGCCGACCCTACCTTGTCATGGAGCGGCTGGAGTCGACCCTGCCCACCACTCGCCAGCCCTGGTCGACGGTCCGTCGGTGGGTCTCCGAAATCCTCGACGCGCTCGCCCATGTCCACGCCCGTGGGATCATCCACCTCGACGTCAAGCCCTCCAACATCCTGCTCGACCGGGACCAACGGCTCCGGATCTCTGACTTTGGCGTCGCTCAGCTGATAGAGCTGGAGCAGGGGAGCCACATCGTGGGCAGCCTGCCTTATATGTCTCCGGAGCAGCTCAGCGGCTCCGGGTGGCTTTATGGGCCATGGACCGACCTCTATGCCCTCGGGTGCGTCGCCATGGAGCTGTTCGTCGGTCTGCGGCGGTTCCCCGATCGGCATCTGTATCCAGCGTCGGCCTGGGGACGGCTTCCTCCCCGCCCGCTCCCGGTGATGCCCGAAACCGCGAAGCCGATCCTCGCCTGGATCAGTCGGCTCCTTCAGCCCTCGATTCATCAGCGGTTTCGACAGGCCGCCGACGCCCTGCGTGCGCTCGAGCAGCTGCCAGATGTTCCCTCTGGCCTGGATCTGGGTGCCGTGGAGGCATTGGGGGACGATACCTGGATTGAGACAGCGACCACGCCGATGGTGGGGGGATCTCTCAGCGACAGGGCCGCGGCGCCGCAGATCGTGTCGGAGGACGATCTGCCCCCGCCTGCCCGCATCCCATCGCCACAGATTCCACAGCGATGGCGCTTATTGCCCCGCCCCGGGCGCTCCGAGCGCGGCCTGGGGTCCTCGCTGGTTCGGCTCCGCGAGCCAGAGGTGGTCGGCAGAGAAGACATCCAGGAGCAGCTGTGGAGAGCCTTGAGCCGCGCGCAGCCCAGCGCCGTCGCCTTGCGCGGGCCGGTGGGCGTCGGGCGAACGCGGCTCGCCCGGTGGCTGTGTGAGCGGGCAGAGACCCTCGGCGCCGCTCATGCCATCCTGATCGACTGCCACGACGCAGACCTGGGGGAAGCCATCCGCCGCTTCTTCCGGCGACGGTTCGCCTGCGGCCGCGAGCTGTCCGATGATGTCGTGCGATCCAGGCTCCGCGAACAGATCTTCGAAGCAGATGATGTGGTCGAGCACGTCGCACAGCTCTTGTCCGCATCCGCCGCCGGCGATCCACAGACCGCGCTCGTCGGCTGGATACGTCACCTCGCCCTCCAGCGACGGGCGGTGGTCGTCTTCGATGATGCCCATCGGAGCGAGTCGGTCATCTCCCTCGTTGAGAAGGTGTTGAAGGAGGCGGGGGGGGCTGCCCTGGTGGTGCTGACCCTGGAGGAGGCGCAGCTGGCAGAGGTGCCACAGATGGAAGCACGCCTCGCCGAGATCGCCGGGCTGCAGGAGATTCGAGTCGGTCCGCTGTCCGATGACGCGCAAGCGGAGCTGATCCGTCGGCAGCTCGATGTCGAGGACGCCTTGCTCACTGCGCTGTGCAGGCGGACAGCTGGAAACCCGCTCTTCGCGGCTCAGCTGCTTCGGGACTGGGCAGAGCAGGGGCTGCTCCGACCGGGACCCCAGGGGTTTCAGCTCTCCCAGCCGCCCCCTCCGCCGACCTCGTTGACCGCCGTCTGGTCGCAGCGGCTGGAGCGGCTGCTCGCGATGTGGCCCGATGAAGCCGGCGTCGGCCTGGAGATCGCTGCCGCCCTGGGGATCGTGGTCTCTGACGCGGAGTGGGAAGCGGCCTGTGCGGTCCCGGGACCCGTCGACGCGATCGTTCATGACGGCCTCATCGAGATGCTCATCGAACGACGGCTGATCAAGCGCACGGACGACGGCTGGCGGTTTCGACACACGCTGTTTCGGGAAGCGCTCCTCGCTCGGGCAGACCGCGCCGGGCGGTTGGTTGACCATAACTCCCGATGCGCCGACAGCCTCCCGCTCCTGGAGCATGGCCGGGAGCGCTCGCCCGATACGCCAACCATGTGGCGGTACCAGGAGCGGATCGGGCGATACCTGTACGCCGCTCAGCGGTGGGAGGACGCGAGAGAGCGCCTCCGGCTCGCCGCGAACCAGCGCCTGTCGAAAAATGAGGTCATCGCCAGCCAGGAACTCATCGAGATGACCGCGCACGCCGTCGAAGCCAGCCAGATCTCCGAAGACCACATCGCTCATCTCTTTCTTCAGCTGTTGCGGATTCGCTTCCTCAGCCGAACCGAACAGGTCGATGAGAGCCTCGTCCTCCTGCAACAACTTCGGGCCCGGGCTGAGGTCATCTCAGGGTGGAAGCATATGCTGCCCGAGATCCTGCTTCAGCAGGGGCGGGCGATCGCCTACAAAGGGCAAACGGAAGCGGCGATCGAGGCGCTCCACGCCCTCCTCCGCCTGGAGCCGGCCCTGCTGGCCCCCCGAGACATCGAAGCGCGTGCATGCATGTTCCTGGCCTATGTCTTCCGGTACGCTGGAAGGCTCGATGATGCAGTACAGATCCTGGAGCGGGGGGGCGCCGCCATCCAGGAGCACCCAAGCCTCAACGTCGGGATCATGCTCTCTTCAGGGGTTTCCAAGATCTTCCTCAATCGACTCGATGATGCAGAAGAAGATCTGATCCGATCCAATGAAGCGGCGAAGCAGATGCAGAACGCGTCCGGTCAGGTCTCCGCGCTGTGCTCGTTGGCCGTTGTGGAGATGTTCCGTGGTGATCGGGAGGCTGCTCAGAGGGCCTTGGATGACGCCGCGCCGCACATTCAGAACAACGACAGCTTGTACAGTTACCTCTTGATGTCCTACCAACTCTGCTGCCTTCGACGGGACTTTGACGCGGCTGAGGGGTTCATGAGCCGGCTGATGGACCGGGACCTGCCCCGGCGGCTCGAGCTGGAGGTGCGGACCTATCGGCTCGTCCTCGACGCCGCCCGGCAACGATGGAGCGCCTTCGACGACGGGATTCAGGCGACGCAGGAGCGGCTCGATGATCCCCGCATCCAATACCTGATCGTGGAGGTGGTGCAGCTCGCGCGCGCGGTCTGTATCGAACAGGGACAGCCCAGCCACGCCGACCGGTTGGCTCCGCTCATTGATCGTGGGCTGGAGAGGCTGCCTCTCTCCGCCCGCAGGCTGGCCAGACCGCTTGAACTGTAAAGTCCATGACAACGGGTCACCGTCGAGCGTTAAGGAACGTATCCTATGTCCCTGTCCGGAGGTCTTTGATGCGTCTGTTCATCGCGCTGCCTGCTCTGCTTGTTGGATGTGAACCCGCGCCGGTCGACTTCGGCGACAGCCTGCCCGGCTGGGCCCACCCCGACGATGCCGTCGCCACCGTCGCGGATACGCTCGTCCCTTTCGGCACCGACATCGCCGACCTCGCCGGGCCGCCTTCCACCACCTACGGCAAGACCCCCGAGATCGTGGTCAAAGCCGTCGGCACAGACCTCTATGTCCTCGCACACGACTATGCCTTCGATCCGGAGAACCCCTCGTTTGCTTCACCCCGTGGGGCGAAGCTGCTGCGCCTGGAGCGCACGATCGACGACTACATCATCACGCAGGTCATCGACCCGCCGTCGTTCCTCGATCGGATCCTGGGCTTCGATCGGGGCGAAGATGGTGCGCTGTATGTGGCCAGCGCCGCTGTCGAGTTCGACGTCGTCGATGCGACCTTCCCAGCCAACGATCAGTACCGCGAGGGGGTCGTCCATGTGACCCGGCTCAGCCCCGCGGGCGCGCTGGAGATGGTGGTCGACCTCGACGTCGCCCGGGCCGCGCGCGCAGAGTCCGAGCAGGTCATCAACCCCATGACCGCCTCTACAGGGCGACTCGCCGTCGGCGGCGGGACCATCGCTCTGGTTCATGGAATCAACACCACCCCCGACCCCGCCATCGACAATCGCCGACACCAGAAGGCACTGACAACCTTTATTGACGATGAGACCGGCGACGTCAGCCGGCTGTCCACCATCTGGGTCAGCCACTCCTTCGACCAGCGGCTCTTCTGGGACGGCACCGCCTTCGTCGAGCATCACCTCGGCGACGCGTATCCACGACACATCGCCTTCGCACGCACCAACCCCAACGTCGATGAGGGCGCCCGCGAATATCCCCTGCTGTACATCAAAGGGGAGACCGGCGAGAACACCACCCGCACCTCGATCGGAAACGTCGTGGCCCTCCCAGACAGCGATGACGCCGCGTTTCTGGCGGTCTATGCCACGGAGCCCACCTCAGGAACCCAGCCCATCGGAAACGGCTTCAACAACACCGCGGGCTCCCGTGAGATCGCCATCACCCGCCTCAAGCGCAACTTCGAGGTCATGGACCTCTCCAAAGAGATGCATCTGGATGAGAGCCTCCCCGATACCCTCGAAATCGTCGGGGGGCAGACTCCGCTGAAGTGGCTGACGAACTATCACGAGACCTCTCAGGGAACCCTCAACGGCGACCGGCCCCGGATTGTAGACCTCGGCGGCGATCAGTTCGCCGTCCTCTGGGAACAGTGGCACCTCAACGACGCACAGACCTTCGAAGGGACATGGGGCATGGTCATCAACTCCAGAGGCCAGACGCTCGTCGATGCTCGGGAGATCACCCAGAACCACATCCCCCGGGGCGACGACATGGTCGCGCTGCCCGGTCAGGCCGCATGGGTCTCCGGCGATCCGATCCGGACCGCCTTGATCGTTCACACCGTCGACGCAGAGCTGAACTACCGGACCTTCCTCGTCGAGTAGCCCTCAGGCCACGACCGTCCAGTTCTCTATCGAGAGCGGATCGACGAGCATCGGCGCGGACAGCTCCGCAGACTGCCCGGACGAGAGGACGCCGGCGGGGCCAATATAAATGAGCTTGCAGTGGTTCGTCGCATGCACCTGCTGACCAACCACCAGATGCTGCTCCAGGTGAAGAAGGCGACCATCCATGCCCACCGCACGAGTGTCGACGACGTACCGCTGCAGCGGCTTCAGCTCTCGCCGGTAGATGATCCGCTGCTCGGCGACGACGGGGAGGACCCGTTCGGAACGCCATCGATCGATCGCCCCGACCTGAAACATCCAGGTCAGCCGCTCCGACTCACAGATCTGGAAGTAGACCGCCTGGTTCATATGACGGTTGAAGTCGATGTGCGTGAGGCGAACGATGTGAGATGTCCGAGTGATGCCTGGCGTCTTCGCCGGGATCTGGCCCCGCAAAATGGGGAGAATCAAACGCAGAGAATATGTGAACATGGCAGGGCGATAACCCGCTCGGGTTTGAGCGACGTTCGGATCCTGAGCGCACCATCGCTCGATTTTCGATGGAGGGAGCCACTCTTTTCTTGTCGTTTTTTTTCTGCCATCTCCTTGGCATGAACCTTGCCCTGTTGAAAGTGAGTGACGGACTTTCGTCGTTCTTCGTCATTTTCGACAGGAGCATTGAAAATATAGCTTGAAACATAAATTCATAGCCTTGAGCAGGGAGATGGCGAAGACGATAGGAGA
Organism: Myxococcota bacterium; assembly: GCA_038520555.1. GTDB lineage: Bacteria > Myxococcota_A > UBA796 > UBA796 > UBA796 > JBCBLB01. The sequence goes on along the minus strand of JBCBLB010000247.1, from coordinate 137 downwards.
GTGTAGTAAATTTTGTGTATGAGCGTCATTCTGGTAATTCCTCCACAACGAGGAGATCAGGATGCCCCGAAAGCCGAAGAAATCGCCCCCCAGCGCCGTGGACCAGCTGGTTGAGGAGCTGCTGAAACAGAGTGAGG
>JBCBLB010000656.1:0-5399 GCA_038520555.1 Myxococcota bacterium | reverse complement strand
GCCGCCGTACAGCAGGACCACACCCCAGTTGACATAGCGGACGGCGTCATCCCACGACAGCACCCGCAGGGCGAACAGCAGCCCAGAGAACAACAACGCGACGACGCTCAGGTTCTCGGCGCCAGCAGCGATCATCGTGCCGACCATGGCCACGACGACGATCGACGTCAGCGCTTCTCTTCGGGACAGGGCGCCCATCTCCTGGACCTGAGCGTCGTCGCGTTGTTGTTCTCTGGGCTGCTGTTCGCCCTGCGGGTGCTGTCGTGGGATGACGCCGTCCGCTATGTCAACTGGGGTGTGGTCCTGCTGTACGGCGGCGCCATCGCGATCGGGGGTGCGCTCGATGAGACCGGCGCCACCCGATGGCTCGTCGGCGCCATCCTGCCCGACGGCGGGCTGGGGCCGTGGCTGACGTTCGTGTCCGTCGGTGTCCTGGCCAGCGGGTTTACGGAGATGGTGAGCAACTCGGCGGTCATGGCGGTGCTTCTGCCGGTGGCGTTGCCCATCAGTGAGCAGGTGGGGGTCTCGCCACGCGCGGTCACCCTGCTCGCGCCCATCTGTGCAGGCTTCGCCTATGTGCTGCCCACGTCGACCCCGGCGATGACGATCGTATACGGGACCGGCTACCTTCGGATCACCGACACCTTGCCCGGGATCCTCATCACCATCGTATCCTTGATCACCTTCTTCGCATTAACCGCTTTCCTCTGGCCGCTGGTCGGCCTCTCGGTGTACGGATGAGCGCACGAATCCTCATCGCGGTCTCGACGAGCCGCTACAGCCAGCATCTCGTCGGCCACGCCGCCCATGAAGCCGACGCCCTGCGCGCCGCCGGTGAGGACGTGACCATCGACGTCCTCTATGTCCGCGAGAGCCAGGATCTCGCCGAGGTGGGGGAGAGCATCAGCGGGGAAGGGTTTCTGGGCCTCTCTCCCCAGAAGGACATCCTGGAGACCCTCGCCGCTGAGCGGCACCGGATGGCCACCCGCCGCATCGAAGAGCTGCGGGCGTTGGCCGAGGCGCGCGGCTATCCGCTCACCGTGACCGAGACCGAGGGCCGCTTCGTCGACGTCGTCCTGGCCCACGCCGAGACCCATCGCTGCGACATCATCCTCATTACCCGCGACGACCGGCCGTTCATCTCGCGGCTGCTGTTCGGCTCAGACGCCGATCGGGTCGCCCGGATGGCCCGGAAGGGTGGTTTGGGACAGGTCCTCATCAAGGATGACTGACGCGGTATCGATGTGAAGCTAAGATAAACGCTTCGCAAGATAAACGATCCGCAGCAGGGGGAGTGTGGTTGTGGAGATCATTCGAGACCCATCGATCCTTGAGGGGTACCTGACCGACGCGTCGAACACGACGGGGTGGGCGGAGGCGCTGGTTCGGCCGCGCTCGACCGAAGAGGTGTCCGCGGTGCTCCGCCGCTGCCAGGCGTCGGGCACGCCGGTGACGGTGACCGCTCGGCGGACCTCGACGACGGGGGCGCCGGTTCCCCACGGCGGCTGGCTGCTGTCCACCGAGCGCCTCGATCGGATCGTCGGCTTGAACCGGGTAGAGGCGGGCGTGATCCTGGGGGACTACCAGCGGTTTGTCGCCGAGCAGGGCATGCTGTTTCCACCGGATCCGACCTCTCGGGACGACTCGACGGTCGGCGCCGCGATCGCCAACAACGCCAGCGGCGCCCGGTCCTACCGCTACGGGGCGACCCGCCCCTGGATCGAGGCCCTCGACGTGGTTCTGCCCGACGGCACGATCGTGCGCGAGGTGACGCGTCAGACGCCCATCCCGGATGACTGGCCGCGGATCGACTGGTCCGAGCCGTCGGTGAAGACGGCAGCCGGCTATGTACCCGCCGACAACCTGCTGGATCTGTTCATCGGCCAGGAGGGCACGCTGGGCGTCATCACCCGCGCCCGGACCCGGCTGATCGAACACCCGGCGGGGATCCTGTCGCTTATCGGGTTCTTTGTTGATCAGGAGGCCTGCGTTCAGTTCGTTGAGGCGGTTCGGGCCAGCGCCGTGTTGGATCCGCTGTCGATCGAGTTTTACGATCACCGGAGCCTGGCGCTGGTGCGGGATCGGGTGCCGGATATTCCGGAGACGGCGCGATGTGCGCTGTGGATCGAGGATGACTACGCCGACGAGCCGCCGCTGGCGGCGTGGTGGGATGCGCTGGAGGGCGGGCAGGCGCTCGTCGACGATGTGATCGTGGCGGACGATGAGACCGGCCGGCAGCGGCTGCGGGCGGTTCGGCATGCGGTGCCGGCGGGGGTCAACGAGCAGATCGTGGCCAACGGGATGCCCAAGATCGGGACAGACTTCGCGGTGCCCGACGCCGGGCTTCGGGAGATGCTCCAGCGCTACCAGTCGGTGGGCATGCCGAGCGTGTTGTTCGGGCATATCGGGGACAACCATCTGCACCTGAACCTGCTGCCGCGGGACGCGGCGGAGCTGTCGCGGGCGCGGGGGGTGTATGGCGAGCTGGCCCGGGCGGCGGTGGCGCTGGGGGGGACGGTGTCGGCGGAGCATGGAATCGGGAAGCTCAAGCGGGGGTTGCTGGCGGAGATGGTGGGGCCGTCGGTGGTCGACCAGTTCCGAGCCCTGAAGGCGCGCCTGGATCCGGCCGGCGTGCTCGGCCGGGGCACGCTGTTCGCAGCGAATTGAATTTTCTGGGCAACGACGTGTAAGACTGAGGGGCCTGCCGCCGTTTCAGGGGTGGGTGAGCAAGGAGGCACCCGCTTGACAGCCTCGGACAGCGAAGCGGTCTCACTGGAGGCCGAACGCGCGGTCATCGCGAAGCTCAAACAGGGCGATCGCGCCGCGGCCGGCCAGCTGTATCGCTGGTACGGGATGCGGCTGTATCGACAGATCATCCTGCCCCGGCTGCCGGTGCCCGAGCTGGCTGAGGACGTCCTCAAGGACACGTTCCGTCAAGCCCTGGAGAAGATTGAACAGTACCAACCCCGGGAGAATCAGAGCATTTTCTACTGGCTTCGGCGAATCGCGATCAACCGCGCCATCGACGTCCACCGCGCCCACCAGCGGGTGCGTCGGATGGAGGAGCGGCTGGTCGGCGCAGACGCGGTCGATCGGACGATGGGCCAGGCCCCGCCGCGTCCGGATCGAAAGCCAGAGATGGACGAAACCCGCGACCTGGTCCACCGTTCGCTGGACAAACTCAACCCCCGCTACGCCACCGCGCTCCGGCTGCGGCTGATCGAAGATCGCGATCGGGATGAGTGCGCCGCTGCGATGGGGGTCACCGTTGGGAACTTCGACGTCATCTTCCACCGGGCCTGCAAGGCCTTTCGCAAGGTATACCCGCCATGAGCGACACATCTCCACATCGGCTCGCCCGCTGGCTCGAAGACGCCCGCGCCGGTCAGGTCTCGGCCCCGCCCGCGGACCTTGAGCCGGAGGTCGTCGAAGCGGTCTACGCCCTTCGCCCGGACCTGGCCCCGGACCCGGAGCTGTCCATCGACGACGTCCTTGACGCGGTCATGGAGGGGCCGTTCGCGCCAGCCGCCGCCGATCGCGAGGCCCTCGCCCGGTGGCTCGACGACGGGCGGCAGCCTGAAGACCTCGACACCGACATCGCCGAGACGGTCTACGCCCTTCGCCCGGACCTGGCCCCGGATCCGGAGCTGTCCATCGCGGACATCCTCGACGGCATCTCGGAAGGCCCGTTCGCCGCTGCGCCGGCGCCCACAGGTGATTCGCCTCCAGAAGAGGCGGATGGGGCAGCGGTCATTTCGCTGGCCAGCCGTCGCCGCCGTTGGTCGGCATGGTCCGCCGTCGGCCTCGTCGCTGCGGCTGCCCTGGCGCTGATCATCATCAACCCCATCTCAATCCAGCCGAGCGCCCCCGTCGACCTGGCGATGGATCAGGCTCGCTATGAGGCGGCGCCTGCAGCAACGCCTGCGCCGGCTTCACCGATGGAAGAGCTGCAGCCGGTACGCGGCGACCGCGTCGATGGGCCGTTCCAGAATGACGCGGCCAAGGCGGAAGAAAATACGACGCAGGCCACCACCGGTCGAGACATCGCCCGGACGCTGTCGAAGCCGGCGTCCATCCCTGCCAGCCAGCCGGCGCCGGTTCGGGAGGCTGCAGAGCGCGACGCGCTGTCGGCCAACGAAGACATCCTGGCTGAAGAAGTCCGCCAACAGTTCAGCCAGTTCGGCTATCTCGACGGGGCAGAGCGGGAAGAGGACCTGGACGTGAACCTGGACGTGAACCTGGACGTGGGCTTCGATGATGATGAGTTCGAGGCCATCGCCCCAGCAGATGAGGAAGCTGCGCCGGTCATCGATGGAGATGCTCTGTCGGAGACGATCGTGGTGGGATCGATGGCGACAGCGGATCGGGCGCTGCCGGCGTCGGAGAACACGCGACGGCCGTCTCGTGGCAACGGTCTGTTCGGCCGCAACAGGCAGGCGACCACCTCGACCGAAGCGGCTGCCGCGGAGCCGTCCGTTTCGACCGATGTGGACCTGGACGGTCTGGGCGGATTGCTCGATGCTGTCGACGATGCAGTCGATGATGCGGGTGACCGCAGCGGCGCGGTGAGCGCGTATAAGGAGAAGGCCGAGGGGCGGTTTGCCGTGGTGCCATCGGTCGAAGACGATGCGTTGGCTGCGGCGATTCGGGTCATCGCGGGCGGCGACGTGGACGCTGGGCTGGCGGCGCTGGAGCCGCTGCGCGGCAGCAGCGACCCGGATGTGGTCCTGGAGGTTGCGTGGCACCGGTATCGGCTGCTCACCCAGCGGGGCGATGCTGCGGGGGCGCAGGACGCGCTGTCCGAAGGGCTCCAGACCATCGGCGGCGACGCGGCCTTGCGCGCCCGGCTGCTCTATCACCGGGGGCTGGCCTATGAAGCCCGCGGGCAACCCGACAAAGCGGCAGAGGCGTATCAGGACGCTGCGCGCACCCGGTGAGTTCGGCAAGCGGCGAAAAAACACATCGGCGGCTTCGCTGTGCGCGGGTGCGCGGCAGAGGGGAGCGTTAGGGGGAAGGGCATATGCCGATCCCACCAAGCCTTGCCCGCAATATCGCGTCGATGTTCCTCCCTGAAGAAGAGCTCCAACGGCTGGACGAGCTGTACTTCCGGGACGCCGGCCACGGCTACGATCCGTTTGGGATGCATCCGTCGTTTATCGCCCTGACCCAGACGATCACCGGGCCGCTGTATGATCGGTACTTCCGCGTCATCAGCCGCGGCCATGAGCACATCCCATCGAACGGCAGGTTTCCAGAGTGGTTGGCAGCGACGATGGCCTGGCCGGTCTCCGGGATGTGCTCATGGCCGCGGCTGATGACGCGGAAGTACCGATCATACAGCGGCCCGGTGATCGTCTGGGTCAGGGCGATAAACGACGGATGCATCCCAAACGGATCGT
>JBCBLB010000495.1:0-7465 GCA_038520555.1 Myxococcota bacterium | reverse complement strand
GCCGTTGGGCGACGCCCTCGGTGACCCCGAAGCCGCTGGTGGTGAGGTTGGGGGTGATGCCCAGGGCCCGCGCTGTATCGGCGAGATCGAGGACCTCCGGCCGGAGGAGCGCTTCTCCACCGCCGAACGCGACCTCAAAGACCCCCATCTCCGCCAGCGCTTCGAGCGTCTGCGCCAGGGCGCCGAGGTCTGCGTCGGGAGCATCGGGGCCGGCGTCGAGGTAGCAATCGGCGCATTTGACCGGGCACTTTCGGGTCAGAGAGAGGTGCACCTCTGTGGGGGCCTGGAGCGCGCCGGGCACCTCGATCGGCTCGATATCGCCGACGGGGAGGGCGCCTGCCTGTACAGCAGCCATGGCCCAGCGGGGCGAAAGGTACAGTTGAACCCCAGCCCAGGCGAGGATCGCGCCGAACGTCTCGCGCCGCAGCCTGGGCGGCGCATCGTCGTCATCGCCGTTATCGTCGATCCACTGCTGGAACCGGTCGGCGTAGAGGTTGATGAGGGCGCCGGCGATGGTGGCGCTGACGAGCGCCACCCCGACCACGCTGCTTCCGCTGGAGCAGTTTGGCGCATGTCCGCGTCGGATTTTAAGCAGGGGTCTCATAGGCCCAGGAGATCTAACTGCCCGCCGTAGCGCATCGAGAGAAATCCCGCAGCGATCGAAGCCACGACGGCGCCGAGGCCGATGATCCATCTCCCGGGCCCGCGAGGGTGTCTCCGCAGCGCGCCGAGGGTGAGGAGGTGCACCCCGGCGAGCAGTCCGAACAGCACGGCAAATCCGGAGAGGCCGTCATGCGACCGCAGGGCGGACAGCCCCGCGAACAGGAGGACGATGATCGCGAGGGGAGCGAGCCCCACCGGCCTCATCCGAGGCGTCTTCCGCCATCCCTGTGCTGCTGTGGGGAGGATGAGCAGCGCGAACCCGCCGAGGACGCACCAGGCGACGGCATTGAGCCGTCGTCGTCGTTGTTCCCGGAGGAGCAGCGGCAGGCCCTCCTGAGGGCGAATGGATCGAAGCAGATCGGCGCGTTCCTCGACGGCTTCGGCGCCGTCCTGGTCCCCGGTGAGCAGCAGCGTTCGGGCATGGACGTCTGCGATCTCTTTTCGGGTGAGGCCTTCACCGAGGTCGTTCTCTGCGTCCGCCCATAGCCTCTGGGTGACGGGGAGGGCGTCTTCTGGGGCGTCTCTTCGGAGGGCTTCGCGGGCGAGCCAGAGACCGGCCTCCATCTGATTCTGCTTCGCAGCAGAGGGATCGTTGAAGAGCTGTGTGGCGCGTTGGCGGGCGTCTTCGGGGTCGAGGTCCCGGAACCGGCTCCGGAGGTCGGTGAGGGCATCGAGGCTTTCGAATGATCCGTCCGGATCCTGTCGGGCGTTGAGCCACTTCAGGCGCCGGGCGCATCGCTGGCCGGCCTTCGAGGTGGGGGTGTCGTCGACCAGAAGCCGGCATGCGCGCTGTTCGTCGGCGAACCCAGAGCGCACCCCATCCTGTGCGTGGCTCATCTGGAGGACACCGACGATGACGAGGAGAGCCGCGGTCATGGGAGACGTTTAACGGAGCGGTCTCGGCGTGTGGGGGCGCGGATCTCTATGATGGGGGGCGGCGACGAGGAGGACCCGGCGAATGAGCAATGAGCAGGTGCAGCGGTATCAGCGACAGGGAAATCAGACCCTTCGATTCGGCTGCTTGACCTTCGTGGGGTTGTTCTTCGTGTTCTGTGTGCTGTGCAGCGGGCTGTACGGCACGGCGATGTTCATGACCGAGCCGGGCTTCTTCATCATCGCGACGATCCTGGCGACGATGACGGCGGTGCCCTATGGCGCGCTGCTGTGGTGGCTGGACCACAACGAGCCGGAGCCGGTGAGCCTGCTGGTGACCTCGTTTCTGTGGGGAGCCTGTGTGTCGACGATGTTGTCGATCGTATTCAACACGACCTCGGGCTCGATCTTTCTGGGACTGGTCGGGGACGCAGGGCTGGCGAACTTTTTGACGGCGTCGTTGTCCGCGCCGTTTTTTGAAGAGCTGACGAAGGGCGCGGCGGTGATGCTGCTGTTCTTTCTGTTCCGCCAGGAGTTCGACAACGTCCTGGACGGCATCGTCTATGGCGCGTTCATTGGGCTGGGCTTCGCCTGGTTCGAGAACATCACCTACTATTTGAACGCGGCGATGGATGGGGGAATGGGGGGAATGCTCCAGAACGCCTGGGCGCGCGGGGTGGTGAGCGCGACGGGCGGCAGCCACGCGGCGTATACGGCGTTGACGGGCGCGGGCTTCGGGCTGGTCCGGATGATCCGCCGGGGCGCGCTGCGGTGGCTGCTGATTCCGTTGTTTCTGGGCCTGTCGATGTTCGCCCACTTCGCCTGGAACACGTTTGTCGGCCCGGTCGTCTTCATCACCAGCCCAGACAGCACCGCGATCCAGTACCTTGTGGGGCTTCCGATCGCGGTGCTGATTCTTCAGATGCCGTTCACCTTGTTGTTGGTGGTCACGGTGATGTTGTCCTGGCGACATGAAAACCGCATCATCCGAAAATTCCTTCGTGAGGCGGCGCCGGGCGTGGTGACAGCGGAGGAGCTGTCGCTGCTCGTGCCGACCCGACGCCGGATCGCGGTGAACACCCGACGGTTCTTCTCAGAGGGCCCGTCGAAGTGGTGGCTGCATAAGCGGCTGGCCCGCAACCAGATCGATCTGGCGTTCCTTCGATGGCACCATGAAGAGGACAAGATCACCTGGGAGCCGGACCAGGATAAGGACATCCTCCTCTTGCGCCGGAACATCAAGCTCATTCGGGCGCAGCTGGCGTGAGCGGCGTCAGACACATCTGGCGGGCGCATGATATCCGGGGTCGAACGCCGGATGAGGTGACGCCGGGCTTCGCCCGACATCTGGGCATCGCTTTGGGCGCGTTCCTCAGCGAGCGAGGGGGGCGATCGGTCGCGGTCGGCCGAGACGCCCGAGACAGCGGAGCGATGTTGCAGATGGCCCTCCAGGACGGGTTGGCCAGCGCGGGGATGGACGTCGCCAACGTGGGACAGGTCCCGACGCCGACCGTGTACTTCGCCGCGGATGCGTTGGGCTTCGACGCCGGAGTGGTGGTCACCGCCAGCCACAACCCTCCAGGCTACAACGGCTTCAAGGTTCGGCTGACGGACCGGTCGCTCATCAGCGCCGATCTGGAGCGGATTCGAGCCCTGTTCGAGCGGCAGGACGTCGCGCCGGTCTCTGGTGGATCGCTCCGTGAGCTGGATATCCGAACGAAGTACCTGGATTTTCTGGTGAGCGATTGTCGCCGCCCGTCGGGCCCGCTTCGGATGGTCATCGACGCGGGCAACGGGGTGGCTGGGCCGATGGCCGTGCGGCTGTTTTCTCGACTGGGCGTCGAAGTGGTCCCGCTGTTCTGCGATCCGGACGGACAGTTCCCCAACCACCCGGCAGATCCGTCGGTCGAGCGGAACCTTCGTGACCTCCAGCGCGCGGTCCTGTCGACCGGCGCAGATCTGGGCATCGGCCTGGACGGCGACGGTGATCGGCTGGGAGTGGTGGATCGAACCGGCAATCTGATCTTCGGCGATCGGCTGCTGGCCTTGTTCGCGACGTCGATCCTGTCGTCGGGTCCGGCGGCGGTGGTCGCGGATGTGAAGTGCTCCATGGCACTGCGGGAGGTCGTCGAGGCTGCAGGCGGGAGGCTGTCGATGACGCGGACGGGCTATCCCTGGATTCAGGCGCAGATGCGCGCGCTGTCTGCCCCGCTCGGCGGAGAGATGAGCGGCCACTACTGCTTCGCCGATCGGTACTTTGGCTTTGACGATGCGTTGTATGCGGCCACGCGGGCGCTGTCGCTGGTCTCAGATCTGCCGGAGCGGATCGCAGCGGTGCCGACCTATCCGTCGATTCCGGAGCTTCGCCTCCCGATGCGAGAGGCGGACAAGCGGGTCGTCCTCCCCCTGATCCAGGCCCGGTTCAGCGAGGAAGAGGACGTGATCGCCGTGGATGGGATTCGATTCTCGTATGGTGCCGGCTGGGGGCTGATCCGCACCTCGAATACAGAGGCGCGGCTTTCGGTTCGGGCCGAGGCGCGCACCGAGGCAGACCTCGCAGTCATTCTTCAACGATTGAGACGGATCCTGGGTGGGCTGCCCGTAGAGATCGACCTGAGCGCGTTGGAGCTTCCGACCTGTTGAGCGTGGGGGTTGGAGCGGGGAGGGGATTCCTTTATGGTTGGGGAGTGAATGACAGTCAGTCAGTAAAAGGGAAGCGAGGCGTCGATCCGGAGAAGCGTCGGCGGTTTCTGGAGATTGCGCGGCGACGGTTTGTGGCCGACGGCTACAACCGCACCAGCATCTCTTCGATCGTGCGGGAAGCGGGCGTGGCGCAGGGGACCTTTTATCTGTATTTCAAGAACAAAGAAGCTCTGCTCAACGATCTCCGGCGGCAGGTGCTCGCCGACTATCTGGACGTCTGGGCGCGGGCGACGGGCACCGATCGGGCAGCGGATGAGCGGCTGCTGGATGGGTTGCATGGGTTGTGGGGCGAATATGGTCGACAACAGTCTCTCATCAGCGTGTTTCGCCAGGCGGCGACGGGTGAAGAGACCGAACGTCAGCTCCGCGCAGGTCGTCGTCGGCTCGCGCAGCCGCTGGCCGCGTTGATTGCCGCTGGGGTTTCGGATGGGGTGTTCGTCGTCGATGAGCCGGAGACCGCTGCTCGGATGCTGATCGCGATGTTGTATGGGATCTTTCCCGAGTCTGACCTGGACCGTGTGTTCCCGAACGTGGCGCGCGTTGTGTTGCGTGCCCTCGGCACGCCCGCTGGGCGGATCGATGCCTTGATGCCTGCTGTGGGAGCGAGTGATGCCGCCGATTGAATCTCGACTCAACCTCTCTGACGATGCGCATCGCCGCAACCGGGAAGAGATGATCGCCCTGGTCGATGAGATCCGGGCGATCGAGGCGCGCGTCCGGGCCCATGCAGAGAAGCGGCGGTCACGGTTCGCCGCGCGTGGACAGCTGACCCCGCGCGAGCGGGTCGCGCAGCTGTTGGATCCTGGGCGGCCGTTTCTGGAGCTCTCGACCCTCGCCGGCTTCAAGATGCATGATGATGACGGTAAAGCCGGCGTCGCCGGTGGTGGGAACATCGCCGGCGTGGGCTTCGTCAGTGGTGTCCGGTGTATGGTCTTCGCCAACGACTCAGCGATCAAGGGCGGCAGCGTGACCCCGATGGGGCTCAAGAAGAGCCTGCGGGCGCAGGAGATCGCGCTCCGCCAGCGGCTGCCTTGCGTCAACCTGGTGGAGAGCGGCGGGGCGAACCTGCTGTACCAGTCTGAGATCTTCGTCGATGGGGGTCGGATCTTCTACAATATGGCCCGCCTGTCTGCTGCGGGGATCCCCCAGATCACCGTTGTGCACGGGTCCTCGACGGCGGGCGGCGCTTACCTCCCGGGCTTGTCTGACTATGTGATCGCAGTCCGGGACAACGCACGGATTTTCCTGGCCGGCCCGCCGCTGGTCAAGGCCGCCCTGGGCGAGGATGCGGATGAAGAGGAGCTCGGTGGGGCGGAGATGCACGCCACGGTGACGGGAACGGCTGAATACCTCGCCGAAGATGATGCCCACGCCCTTCAGCTGACCCGGACGCTGCTCGGGCACCTGGACTGGGCGCCGGAGCCGACCTCCATGGTGGGCTGGCAGCCACCGCGCTACGATCCGGACGAGCTGTGTGGCGTCGTCCCGGTCGAGCCGCGTCAGCCCTACGATGTCCGTGAGGTCATCGCCCGCCTGGTGGATGGCTCGGATTTGTTGGAGTTCAAGGCGGGGTTCGGGATCAACACCGTCTGTGGCCATGCCCGGATTGAGGGGCAGGCGATCGGCGTTCTGGGCAACAATGGGCCGATCCATCCGCAGGGCAGCGTCAAGGCGGCGCAGTTCATTCAGCTGTGCCAGCAGGCGGGGCTGCCGCTGGTGTTTCTGATGAACACGACGGGCTATATGGTCGGCCGCGATGCCGAGCAGCAGGGCGCCATTAAGCATGGCAGCAAAATGATCCAGGCCGTCGCCAACACCACGGTGCCCAAGGTCACGATCATCGTCGGCGGCGGATATGGGGCGGGCAACTATGGGATGGCCGGTCGGGCGTATTCACCGGACTTCCTGTTCGCCTGGCCCAACAGCAAGGTCGCGGTCATGGGCGGCGCCCAGGCGGCGGAGGTGATGAAGATCATCACCCGGGCCAAGTTCGCCCGTCGGGGGCAGCCGCTGGTCGAGGACGTGCTGGAGCACATGGCCGGTGAGATTCAAGCGCAGCTGGACAAAGAGGCGGTGGCGACGTTCGCCTCGGCGCGGCTGTGGGATGACGGTGTGATCGATCCGAGAGACACCCGGCGGGTGTTGGCGCTGTGCCTTCAGACCGCCATCGCCGGCCGCGCGCGCCGGCTCAACCCCAACACCTTCGGCGTCGCCCGCGGATAATCCTAAGGAGCAACCACGATGACCATGTGGACGGAAGAGCACACGATGCTGCGCGATACGGTCCGCCGTTTCGTCGAGACGGAGATCAACCCGTACGTCGACGAGTGGGAGAAGGAGGGCATCTTCCCCGCCCATGCGCTGTTCAAGAAAGCCGGGGACATCGGCCTGCTCGGCCTGAACCGGCCCGAGGCATACGGCGGCAGCGCCCTGGACTTCAGCTTCAACGTCGCCGCCGCCGAAGAGCTGGGCGCGGCCCACTGCGGCGGGGTTCCGATGGCCCTGGGCGTCCAGTCCGACATGTGCACCCCGGCGCTGACCATGTTCGGCTCCGATGCGCTCAAGCGCGCCTACCTCGCCCCGTCGATCTCTGGAGAGATGGTGGGTTGTCTGGGGGTGAGCGAGGCGTCCGCCGGCTCCGACGTCGCCCGCATCCAGACCCGGGCCCGCACAGACGGCGGGGACTATGTGATCACCGGCTCCAAGCTGTGGATCACCAATGGGATTCAGGCAGACTGGATGTGTGCCCTCGTCAACACCGGCGAAGGTCATCCTCACCAGAACAAGTCCCTGATCATCATCCCCATGGACGCTCCCGGCGTCAGCCGGATCCGGAAGCTCGACAAGTTGGGCATGCGTTCTTCGGACACTGCCGAGATTTACTTTGATGAGGTTCGGGTCCCACAGACCAATCGGATCGGCGACGAAGGGTCGGGCTTCATGTACCAGATGCTCCAGTTTCAGGAGGAGCGGCTGTGGGGCGCCGCCAATGTGCTCCGTGGTCTGGAGAACGCCATCCGGTGGACCCAGGAGTATGCCGGCCAGCGCAAGGTCTTCGGCCGCTCGGTTCTGGATAATCAGGTCGTCCATTACCGGCTCGCGGAGCTGTCCACCGAGATCGAGGCCCTGCGCGCTCTGGTCTATCGGGCCACCGAGATGTACGTCGCTGGAGAGAACATCACCCGGCTCGCCAGCATGGCGAAGCTCAAGGCCGGCCGACTGGGGC
>JBCBLB010000483.1:0-7638 GCA_038520555.1 Myxococcota bacterium | reverse complement strand
TAAAGCTGGCTCAAGTCGCCGGTGTTGATCGCATGATGAAGCCTCACGGGTGACCTTTTCAGAGCGAGATGGGACGCGAGCATGGTCTCATCAGGACGCAGGAGGACAGATGAGCACAGGAAAGCAGGTCGGAGCCGGATGTGGGTGCGCGCTGTTCGCAGCGTTCTTGTTGTTCTTATGCGGAGGCGGCGGGTTCTTTGGCTTCGCGTGGTTCTCCCATGAATTCCTGGAATTCCGCCCCCCCTGGAATACAGGCGACCAGGTCATAATCATCGCACCGTTCGTGGGGTTGGCAGCGGCGCTGCTCGGGGGGCTGGTCTCGTTCGTCGCAGGCTTCTTGGCGGCGCCTCGGTTTCTCGGAGACTGACCCCACTCCACATCACAACAGATGAAGGCGCTCTTGACGGCTCTCACCCACCGATGGCTGCCTGTAACCGATGAAGACGGTGCCCTGCGATACGATGTCTCCGCAGCATGGCAGATGATGGAACCCCAGATGGAGATCTGCTCCGCGCCGGAGGGCGCTCGAAACGTATGTGATACTGACTGGCACACATCGTGCATCGCCCCTCCCCGACACCCCTCAATGGAGATGACCGATGAAGAAGATGACCATGGTGCTGATGTTGCTGGCGGGCTGCGATTTCGGGTTCAATGACTGTGGTTTCGGGTTCAATGAATGCGCCATCGTGGTCGAAGACACCGGCATCATGTGGGACGACTGGCAGTCGCAGCAGCTCGAAGATGACGGCGCGGTCTGTCTGCTCACAAACCGCGAAGATCCCAACGGGATGCAGGTCTTCGACGCGACCACCCCGATCACCGTCGTCTATGACGCCAACACCTGCCTCTCAAGCAGCTGCAGTCGGAACAGCGAGGCCTCGGTCTCTGCAGCCGTTGCGGGGAACACGATCGCGATCAGTTCGTCGGCGTCCTGGGAACGGAACATGGGTAACGTCGACTGCACCGACGATTGCGGCATGCTGGGGGACGAGACCGACCTCGGCGTCCTCGCAGAGGGCAGCTACACCGTGACATTCGGTGGCGAGAGCCTGACCCTCACGATCCCCGGTGAGCAGGCCGCATGCTTCGGCGAGCTGTGGTACTGAGCACCTCACCCGGATCGAGATGTCTCAGTATCTTGAGATAAAACCCATCTCCGACGCTGTCCAGTCGGCAGAGGAGCGGAGATGGGCCTCAATCGGACGCAGCGCGATCGGCTCGTCGACCTCAGCTACGCGCGCTATGACTCGGAGACCCGATGGCCAGAGGGCTTCCGATACACACGCTGTTCCGCCATCGGGCCAGGCACGTCTATCGCAGAGTTCAACCTCTACAAGGCAGAACTGCCAGGCATTGATCTGCGAGACGCAATCCTTCACATGGTTCGACTGACCGAGGCCGATCTGCGCGGCGCGAACCTCAGCGGAGCGGACCTCACCCACGCCGAGATGAACCGCGCCGATCTGCGGAGTGCGAACCTGCGCGGCGCAGACTTGCGAGACGTGACGATGATCGGTGCCGATCTGCAGGGGGCAGACCTCAGCGAGGCGAACCTGTGTGGAGCCAATTTATTATGGGCGAACCTCACGAACGCCATCCTCAAGGACACGATAACCGATCGGTTCACCCACCTCATCCGTTCCCACATCTGAGAAGAGGGGACGTTGTCTGTGCAAGACGCCAATCGCCTTGTCCGCTCTATCTTGAGTGACAAGATGAGCATCCGGAGCGCAGCACGCATCCCCAAACACAAGGAGAACCGCGAAGATGTCCCGAAACGGGCGGGCGCGTGTCCTGATCATCGCTGCCGTCCGTCTCTGGTCCGTCTCGACGCTGCTTCCGGGTGAGGGATCAAACGATGCGCGACATGGGCACCGATCTCGGGATGGACGGGGATGTCGCGGGAAGACGCGAAATGAAGCTCTATATCAATCTCAGGGACGCGCTACTGACGTTTGCGAAGGCCTGACGGTCCAGGAGGCGGCTCAGCCGTCGACCAGTGTGGTCGGCGCGGCCCCCCCTGCGAAGAGAAACGCGTCGAGCTGGTCGATGTAGCGGCGATACTCGTGATCGGTTTCTAAGTCGAGCTCGGTCCAGCGGTTGAATTGAACCATCGTTATCTCGCCGCGGCGGGCCCTGTCTAAGGCGCTCTTGACCAGCTCAACCTCGCCGGGCCGGTCTTCTGCCATGCGGCTGCGAAAGAGGTCGCCCATCCAGTTCTGGTCAGACAGGAAATTGCACACCATATTCTCGAAGAAGTCGATGTCGCTCACTGGCTGCATCGGGTCCTGACCCCGTCTATGAAGGTGCGTACACGCAAATCACGTAGGTTTTCGCGAGCATAGTGCTGACTCGACGGACGGAGTGTAAGGGGGGCACAGCTGGAAGCGCAACAGTCAACGTCGGAAGAAACCACCCGTAAGCGCCCACTTCAATCCGAATTCGTCATCCTTACAGGCTTTTCCCTGAGGATTGGATGAACGCGACCAGACATTCAAAGCTGTGGCGCATCCTTCGAACGGTTTTCGTATCCTTCATCGGGTACGGTGGAGAAGCGATGACAATCCGAACAATCCTGACCCTGATGAACGTGGTGCTCCTGATCGCCTGTGACGACGACAAAGACAGCGGCGTCAGCTTCGACTGTGCGGCCATCTACGATCCTGTCTGCGGCGACGACGGCGTGACCTATGGAAACGAGTGTGAGGCGGAGTCCGCAGGGATCGAGACAACCACCCCCGGGGAGTGCGCGGAGTCGTCAGGGTGACGGCTTCATTGTCGTCGCTGCGAGCCCCTCATGAAGTCGTCGGATCTCGAACCAATGTACGCCGTTGTGGTGGTGTCCGCTGAGGCGCTCCGCCTCGCTGAGGCGGAGCGCCGCCCGGGTGTGGTTGTCGCAGCGCAGGTCGAGCTGCCCCAGGGCAGTGAGGACATACACCTGCATGACGACGTCTGGCTGAATCTCCTGAAAGCGTTTTTCAAAGGACGCGATCGATGAACAATCCACTTCAGGTTGGCAGCTCTGCATCAACACATCGAGATGGAGTCGCTGGCCGTCAGGGTCCCGGTTCGCCTCCGCGCTGGCGGTCAGCGCCGTCTCAAATCGTGAGCGTGCGCGGGCGGGCTGGTTCTGCTTCAAGGCGATGCAGCCAAGGGTGAGATCACACATCCACTGCGCGTTGGGGTTCTGGATATGTTCAAAAAACGGCCGGTATGCGAGCAGGGAACGCTGAGCCGTGCGGAGGTTGCCTTCCTTGGCATCCAGGCAGGCGAGTTCATGAACGGCCCAGAATAGCTGGGGAAACTGCTCCGCGGCGCGGAGCTTCTGGATGTGCGCGCCGAGGATCTTCCGCGCACGTTCGTGCTCCCCGATCTGGATGAGCGCCTGCCCCAGCTCGATCGGGATCCGCCGCGTCTTGTCGAGGGAGCCGGTCTGTTGAAAGTAGTCCATCGCCTCAGAGAGCAGCGCGATCGCTTCATGCTGCCGATCCTGAGAGATCCGAAGGATCCCGAGCGTTCCGAGGACCTGATAGCGTGCCCGCTGGATGCCATACGCGCGAAGTGGCGAGAGGGCCTGCTCAAACCAGCTCTCTGCTTCGGCGTCCCGTTCCTCCATATGCGCGTACCATCCGAGCTGAATAAACAGCTGGATCTGAAACCACAACAGCCCACCGGCATCCCGCGCTTGCGACAGCGCGCTCAGCAGCTTCGGCCACCCCTCCGGCCACTGGTGCCTCCAGAAGTCCAACAGGCCTTCTTCCATCCGAAGACGCATCGAGACAAACTGGGGGTGTTGTTGTGGGTCTGCGATCAGGGCGCGCGCACGGTGGAGGTACCCCGTCACATCCGCCAGGTGCAGGCGGATGCGGTGGAGATGGGCGACCTCGACCAGGGCGAGCGCGGCCAGCTCTGGCCACCCCTGACGCTCGGCGCGGTGGGCGAGATCCTGCCACTCAAGCAAGGGCTCGTTGCGGTCGGTCTGGCCGAGGCTCCGAAGACGCAGACAGTCCAGCCACAGCCGATACCGGTCGTCCAGCTCGCCGCTGCAGGCAGAGAAGTCTTCCAGCAGCTGGTGGATGCGGCGGGGGTGGTTGCTCTGGAGCATGGTGGGCGTGAGCCACATCAGGATCCGTGCGCCGTCGCGCAGGTGCCCCTGCTCCATCGCGAAGCGGACCGCGGCGAAGGCGCTCTCGCGTTCTTGCAGCAACCGGGGATGGTCGGGCAGATCGGGGAACTGACCAGGCTGCAGCGCGCCGCCCTGTTCCGCCAGCCAGCCCAGATGGCGACGGCGGCTCTCCTGGAGCATCGCCGGGTCCGCGGACTCCAGCGCCAGCTCAGAGACCGCAATATACGCTGAAAATCGCGGCGTGCTGGATGTAGAGTCCATCCGCAACAAGGACGCCTCGACCAGGGACTCCACCAGCCACAGCCCCTCATCTCCGAACAGGGCTTCGATCGCATCAGCGGAGAATCTGCTGGAGAAGACCGCGCACTGCTGGAGAAGACGCTGTTGAGGAAGAGTGAGGCTCTCCCAGGAGAGCATCAACGCTGCGCGGAGAGAGCGGTGACGCGCCGGGACATCCCGTGCCCCACTCCGCAACACCTTCAACGGCTCCTGCAGCCGCTCCCGCAGCCGCTCCACCCCCAGAAGCCGGCAGCGTGCAGCGGCCATCTCGATCGCAAGGGGCAGGCAGTCGAGCATTTCGACCAGTGCGGGGAGCTGGGCCTGCTCTGCGGCGCCGAGCGTCCGGTCATAGCGCCGAAGGCGCTCTTCAAACAAGGCGATCGCGTCTGGGGAAGACAACGGCTCCAGCCAGAGCTGCTGCTCCCCGGTGAGCAGCAGCGGCTGACGGGACGTCACCAGGATCCGCAACGCGTGGCCGCGCTGGTGCCACTGCTGGACCACGGTGCGCACCCCGTCGAGCGAAGACTCTGCGTTATCCAGGATGAGGATCAGCTCCGGCCAGTTCGACAGCACCTCATCCAACATCTCGACATCGTCGATGTTGAGCGCGGACGCGATCGCACGGAGTGAGGTGGCCGGATCCGACGCAGCGGACAGATCAACGAGGTGACAGCGGTCAGCGTATCGTGCGCGGCTCCCGAACTGGCGGATGAGCGTCGTCTTTCCCATCCCGGCAGGGCCGAGCACGCTCACCAGATGCGCCCCCGCGTCCAGCAAGGCGTCGAGACGCGCCAGCGGCCCAGCGCGACCGATGACGTCGACCAGCGGCGGAGGACAGCCCCCACCCGCGCGCGGCGGGCGCAGACGGCTCGGGAAGCTCAAGGGCCAGCCCCTTCCCCCGAACCGTTCGCAACACCGGGGGACGCTGCGCCGCCTCCAATTTGCCACGCAGGCGATAGACCAGGCTGTTGAGCAGAGAACGCCGCTCTCGGCTTCGCAGTCCCCAGACATGCCACAGCAGCTTCTCGATCGAGACCACCACGCCGGGCGTCTCTGCCAACACCTCCAGAAGACGGCCTTCCTGCGCAGACAAGGAGTGGGTCGCCGCCGCATCCGACGGATCGCTGCCAACCCGAACCTCGAATCGATCGAGATCGACGACGCGATCGGAGAGCTTCAGCAGGCGCCGCGCGTCGTGCGCCGCTTCGCGAAGCGGGACAAATCGGTACCCCACCCCATGCACCGAGATGAGGTGTATCGGCTGACTGGGAAACCGCTCCACCTTGGTGCGAAGCCGCTTGAGCGCGTCATCGGCCGCGCGGCTCCGGACGTTGGGCGCATACCCCATCACCTCAGTCAGCAGCCGCTGACGGGTGATGTCCTGGTTGGGATGAGCCGCAAAGAATCGCAGCAACGCCACTTCCTGCGAACTCAACGAGCGGGTTGGTCCTGTGGTGAGGGTGAGCTGGTGGTTGGCCAGATCAACCTCACCGATGGCCAATTGCATCCTGCTCACCAATTCAATCCCCATAGCCCGCTCAGTATAGCGCCGAAGATACGCCAATCGCCAGAGGGTAGCCCGCCAGGTTGGGATGGATGCCATATCTGGAACACACCCAATCCGACGATTATCTTGTCTACAAGATAATTTATATTGTTCACAAGATAAATTTCGATAACATCGACAAGCCCGACCTCCATGTTCATGTGATGAGACCAGCAGGTTTAAGTGCGAATAAACGGCCCAGCCCCCAGGGCCCCCATACCAGTATGGTGTCGCTGGAGCGGAGGAGAGCCCATGTCTACACACACCCCCCTGCACACAGGCCCCATCCTGGCCCCACCATCGGACGAAGACGCCGCGCTGGGCAAGCTGTTCGTGCAGTTCATCGGCGGTGTCTTCGGCTTCTGCCTGCTGCTTCTGGCAGCGGGGGTGGTGTTCCGAGACCCGATGATGGCGCTCTCAGAGGGGTATGTGTCGACGTTCGGAGGGCCGGGGTTGCTCGCGGCGTGGGCCGCGCTCGACTTCGTCCCGTTTCCGGTGTTCCCCCAGGATGCTTTCATGGCGTTGGCGCTGCTGGGGGGCATGGGCTTCTGGGCGACCGGGGCATGGTCCGTCGCCGGAAGCCTCCTGGGTGGGATCATCAGCTTCGGGTTTGGGCGCTGGCTCGGGAAGCGAGAGTGGTACCTCGCGACCACCCGACGCGGCGTCGGCCAGCGGGTCGCCGGGCTGATCGCGCGGAACCGGATCATGACGCTCGCGCTGTGCGCGGTCAGCCCGCTGCCTTACTCTACCGGCGCCTGGGCCTGTGGAGCGACCAATATGCCCCTGCAGACCTTCCTGCTCGTAAGCCTGCTGCGCTTCCCACGCATCTTGCTCTACCTGTGGCTCATCCAGATCGGCGCCATCAATTTCCTCCAGGGATAACCACACGAAGATCGACGCCGAGCCGTCATTGGACGCCCCCTGTATCTCCGGTATCCCCACCATACCCATCCAGGAAGATCTGTCGATCGCGAAGACAATCCCGGTCAGGTGCTGCGTTCTCAGACTGTTCCGCGGTCGTGAACGTCCAGGTCCCAACCGTCCGGTTTTCAGGGACTGGAGCCTGGTGAACATATTCGTTCTTCGGTCGAAACGTCCAGGTATAGGTTTCGCCACGGTTCAAGCCGCCTGAAACACACAACGCCGCCGTGTCCCGCGCGACATTCAGGGAAAACGGCACGGACTCACCGCGTTCATCGAAGAGTTCAAACGCCGTCTGGAGGTTATCGTTGTCCAGCACCATCGGCGCATAAGAGCGCCAGAAGACGGTCGGAGGGAGATTGGCGTCCCACGCCGGCTCCCCACTCCCTGGGAATCGCCGGTCCTGGTATTCATCGATAGAACAGGACAGTACCGTCACAACGGTTCCGATCACGCCAGCGGTCAGCAGTCTCAGGATGTCACGCATCGCGTTCTCCCATAACAACGGTCGGGTCGATCCGCTGTTTTTCCTGTGAAGGCGGGAGCCTTGTGCTGTCCCCACGACTGATTTGACGAGGTCACCGTCTTTGGGGGTCGGTCTCGATGCTGTCGTGGTGGGTTGAGGGCATAAGACCTGCATATGATCGATTTATCTGTGTGCTTGGATGTGAGTTTTCAGGCGTATTGCTGAGGTGATTGGGGGAGAATTTGAGGAAAAGGGAGGGGGCTCAATTAACTTTGAGACGTATCTGAGATACATCTC
>JBCBLB010000775.1:0-4326 GCA_038520555.1 Myxococcota bacterium | reverse complement strand
GTCCTGGAAGACCCGGGTGACCACCAGCGCGTCTCCCATCTGCTCCATGCTGACGCCGAGCCGCGGGCCCTGTCCATCGGGTTCGGTTGGGGGTTCAGGCGCCGCTTCTGGCTGCGGCTGTGGTTGTGGCTGCGGCTGCAGCCCGGCCCGAAGTTCGCGTTCCATCGGGCGGGCTCCGAGCGTGACCTTGAGCGAGCGGGTGCGCTCGTTTCGCACCAGGGTCAGCTTGATGGTCTCCCCCGCGCGCTGCGCGCCGACCGCGCGGATCAGGTCATCGCTGGTCTCGATCTCCTGATCGCCGACTGCGATGATGCGGTCGCCGTCCTTCAGGCCGGCGTCTCGGGCCGGGGTGTCGGGGTAGACCTGTTGAACCACAGCGCCGATCTGGCCGTCGCGCGCGGTCTGGAGGCCGACCCCCAGCCAGCCCCGCGAGACCCGGCCGGTCTCACGAAGGTCGTCGAGGACCGGCGTGATGGCGTCGATGGGCACGGAGAAGCCCACGCCCTGCGCGCGGGGGTTGATGGCGGTGTTGATGCCGATGACCTCGCCGTTGAGGTTGAACAGGGGGCCGCCCGAGTTCCCCGGGTTGATCGCGGCGTCGGTCTGGATGAAGTTGTCGTAGGGGCCGGCACCGATCACCCGACCCTTCGCGGAGACGATGCCCACGGTCACCGTGTGAGACAGCCCGAAGGGATTGCCGATGGCGACGACCCAGTCCCCCACAGCGGCCTGTGATGAGGAGCCCAACGCAACGTAGGGCAGCGGCTGGTCCGACTCGATCTTGACCAGGGCAACGTCCAGGCTGTCGTCCACTCCGATGACCGTTCCGTCGAACTCCTGTTCGTCCTGCAGGCGGACGGTGACCTTGTCTGCGCCCGCGATGACGTGGTTGTTGGTCAGCAGGTAGCCATCGGCTGAGATGAGAAAGCCCGACCCCTGCCCCTGGCGGACCTCATCAGGGATCTCGATGCCCTCTGGGATCGGGAACCAGGGCGGCAGCTGCTCGCGCAGCTGATCGAGCTCGGCCTGGCCGTCGATGGTCTGGGAGACGTCGATGTTGACCACCGCTGGCGACAGCTCCTGAACGAGCGGTGCGAAGCTCTGGGCGGGGTTGAAGTGGGCCGGCAGCCGGACGGGCTCCGCCCGTGCCGGGGTCATCAGCAGCGCGTCTGCGCTCAACGCTGCGCCAGCGCCAAGGCTCGTGCCCACCAGCAGGGTCATCAGAGAACGCGGTTTCATCAGCGGATGCTCCTCGGGGTGAATCATGTGGGGCTCGCGTGTTGGATCGTCACCGCCCGCACCCCCGTCAACCATTCCATGACGGGTTTGATTGCGCACGGAGAAGGTCTTTACGCTTGATGACATCCCGCGCCGGGCTACGCTCCCGGATGTGCGCGTCTTCTATGTGACTGATCGATGGTCCCTCCGAAGCAGGGCCGGGCTCCATCTCCAGGATGTCATCTCCGCTGTCGCGGCGAGCGGCCATCTTGTTCACCTTATCGTGGGTCAGGTCGACCAGCGCCCTCCCGAGTCGCTGCCGTTGACCGTCCTCCCCGGCTTACGCGATCATGACGCGCTCGACGCGCTCCTCAGCGATGCGGACGTCATCCACGTCCAGGACATCGATGCGCCGCAGACGCTCGCCCGGCTGACCGCCTCCGGACGCGCCGTGGTGACCATCCAGGATCACCGAGCCTTCTGCCTTGGGTTTGGGAAGACCCTCCCCGACGGCCGACGGTGTGGGCACCCCATGTCCGACACCGCCTGCGCGGTGTGCCTCTCAGAGAGAACGCAGCGGTCCAGGGCGCTCGCGCGGGCGGCGGCTCGTCGAGACGCCCTCGCAGCCGCCCAGCGGGTCATCACCCTGTCGACGTATATGGCCAGAGAACTCGATGCGGTAGGGATCTCCGACGCCGCAGTGGTTCCGCCCTGGTTGACCGTACCCCAACGACAGCCCCGCGGCGGGAAGGGGTTTGTCCTGGGCGGAGATTGGGGCTCGGGCATAGACGCCGCGCTCGCATGGCAGGCCTGGTGTGACGCGGAGACCCCCCAGCCCTTGCTGCTCGCAGGAGAACAACCCGAAGCCGACGCCTTGACCGGCGCCACGCCGTTGGGGTGGCTGTCGCGCGAGGCCCTCCACAAACACCTGCTCCACGCTCGGGCCCTGCTGCTCCCGGCCCGATGGCAGGAGCCGTTTGGGATCCTCGGTGTTGAAGCCCTGGCTTGTGCGACACCGGTCATCCTCACGCCCCGCGGCGGGATGGCGGACTGGGCAGGCTCCGGCTGTATGCCCGTACACTCTGTAGAGGATATGGCCGAAGCCATCCGCTGGCTCGCGGCATACCCGACTGAAGCGATGTCTCTGGGCATGATCGGACAACAACGCGTGCGCGCGCAGTTCCAACCGGCGTCGCTGCTTCAGCAGCTGCTGACGATCTATGACGTGTGCGCATGCTGAGCGCCGAACAACGCATCGCTGTGGCTGCCCTGCTGCGTGCCGGCCACTTCCAACAAGCCATGGAGCTTTTGATCTCCCTGGGGGCCATGCAGCCCTCCGGCGCCGATCGGCTCTCTATGCGTGGGGTGCCGCTGGGCGCCGTCGATCTGCATGGCGCGGACATGTACAGCGCCGACCTGCTGGGGGTTGATCTGACCGGCGCAGATCTCGGTGAGGCCGTGTTGTCCGGCGCTTCGCTGATTCTGGCCCGCCTGTCTCAGGCGTCGCTGCGGGGCGCCCTGCTCGACGATGCAGACCTGTATCGGGCCTCGCTGGTTGGTGCGGATCTGCGTGGCGTCGACCTCAGCCGGGCCACGGCCATCAACGCGGACGTCTCCGGCGCCGATCTTCGTGCGATCAAATGGGCAGACGCACTGCTCGATGGGGTCACCGTGAAGGATGCGCGCCTCGACCGGGACGCGCTGGAGGTGCTGCGGCAGGCGCCGCGGGTCGCCCTCGTCGGCGTCTCGCTTCGGGACGCCGACATCAACAGCACCGATCTCGATCAGCTCGACCTCAGCGAGTCGGACTTCGGCGGCGCGATCGTGGACCGGGCGTCACTGCGGGGCGCGCTGCTGCGACGGGCCAACTTCAAGAGCGCCTCGCTGAAATATGCGGACCTGAACGGCGCCGACCTTCGGCGGGCCAACCTATGGCGGGCCGATCTGTTCGAGGCCAACCTCTCCGGCGCCGAGCTGCCCGGTGCAGACCTCCGCGAGGCGAACCTGTCCGGGGCGATGTTGTGGGGGGTCAACCTCTCTGGTGCCGACATGGCGGATGCGGATCTGCGCCGGGCCGAGCTGCGCGGCGCGACCCTCTCCGGCGTCTCCAGCTCTCGCAACACCCGCTGGCCCAAGGGCTTCAACCCCGACGCCCACGGGATCTGGGAGCAATCATAGGATGAGCGACGTCCGACAGCGCCTCAACGAGCTGGTCGCCGCCGGGGCCGTGCTCCAGGCCATCGAGCTGGCCGCCTGCCTTCCCCCTGGGCAGCTCGACTTGAGCGGGCGGACGCTCACCGACCTCGATCTGTCCGGGCGGATCCTCCGCGGCGCCACCCTGAAGGGCGCGCAGCTCCGTCGGGTCCAGCTGATCGGCGCGGACCTCTCCGATGCGAACCTCTCCGATGCCGTCTTGATGGAGGTCGATCTCACCGGCGCGGACCTCTCCCGGGCCTGCTGCGACCGCCTCCAGGCCCATCAATGTCGGTTCGACTCCATCGAACTGGCTGGCTCCACCGGCGTCGGCGTGGTTTGCGATGGCTACACGGCCCGGCCGGTGACATCCCCCTGGCCGATGCGGGCCCTCTCAGCGAACGCCGCGCTGCAAGGCGTGGACCTGCACGGGCTCGACCTGTCCCGGTTTTCGCTGTCCGGATTGAACCTGACCGGCGCCAATTTACGTGGAACAAAGATCGATCAGGCCGTCGGCGTCCACCTCGCCTATGCCGATTTGCGGCGGGCCGATCTCAGCGATGCGATGCTCCACCTCTGCGATCTTTCGAGCGCGGACCTTCGGGGAGCCGACCTTCGCGGTACCCGATTGGATACCGCGACCCTGGCCGGCGCGCAGTTCGAGGGCGCCCATGTCAACCGGTGGACCCGCTGGCCAGACCGCTGGGACCCGGACGACCTCCAGCTGGGCCTGTTGCTGTCCTGACCCTTACACCAGCGCGCCCTTGCCCTGTGCCATCAAGTACTGCTGGAGCGCCATCATCAGCTCCGGCGTCAGCTCGGCGGGAAGCGCGATCGGCGCTTTTTCCTTGAGGGTGAACTGGCCGAGCAGCTCGCGGAGGAGGCTCGCCTGGCTGGACAGCTCTTCGGCGGCGG
>JBCBLB010000140.1:0-16251 GCA_038520555.1 Myxococcota bacterium | reverse complement strand
GATGGCGACGGTCTCTGAGCTTCAGGCGGTCCATACGACCCGCCACGTGGATCGGGTGCTGGCTGCAGCGGGGCAATCGGTTCAGCTTGATCCCGACACCCGCACCTCGCCGGGGTCGGTCGATGCCGCGCGTCTCGCGGCCGGCGCGGCGTTGCAGGCGGCTGAACGGTTATTGGAGGGGATCCCATCGTTTGTGATGTGTCGTCCTCCCGGGCACCACGCCACGCCAGATCAGGTGATGGGCTTCTGCTTGTTCAACAACGCAGCCCTGGCTGCAGATGCCCTGGCACGTGCGGGCAAGCGCGTCCTGGTCTTTGATCCCGACGTCCACCATGGGAACGGGACGCAGGACATCTTCTGGTCCCGTTCAGCGGTGCTGTTCGTCTCGATGCACCGCTTCCCGTTTTATCCGGGCACCGGCGCGGCCGATGAGATCGGGGATGGAACGACCTTGAACGCGCCGATGCCGGCGGGCGCGGGCGATGCGATCTATGCTGAGACGCTGCGGCGGCGCGTCCTTCCCGCTGTACGCCGGTTCCGGCCCGACGTATGCGTCATCTCTGCGGGCTACGACGCCTTGCGGGGCGATCCGTTGGGCGGGATGCTGTTGACCGTGGAGGGGATGGCCGCGATGTGGGGAGCGATCCTCGAAGGGATTCCTGCGATGGCCGTTCTGGAGGGGGGGTATGACCTGAACAACCTCCAGCAGGGGGTGGCCGCCACGGTGCCAATCCTCGCAAATGAGGCGGCTCCGCCGCTGTCGACGGAGCCGGTGCCAGAGCGATGGATCGAGATCCTGGACGCGTTGCCGCATCCGTTGCTCTCGGTTTAAGCGTTCGCGGCCTCTTCCGCGCGCCGCTCTTCCAGCTTCTTGCGCACGTTGAGGGCGGTCTCTTCGGTGATGCCGTAAGATGCGACCGCCCAGATCGCAAGGCCAGAGGCGATCGCGGGGATGAACGCGTCACAGGCGCGCATCATGGTGATGGTGGTCTCGCTCTGGTTGCCACCCAGCGAGACGTTGAAGCCCGTCAGGTCAAGCAGGATCCCGCCCCCGGCGAGGGCGGCGGCCATCCCGACTTTGACGACCCACCAGAAGATCGAGCCGAACATCCCTTCGCGGCGCTGGTTGGTCTCCAGTTCATCCACATCGACGACGTCTGCGATCATCGAAGGCATCAGGGTGAACAGGCCGCCCAGGCCGAAGGCCATCAGCGGCGCAGGGATCAGGGCCAGCAGCGGGTACTCCGGGCTGTAGCAGAACCACTTCAAGATGTAGCCGAGCATCGATAAGCCGGTGCTGACAAAGAACGCCCTTCGCTTCCCGATCCGGCTGCTGAGATAGGTCACCAACGCGATGACGATGAGGTTCGCGATGGTCCCGATGGTGCCGGATAAGCCCGCGAGGTTCGCGCCCGCAGCCTCATCCCCGCCATACACATAATAGATGAGCACATACGTCTGGAACGAGGAGATCAGGATGAACCCGTTGAAGACCAGAAACGTCGCCGCGCAAAGCTTCAAGAACGGACGTGAGGTGAGGGTGATCTTGAAACCATCGATGAATTTTCGGAGCTCTTCGCTGAGGCTCGTCTTGTTCTCTGTGGCGGACGAGGACGCGTTTGCGCTGCTGGAATCGTCCGTGGTCGTCGCAAAGGTGAACCGTTCTTTGAGGAAGATCGCGGGCATGACGCCCAAAGCGATGGCAGAGACGCCGATGGCCGTCGCCAGGTAGGCCGCACCGGTGATCTGCGACTCGAACCACTGGGGGTTGGCCATAATCGCCAGAAACCAGGGCGAGACCATATACGCCAGCTGGCCGATGAAATTCTGGATGCCCATCAGCCGGGTGCGCTCATGGTAATCCGGCGTCAGTTCATAGCCAAGCGCGACCCAGGGCGTCGCGAACGTGGTGTAGGCCAGGTAGAAGAGGATGGAGCCTATCAAGAAGTAGGCGAACAACACCCCGGTCCCAGCCCCCTGGGGAATCAACAACCACAACAGGGCATAGATGATCCCTGAGGCGATGGCTCCCACGAAAATATACGGACGGCGTCGACCCCAGCGAGAGCGGGTGTTGTCAGAGATGTAGCCCATCAGCGGATCGGTGATCGCGTCGGTGACGCGAGGCAGCGCCCCCAGAAGGCCAACCAGCGTCGTGCTCATCCCGAGATCCAGGTTGAGCACGATGAGCATCCCCCCGATCGCAGCAGCGAGGATGTTGTTGACGAACGCCCCAAGGCCGTAGACCACCTTGAGGATAAACGGGATGCGATCTTCAGGCGCAGTCTCACTCATTGGGTGACTCCTGTGATGGGTCGCGCAGCCGCCTTCGGGTGCCGTTTCATGTCGAACGTTCCCCAGTGGGTTTCCACCTGGCGGGGATCGTCGTTGCCTCTCCATGGCTCGGTGAAGGACCGCCGGACAGACGGATCGTCGCGTATAACACCGATAATATTGACGTCTATGGCGTCTGTCGGTGAGGGCTTTGGGGGAAGGTCAGCGAAAACGGGTGTGGATGGCTGTGAGCGGACGCGATCGCCCGACGCCACCACTCGGATCAGAGCGTGTGTCATCGAAACTCCAGTCTCTCAATTTACAGACAGGCAAGAAAGAAAGACAAGGTTTCGGAACTGCAGTGGGCGTTAAAGGCGCACTTTGTTTATACTCAGAACAAAGGCGATGTGGTGCCAGACGCGTGACGGCATCATGAAAACCCGCCTACTCCTCCAGCAGCCGATCGAGCACCGTGGTCAGCTCTGCCAACTCGAATCGATTGTTGGCATACACGATGGTGCCGTCTGGACCGATGATCCAGTCCTGAGGGTACGCCGCCGTCGGGAACGCCATCGTCTGGTCGTAGGCCCGCAGCGCTTCCCCGTTCCCGTCCAACAGGATCGGGAAGCTCAATTCAAGCTGATCGGCGTATCGCTGAACAAACTCGGGCGGTTCTCGGGTCGCGATCCCAAAAACCATGACCCCATCGTCCTTATACTTTTGCCAGATGCTGTGCTCAAGCTCCGAGACCTCGGAGGCGCACTGCGGTCACCAGGTGGCAAAGTAGGCCAACACCACCGGTCTGCCCAATTGTTCGGACAGCTGGTATGTCTCTCCGTCCAGCCCGCGAAGGGCGAAGTCTGGCGCCGGCTCGCCGATCGCTGGGTTCTGGCCGCCGCCGCCCGTATGCACACTCATCAGCGTCGTGGGCGAGTCTGGATCATCACTGACCACACACAGCGCAGTCAATAATGCTTCGTCTCCGCCCGTATACCTGAGCTCCAGCGTCGCTTCCTCACCAGGGGGCACGATGGTACGCGACGCGTGCACGCTCAGCCGTTCATCTCCGGATTCTGCGCCCAACAGAGACAGTGGCGCCGCGCCGGTGTTTCGGAGCGAGATATGGGCCATATCACCGTCACTCTTCAAGAACAGCTGCTTCACCGACAAGTCCAGGTCGGGTGCGGCTGCGCCCGGCTGGTCATCGATCGACCAGCTGCTCAGCCGCGACCAGTCCCCAACCCAGGCGATCCCTTCTTTCGCCGCCACGTGCATTGCGAATTCGGGCGTCTCGACCGTGCTCAGGTGCACAGGCGCCAGCGGCGCCTTTGCGTCGATCGCGATCACGTCCTGCTGGTTGGTCGCCCACAGGATGTCGCCGTCCAGCTCGACCGACTGAACCGAGCTGTTGAAGTCCACAACGCCGACCTGCGTCGGCACCAGCGGCGTGCTGCGCTCGAGGACCACGACGCCCCGCCCCCCTGCTGCGGCGTACAACACGCCCTCACCCAGAGCGATGTCCTGTGCCGCGCCGCCGATGTCCACAGGCGTTTTTGGGACTGGCTGGTCCGGATTCGACAGGTCCACCGGAATGATACCCAGTCGGTTGTCCGGCAGGTAGGCGACCTGTGCATCGACATCTACCTTGACATCCCAGGCGCTCCCCTCCCACTCTGCGGTATGCACAAGCTCCGGCGAGCGCGGGGTCGAGATGTCGAACGTCATCAGGCCCCCCGACAGGTTGGCCACATACAGCCGATCGCCGACCCGGGCCATCCCTTCCATCCCGGCGCCTTCCATGAACGTCACCTGGGTCAGATCGTCGGGATCGCTGGCGTCGATGATCACCATCCCCAGGTCCCGGTGCGTCGCATAGACCAGATCGTGATCCTCTAGAAGCTCGACCCGATAAAATCGGCCGATGCCCTCCGGAGGGAAGTGGTCTCGAAGCTGCGGCGCCCGCGGGTCGGTGATGTCATAGACCATCACGCCGCCCTGTCCGGCACCCCAGGCGAGCGTGTTGTCGCTGTTGATCTCAACGTCCACCAGCTCAACGAACCACTCGCGCGGCTGCGTCTGGGTGTGCTGATCCTCACCCAGCTTCCGAAGCGGCTGGGGGGACAGATTGTTGGGCGCCTCACATGGACCGCTCAGAGCCACCCAGGTGTCCGCGACGCCAGAGTCGCCCCCGGTCACACCCGAGTCCGATTCGTCGGTCTGGTCTGGATTGGGGATGGGGTTCGGATCGACGCCAGGATCAGGCGTCGGTCCCGTACATGCCAGCAGAGTCAGCAGGGTCAACATCACCACGCAGTTTAACCCATCCATCCCCGATCATAGCCTATAGTCCGATACACAGCGGCTCAGTCGGTCGAGGGATCCAGGCTGTGCTTCTCGATATATCGTTCCAATGAGGTCGCCGCCTGACGGCGGATCGTTGCCTGGACCGGTGGCATCCAACCCATCAGCAGCCCCCGAACGCCCAACGCCATCCGGCTCCAACGCCACAGCTTGAACGTGTCCTGGTGAGCCGTGATGTGGCCGTCCTCAAACGTAAACGTCGCGCGGATGATGTTGTGGACCGTACGGCCCGTGGCGGTGAAGGTGTACTTCGCCTCCCATCGTGCGCTGCCCTGTGTGCTGTCCGCGACAATATCGCTGAATGAAATCTCCAGATCTGTGCCGCGCTCGCACAACATCTGCCACATCGCTCCGATCTGCCAGTCTCGCAGGTCGGTGAACACCGGATCAGAGAACTGGGCGGCGGTGGGGTGGTAACATGCGGCCATTGCCGAGGCGTCGCGTTGCTGAAAGGCCGAATAAAACTGCTCCAACAGAGCTTCGTTGGGGTGCTTCATGACCCCAAACATAGCGCACCCGCCGCAGTCAGTCCCTCTTCTTCTTTTGCTCTGCTGCGTCTTCATTTCGCTCGTGAAGACGCTCCCGCGCCTCTGGAGAGATGTGAACGACGGCAGCCTGCTCATGGCTGAACGCTTCTGACACGCGCTCCTCTGGAGCGCGCCGTGGATTCCCATGGATGCGAGAGATGGCTCGGGTAGACTTGATCTTCATCCGCTTCCCTCCTCTGTCATAGGGATATCGTGTCTTCTGACGAAGAATGAAACAGATTCACCCGGCCGGGTCCATGAAGCCCCTGGTGTGGAACATCCTCCGTCTTTGTGCGTCGTCGCACCATGAACCCATGTCGTCTGGTGATGGGCCAATGGGACGGGCTGCGGCGTGCATTCGAGAAAGAACGACGGCTCCGCTCAGCCATTCTCAGCTCAGCAATTCAAGGGCACCCTGGCTGATGTTTCTGGCCTGGGAGACCGCGGCGACGCCGGCTTGCTGGATGATCTGTAGACGGGCCGCGTTGGTGGTCGCCTTGGCATAATCCAGGTCCATGATCTGGTTCTCGGCCTTGGAGAGCGCCTCCAGTCGGGTCACCGTCGACGATAAGGCTTCATCCAGCTGGTTCTGCGCGGCGCCAAAGTCTGAGCGGTACTGGCTGAGCTGGTTGATGACCCCGTCGGTGATGTCGATCGCGCTCCGTGCGCCATCGACGCTGCTCAGGTCGATGGCGTCGACGCCCAATGTGTTCACCCGAAGATCGCCCAGGACGATCTCGACGCGGGACTCGGCGGTGTTGCGAACGTCGACCTGGGCCAGAAGCGATGCGGTTTCTCCATTCGTTAGCGGGATGCCGTCGAAATTGGTCTCTTGAGCGATGCGCTCGATTTCCTCCCGCAGTTGCAGAAACTCTTCGTTGACATAGCCGCGTTCGGAGTCGGCCATCGTCTCGGAGCCACTCTGCACCGCCAGCTCTCGGACGCGGGTCATGATGTTCACCACCTCTCGCGTCGCGTTCTCTGCGGTCTGTACGATCGACAGACCGTCGTTGGTGTTCTTCAGCGCGCGCTGGAGGCTGGTGGACAGGGTCTCGAAGGTCGTCGCCATGGAGAGCCGGGCGGGATCATCGGCCGCCTGGTTGATTCGCTCACCGCTGGAGAGCTGTCGGGAACTCTTGGAGATCTCCGACATGGTTGTGTTCAGGGAGTTGTATGCTCTGACTGCGGTTTGATTGTAGCGAACTCTGATCATGATCCTCAGCCTTCATTTGTTGAATCGAAAGTATCTTTCTTCATTTACACGAGTTTCATCCCAAAGTCAGGGGCTCCCTCGACCCTCGGATCGGTCCAGAGGAGTGGTTTTGTAGAAAAAATCAACAGAAAGACGCTCATCTCATGGAGATGAGATGAGAGCGAACCAGATGTGTGTCTGGTTGAACGCCGCCAGTGTTTGCAAACGCTGGCGGCGTTCAACCGATCAGCGAATGATCGTCTGTGCGACGTCGTCGAGCTTCCAGACCCGCGCAGCGGCATAGGGGAATGCGCGGATGTTCGCTTCTCTGGTGCGATCGCCGCTGACCGCGGACGCCACCTGGAGCATCTGTCCGACGATCCGACGGCGGTCGCCTTCATCGAGGCTGTCAGACAGCCGAGCGCAGTGCGCCTGGAGCGAGGACAGCACCCCCCTCAGCCCGCTGTCCTTCCAGGATGCTTCGATCTCTTCGCTGGCGCTGTGCATCAGCGCATCGGCGGATAAGCCCGGAACACGGATGTGTTCGGTAAGCAGCTCTTCAATCAGGTTCGACGCGGGTCGGGTCCCGGCCCGCGCGGTCGCCAACAACAAGGCGGCGACAGAGTGTGACGGCAACCAGCCGTTTGGGGTTGCCATTGGGTCGTCATTCACGCCCAGGCTCTAACCAGTCCCTCTCTGCCCTTCCAGCGTCACCCATGGCTGCTCCACGACGCGCAGACCCAGAGAAAGTAAAGAACCTGAGCCCATTCCATCACTGGAGACATGATGAAGCCGGTCTTCGATGCCTTCGTTCACCAGCTCGAGCACCTCGGCGCCGCCCATCACCTCGCCGATCATGCCCGCCATGCCCCTGCCTCAGATGAGACCATCGCTGCGATCGAGGCCATCGCCGGCCCTCTGCCCGCGGACCTCGCCGGCTGGTGGCGCGTCGCCGATCGGGCGCTGCCCTTCGACGGTGCCATGACCTCGATCGCGCCTGTGCAGGCGGCCAAAGAGATGCAGCGGAATCAGAAAATGATCGAAGAGGGGGCCTTCGATGACCCCCTCCAGAACATCCGCTCCTGGGATGATGGCCGGTGGCGAGATGGACGGATGAAGGAAGTGTACTGGCACCCTGGCTGGGTGCCCTTCGCGGAAGATGGTTGTGGCAACCTCATCTGTGTGGACCTCGATCCTGGATCACACGGCACCATCGGCCAGATCATCCAGATGGAATTCCAGGAGGGGCAGGGACCGTATCTCTCACCATGGCCGGATTTTTCGGCGCTCATCCTCGGCCATCTGTATCTGCTGGAGCACCGACGGGTCGACATCGATGAGGACATGGCGATAGAGTATCCGGACCTGTCGTCGTCGCAGATGGTGCAGCTGCTCGCTGCCCTGGGGCGTTGACGTCGCTCATGCTTCGCCATGGTGCCAGCGGCGCCACCGGCGGTCCTCTCGCTTGCGATGGGAGGAGAACTTGTCGGGTTCGCTTCGTTCGACGTGGACAGCTTCCTGGGTGATCGGATGGTCGAACCGCTGCGCGACGGCGCACAAGAACAGACCATTGTGACGGTAGATCTGTCCGTTGTGGTACAGATCATCGCCCAGGATGGGGTGGCCGAGGCCGGTCATATGGCGCCGGAGCTGATGGGTGCGTCCGGTGACCGGGAACAGGTCCACCGTCGTCAGCCAATCGGTCCGGAGCGATCGGGTGTGCGCCACCGCGCGCCATTGAGAGCGGGCCGGACGGCCGTCGATGGGGGCGTCGACCTCTCCGGAGCCCTCCAGGCGGCCGAGCACCAGCGCCCGATACCGCTTGTGGATCTGGCGCCGCTCGAACATCTGGCCGAGCCGGGCCCGGGCCGTGGCGGTGCGGGCGATGAGGACCAGGCCCTGGGTCCGATAGTCGAGGCGATGGACCGGGTCCGGGTCCGGCAGGGCGTCCGGCGCGGATGAGAGGGTCAGGTTGTGCCGCAGCGCCCGGTGCAGGGTGCGGACGAAGTTGCCGCGAACGTGCAAACCCGCAGGCTTATCGACGACGGCAAGGTAGGGATCTTCGTAGCGGACCGCCACCTTCAGCTCCAGCACCTTCAAGCGAGGCGCATCCGACAGCGTCAAGGTCATCGTGTCGCCTGGGCGGACGAACCATGCGCTGTTGCAGGGCTTGTCGTTGATGAGCAGGCGCTCGGCTTTGATCATCTTCCGCGCCTGTTTGCGTGAGGGCAAAGCGGCGAAGACCCGTAGGGCGTAAGCGTCGACGCGCTGCCGGGGCGGATCGGTGGGGATGGTGTGGGTATAGGTGGGCACTACTCGCCGTCGGGCACGAACTTATAGCCCGCGCCCCGGATCGAGTGGAAGTACGCGGGTTTGGAGGGGTCATCCTCAAAGTGACGGCGCAGCCGCATCACGAAGTTGTCGACCGTGCGGGTGTTCGGGTAGTTGCGCAGCTTCCAGACCTTCTCAAGCAGCTCGGCCCGGCTGAGGACTTTCTCGGGGTTCTGGGCGAAGTAGCGGAGCAGCTCCAGCTCCAGGTTGGTCAGGGTCACCGGCTCGCTGCGGACCCGCACCTCATGGCGCTCGAAGTCGATCTCGGCGTCGCCGAAGCTGTACTGATCGCCGATGTCGGTGTGCTGACGCTCCCAGGCCTGGCGCCGGAGCATCGAGCGGACCCGGGCGAGCAGCTCATCCAGCTCAAAGGGCTTGGTCAGGTAGTCGTCGGCGCCCGACTCCAGGCCGCTGACCCGATCTTCCGCCAGCGTGCGGGCGGTCAGCATCAGGACGGGGGTGTAGTCGCCACTCGACCGCATCTTGCGGCACAGGGTGAACCCGTCGCTGTCTGGCAGGGTGACGTCCAGGATCACCGCTGCATAGCGCCCCGGCTGCCCCAGCAGCCGCGCCGCTTCACGCGCGGTCTGGGCGATGTCGACGGTGTAGCGCTCCATCTCGAAGTTCAGCTTCAGCCCGGCGGCCAGGTGCTGCTCGTCTTCGACGATGAGCAGGCGGGGCGTGTCATCCGATTCAGATTCAGCGATGTCGGTCTCTGTGTCAGCGTGCATATCGAAGCCTAACCCGGGTAGCCCCGGGGCAGGTCGAAGCGCATGGTCGTGCCGCGGTCTTCGCCAGCCGACTCCGCACGAAGCGTCCCGCCGAGCGAGCGAACCAGCGACTGCACCACATACAGCCCCAGCCCCGTGCCCTTCCGGGTATGCACCGCTTCCGTGGGCACCCGATAAAAGCGCTCGAAGATCCGGCCGATGTGGGTCGGCGGGATGCCGATGCCCTTGTCGCTGATCTCCAGAAGGACCCGATCGCCCTTCACCGTGGCTCGAACCCCCACCTCGATCCGGTCGGTCGAGTACTTCACCGCGTTGTCCAGCAGGTTCTTGAGCACCGTCTCCAGCGCGGTGGGCGTCGTCTCGATCTTCAAGTCAGGGTCGACGTCTGCGACGATGGCGCCGTCAGACAGCCGGTACCGGCGGTTGACCTGCTCGACGACCCGGTCGATCAGCTCAGAGAGGTTGACCGGCCGCAGATCGGGGGCGGCGGGGCCATACCCCACCCGGCTGGCCGAGAGGATGTCGTCGATGAAGGTGTTGAGCCGATCGATGTCATCGAGCATTCGTTGCTGCAGATCGTGACGGTGTTCCTCGCCGAGCTGAGGTCGGTTGAGGGTCTGCACCGAAAGCTTCAGAGAGGCGAGCGGGCTCTTCAACTCATGGGTGACCGAGTCGATGAACCGAACCTGCCGGCGGCCTTCCAGAATCTCCCGCACGAGAAAGACGCTGAACAGCACCAGCACCGTGACAATCACGACAAACGACGCGATCCCCGCGACCATCATCCACGCGTTCGCCCGCGCCGCCTCAGAGGCCAGCTCGATGTTCTGAATCAGCACCAGAATCCAGCCGACCAACAATGAGATGCTCAACGCCACCGAAGCTGCGCCCAGAACAATCGGAACGGTGATGGAGTTGAATTTCATCGCCTTCGGTTTTAACAGGCAAGACCATCTTCCTGCTCCTCCTCTGCTGTAAACTCGCCGCGACTCCGGCTTCAACGCAAGCACGGCTGTCTGCGGCCCCAGATGCCGAGCTGGGCCGCGCCCTGGATGCTGTTGACGATCGGGTACTCATCGGGGCGCCAGGTGAAGGGGTTGCATGGCTGCTGAACACAGACGGCCAGGCAGAGCGCCTCGATGGCTTCGGAGAGCGCTTCGGACTCCATGTCGCGCTCCTCAACGATGGAGGCATCCTCATCGCCAACGCCACCGCGCTGTGGCGGTGGCCGGATCCGGATCCGATCCTGTCCACCGACCCCGGCCTCAACATCGCCCGACTCGGGGCCGGCTATGTGGTCGCCCTCATCGAATCGAAGCAGCTCGTCGTGTTCCCCGAAGGGCATCTGCTCTCGTCTTCAGGGCGGCTGGCGGGCGCCGCGATGGCAGAGGTGGGCGATCTGAACGGGGATGGCTTGAAGGAGCTGGCGATCGGGGATCCCTTCGCAGATGACGGGCGGGGGGCGGTAACCCTGCTCACCGGTCCCATCACCGGTGACCGCCATCTGGACGATGCAGACGGGATCTTGACAGGGGAGCACCCCTGGGACGCCGCTGGTGGATCGCTCAGCGGCGCCGGAGACCTGGACGGAGACGGGCTGGATGATCTGTTGGTGGGCGCGTATGGCGTGGATTTTCAGGCGCTCTCGTCCGGCGCCGTGTTCGTCGAGTCCGGCGCAGCGGCACTTCGGGTGGGGGCGCTGATGGACGCTCAGGCGATCATGGTGGGCGATCGCGCAGAGCGTCGGGTGGGATGGTCGGTGGCTGGGCTGGATGGGCGTGGAGCGTTCATCGGATCTTTCGACGGCGGCTGGATCGTCGAGGAGCCGATGAGCGGCCTCACCGCGCTGAAGACCCGGGATCGGGTGCCGATCCCAGGCCCGCTGACGGCG
Organism: Myxococcota bacterium; assembly: GCA_038520555.1. Lineage (GTDB taxonomy): Bacteria > Myxococcota_A > UBA796 > UBA796 > UBA796 > JBCBLB01. The sequence goes on along the minus strand of JBCBLB010000140.1, from coordinate 4,944 downwards.
TCTTCGTCGGAGGGGCGACTGTGGATCGGCGCTCCCGTCCAGGGCGCCGTCCTAGAGCGACGATACGGAGCGAAGATACGGAGCGCAGACCTACTGAAGGGCTGCAGTGGCGGACTCACCAGACAGATCGGCGGCCCGGCCAATCAGGGTCATCAGGCCCGGCTCGCGAGTGTCTTTGATCATCTCGCGGATCTCAGCGTAGGTGATCTCGCCGACGTGCGGAGAACCGCGCAGCTTCTCGGCGAAGGTCGCCGCGCCGACGGCGAGGCGGAATGAGCGGGTGGTGTCCGCGAACTCCAACCGGACATCCTTCGCCGGAAACGCAGTGCTCCACTCTTCTGCGGCGACGTCGGGGCCGGGAGGCTTCGCCCGCAGCCGGACCGTGGCCAGCGGCTGTCGGCGGCCGGCGCCTTCGCGCAGGACCAGCTCGTACAGGGCGGTCACCTGGTGCCCGCTGCCGATCTCGCCGGCGTCGACCTTGTCGTTTCGGAAGTCTCGATCGGCGATGTCCCGGTTCTCGTAGCCGATGAGCCGATATGCCATCACCGTCTCCGGGTTGAAGTCGACCTGGATCTTGACGTCCCGGGCGATGGTCTGGATGGTTCCGGACAGATCGTCATTAAACACCTTCTGCGCTTCCTGATAGGTGTCGATGTAAAAGTAGTTTCCATCTCCATCGTTGGCGAGCTGTTCCATCAGCGTGTCTTTGTAGTTTCCACGACCGAAGCCGATCGTCGACAGGGTGATGCCACGCTTCGCATACTGCGAGATGGTTCGGAGCAGCTCGGTATGGGAGGTCGACCCCACGTTGGCGTCGCCGTCCGAGAGGATGATGACCCGGTTCTCCGCGCCGTCGACAAAAGCATCGCTGGCCATATCGTAGGCGAGCTGGATACCGGAGTCCATGTTGGTGCCGCCCCCGGATCGCAGCATGTCGATGGCATGGTTGATGGCGGTCTGCTCCGTGGCCGCGGTGGGGGCGAGGATTCTGGCCGTGCGTCCCGCATAGGTCGCGATGGCCACCGAGTCCTGGGGGCCGAGGTTCTCGACCAGCTCCTTCATGGCCTGTTGCGCGAGGGGCAGCTTGTTCCGCGCGCTCATCGAACCCGAAACATCGACGAGGAAAGTCAACCGCGCGGGCTTGCGATCGGCTTCGCGCAGCTCCTTGCCCTGGATCCCGACGCGGAGGATGTGTCGATTGGGCGTCCACGGAGAGGGCGCCGCCTCCATATTGACCGAGAACGGCGCGTCACCGCCCCAGCTCGGCGCGCCATAAGCGTAGTCGAAGTAGTTGACGAACTCTTCAACGCGGACCGCGGACTCCGGGGGCAGCTGGTTGCTGTTGAGTTTGCTTCGGGTGATGGTGTAGCTCGCCGTGTCAACATCAATCGAAAACGTCGAGAGGTGATCGGTCTCGGTCAGGGTGACTTCATTGACACCATAGTCCTGATAATCCTCTGTGCCTTCTGGTTCCGGAGCGAGCGAGGGCGCTGGTGTAAAGGAGAGGGCCGCCTGAGGCTGCCGGGTGGGCGCTGCGTTGCCACCGCTGAACGCCGCGCTGCCAAAGCTGCCGCTGCCAGTTCCGTATCCCGATCCACCGGAGCCGCGACCTTTCGCGCCGAGCCCGCCGAGGCCGTCTGCGATGCCTCCGCCGCCGAGGCCCGCGCCCCGCACGCCGAGGCCGCTGGAACCCACGCTCGTGGAACCGCTCACGGTGCCCTTTGCGCCAATGAGTCCGCTGATGCCGCTGTTGAGGTCTTCGTCAAGAGTGGACCGGCCAGCGGCGTTGCGCTCTGAGGGCGATCCGATGACACCTGCGTTGCTGGCGATCTCTCGGTCGAGCGGTCTGGCCTGTGACGCGATGGGGGCGGCCGGTTGCTCCGTCATACGGGCATCTCGGTTGCCCTCCTTGCCTTCGTCGAGGAGCACCGATTGGGGGAGGCTGCGGTTGCGGAGCGGCTTCTCGGGAGGCGCCTCGGCGATCAGCTCGACGAAGCGATCCGGGACCTCAACGAGCTCGTGTCCGGTTTCGTTGAAAGCGTTATCGTTGAGGACGGTGTAGCCGTACCATGCGGTGGTGCATACACCGAGAGATACCAACGCCAGCAGCGCGCCGGCGCGTTGTCGAGTGGTCATCGCGTTTCTTCTCCAACAGAAGCGAGAGAGCGTTTCTTTTCAGGCTGTCTGTGGCATTAGTCAGCGGCCCATTGCGCCTGGTTCGTCAAATGCATGTCAACCGGGAAAGAGATATCCTCGGCCCCAACTTCGGAGGATCGATCAATGAAGATTCTGGTGCTGAATTGTGGCAGCTCAAGCGTCAAAGCGGACGTGTTGGACGCGACGACCGGGGTGCGGGAGGCGTCGCTGCGGGTCGAGCGGGTGGGAACGGCGGACTGTATCGCTCGACTGGACGATGCCCCACCGGTCGCCCTCGGCGAAGCCGATCACCGCCAGGCGATCGGTCGGATGCTGTCCGATCTCCTCGCCGCGTCAGGGGTCGAGATCGCGGCGGTCGGCCATCGGGTGGTCCATGGCGGTCAGCAGTACGACGCCCCGACCCGGATCGACGATGAGACGGAGGCGAGCATCGCGGCGCTGAGTGAGCTCGCGCCGCTTCATGTGCCGGCGAACGTCGCCGGGGTTCGGGCGGCGCGGGCGGCGCTGCCGTCGGTGCCGCATGTGGCCGTCTTCGACACCGCTTTCCACGCCACGCTCCCCCACCGCGCGCAGATGTACGCCTTGCCGATGGCGCTGACCGAGAAGTATGGGCTGCGCCGCTACGGATTTCATGGCCCCAGCCACCAGTGGGTCGCCCAGCGGGCCGCGGCGCATCTGGAGAGCGATCTTCGCGATCTGCGGATCATCACCTGTCATCTGGGGAACGGCTGCAGCGTCGCGGCGGTGGAGTACGGGCGATCGGTGGAGACGAGCATGGGGATGACGCCGTTGGAGGGGCTGGTGATGGGCACCCGCTCCGGCGACGTCGACCCGGGGTTGTTGATCGATCTGGCGCGTAAGGAGGGGCTGGATCTGGAGGGTCTGGACCAGCTCCTCAACCGAAGATCGGGCCTCGCCGGGTTGTCCGGGGTGAGCAATGACATGCGGGACATCCAGGAGCGGGCTGCAGAGGGGGATGAGCGGTGTCGGATGGCGCTGCATGTCTTCGCGCACCGCCTCCGCAAGTACATCGGCGCCTATGCGGCGGTGATGGGCGGTGTCGATGCCATCGTCTTCACGGGGGGCATCGGACAGAACAGCGCGCTCATCCGCCATCGGGTCGCCCAGCGGATGGAATTCCTCGGCGCCCGGCTGGATGAGGATCGCAACCGTGACGCGACGGTCTCTCAGCAGTCGCCAGTCGCTGAGATCTCGGCGCCGCGAGCGCGGACGGCGCTGTTGGTTGTGGCCACAGATGAGGAGCACGCCATCGCCCGCGCCACGATGCGATTGGTCAACGACCGCGATCAGGTGGAGAAGGGGATGACCATCCCCATCGCCATCTCGGCCCGTCATGTGCACCTGACCCAAAACGCAGTCGAGGCCTTGTTCGGCCCAGGCCATCGGCTGACGGTCTACCGTGAGATCAGCCAGCCCGGTCAGTTCGCCTGCAACGAGAAAGTCAACCTCATCGGGCCGCGACGGACGATCGAGGGGGTGCGGGTCCTTGGACCGGTGCGCCCCGCCTGCCAGATCGAGATCTCGCGGACGGATGATCGCTGGGCATCGATGCGCCGATTCGGAATTCCGGTGATGTGGCCAACTCGCCGGGGATCACGCTGGAAGGACCGTATGGCCGGCTGAATGTGAAAGAAGGTGTCATCTGCGCCCGCCGTCATATCCATATGACCCCAGAAGACGCTGCGCAGTTCGGCGTACAGGATCGGGATGTGGTCTCGGTCGCGGTAGAATCGGCAGGACGGGATCTGACCTTCGGCGACGTCTTGGTTCGGGTCTCCCCCAAATACAAGCTGGAGATGCACATCGACACCGATGAAGCCAACGCTGCAGAGCTGTCTCGTGGTGCGGAGGGGATGCTGGCTGCGACTCCGGGAAGCGCTCGGCTGCTCCGACGGAAGACGACATATGACCGCTAAGCGTCGTCTGACCCTCGCCACCTTCGCCGGCCTGCTGCTGGCATGTGGGGGGGTGTTTGGGGAGGATGAGCCTGCTCCTGCGCCAGACCATTCGCCGGACCATTCACCGGGGCGCATCACCGACCCGCCCCCCGTCGTGGAAATCCCCACGCCAGAGCCCTTAGAGACACCGCCCGGACCTGACGCGCCATCGCAGACGACGGCCCTGGTCACGGCAGAGGGGCGGCGGCCGTCATGGGCGCCGGATGGGTTGTGTGAGGTGCCACAGATCGCCAATAAGGATGAGGCATTTCGAGAGGCTGGAGGCTCTTCTCCCGGGGCGTTGACGGATGGTCTGCTCTTATGCGACGTCACGATGTCCGAGACCCCGCCGAAGGGGCGGAAGTGGGATTTGTTCGGAAATCCTCCCGATCCGTCCGTTCAATTGACGATCGATGGCGAGCGCCAGGGGCAGGCCTGTGCCTCCGATACGATGAACGCGATCCTGTCCTGGCCAAACATCTCGATCTCGCCGAATGGAAAGCTCAAGCTGTCGGCGCAGGATGTGGACATGCGACGCCATGACTTCGCTGGCGTCGATGTGCAGATTTATGAAGGACAGTTCCCGGTTGATTTGAGGGCGGATCACTTCCGGGCGAGCTGTCGGGCCCTCACCCCTGAGCAGGTCGCCCCCAGGCTCACCGCATCCATCGACCGCGCCCGCCAGTCGGTGGCTGGGTTGAAGCGCACGCTCACCCCGGAGCCGCTGGAAGATGACTGGGGGTTTGATGAGGCCTCCGCGAACCAGACGCAGCGGTCCATCTCGATGGTGGCGGGCTACACCGGCTGGACCGACGGTCGGGTCGGCGGG
>JBCBLB010000855.1:0-3614 GCA_038520555.1 Myxococcota bacterium | reverse complement strand
GCGGCGGCGGCGGCGGCGGCTCTGGGATGGTGATCATCACGCTGTCTTTCCAGTCAGGGATGACCGGTGGCGCCGGTGCATCAGGCACAAACAACAGCGCGCCGAGGTGCAGCAGCCCAGAGCCGGCCAGCGCGGTGGCCCAGGTGCTCCAGGTCGACGGGATCGGCTGGCTCACGGCAGCCCCTGTCGCGCCGCCTGCGGCAGCGGGATGGGATCGACCTCCAGCGCGAAGCGGGCCACGCCTTCCTGCCGAACCAGATCGATGAGACCCACCACCTGCTCGTGTCGCGCGGATGCGTCCGCGCCGATCAGACAGACGATGTCCTCAGATGACTGACGGGCTTGCCGGAGGCGGCGGCGGATGTCGTCCGAGGAGATCTCAGCGCCGTCCAGATAGAGCGTGCCGTCTGCTTTCACCACCAGGGCCAGCGAGGTCGGCGGCGTCTCGCTGTCGCCGCTGGCTGCGTCCGGCAGGTCGACCCGAATCCGCTCCTGTGAGACCACCGAGCTGGTCACCATGAAGATGATGAGGACGACCAGGACAATGTCGACGAACGGAGTGATGTTGATGTCGACCATCGCTTTCTTGGTCCCGCCGCCGAGCTTTGCGGCCATCAGGCGCCTCGCCGCTGCTGAACAGCGCTGGCCTCATCGGCGGCGAGCTGCAGGAGGACCACCCGAGACAGCTGCTCCAGGCGGCGCATGATCCGCTCGTTGCGGCCAGTCAGCCAGTTGTAGAGGACCACCGCCGGGATCGCGACCAGCAAACCGATCGCTGTGGCGACCAGCGCTTCAGAGATGCCCGTCATGACCGCAGTTGTGCCCTCAGAGGTGTCCAGCGCCAGATCCTGGAACGCCCGCACGATGCCCAACACCGTCCCAAGCAACCCCACGAACGGCGCGTTGGCGCCCACGCTGCCGATAATCGACAGGCCACGATCCAGACCGCCCTGCTCGCGGGACAGCGCGGCGGCCATCGCCTCTTCGGCGCCGCTGGAGCCAGCGATCGCCCCCGCCTTCAGGCCGGCGGAGACCACCCGCCCTTCGAAGCCCTTTGCAGACTCCAGATCCACCAGCTCGGCCGGCGACAGCGGGACATCCTCTGGCTCCAGGTGTATCAACCGTGCGAGCGAGGTCTGCTGGCTTATCTGGTAGTATGCCCGCTCCAGGGCGATCATGACCGTCACACCGCTTGCAGCGATGAGCGTCCAAAGCACCGCATCGTGGCCGTACAGAGATAACGCAGCGAGTGTATCTTCCAGTACCATCGAGAACTCCCATGTTCCTTCTGAACTTGGCCCGTTTCTGCATGAGTCACTGTCTGCCGTTGGTTATCGATCTGTTGCATTGTGTTGCGGCGGGTTTCTTCAACACAACAAGCCGACCCGGCCAGACCGGCTCACAACTCAGGAATGATGTCGAAAGGTGCCTGGTATGAGCTGCCGTTGTCCAATCTGAGCACATAGACGTCTCCGAACAGCGTCACATCGGTCGGTCTGCGGACAGGATGCGCGGTGATGGTCCATCCGTCCTGGAGCGTCGGCGCCACCGTATGCCCCGCGATCCGGTTGACGTTGACGAACCGCTCGCCGGAAGGACTGTGGAGAATGTGGATGGTCTGACCCGCTTGGAAGGTCAGGCGGTGGTACTTGGTGATGCCGCCCACGCTGCCGTAGGCCTGCGCCTCTTCGGGGTTGACGTCTACGCCGGTGATGTGTCGATTGAGCGTGCCGACATGCACGAATTCCTTGCCGAAAGCCACCATATAGCTGTGCTGTCCGTCTTCTGAGCATCCTGGAGATCGGATGAATTCTGCCCCCTCCGAGCGCCGGTCCCGGGGCTCATTCTTGAGCCAGGTCATCCATGACCATGGCAGCGAGAAGTCGGCATACTCCGCTTCCGTCCAGTCGCGGCTGATCCAGGCTTCGCCGCTGTAGACATCAATCAGTTCGTAGCCGGTTCCGTCAAAAGAAGGAGAACGGGAGACGCAACGCGTCACCGCTGCAGATCCGCCACAGCCGCTCAAAAGAGCGCCCAACACCAGCACGGTACAATACTGAACCCTGCATATCATCAGGACGCTCCTCTCACGATGTGAACCTGGATAGAGGCTCTAAGGCGGAGGTGTTGAGGAGACGTGGAGCATCGTGATCCGTTGCGTCGGTCCGGTTTTACGCGGGCTGAACCGGACGAGCGGTGAGGCGGCGGGGGGACCGTGGCTCATCTCGCTCCGGTCTGAGGGGGCGGCTGGAATTGGAGGGCGATGCGAATTAATCCTGAGATGTCTTGTTCATCCAGCTTTTCAAGGATTCGAAGGCGATATGTGCTCACGGTTGAGGTCGAGATGCCGAGCGTATAGGCGATCTCTTTGTTGGCTTTGCCTTGTGTGAGGAGTTGAAAGACCTCATATTCCCGAGGGGAGAGTCGAATCAACGGGTTCTCGGCGATCGGGGCGATCGGGGCACTGGTCTCGCGGAGGCTCTCGCCGACGTCCTGGCTCTGTGAGAGGGCAGGAGTCAACAGCTCGATGGTTCGCGCGATGCCGTCGAGCGGGTGAGCCTGCTGCGTGCGATGGAGCTGCTCCAGGGCCAGCCGAATCCGTTCGGCGATGTCGACGCGCAGGCGCTGGGCGAGGCCGATGTCTCGGTCCTCGCGGGTCTCCAGCCATCGGCGGGTCTGTTCATAGAGTTGCTCGCTCTGCAGGCGCACCAGGGCGCCGAGCGCTTCGCGTTCCGCGGAGAGTGCTCGGCGCTCAGCCAGCTCGCCCCGCAGCTGCTCGGTCGCTTCTGCCACGCGCGCCTGTAACTCTTCTGCATGCTTTGAAATCTGGCGTTTCTGATGAACGATTTGAAGGTGATTCTGCACCCGGGCGATCAGCTCAGAGGCTTCGAACGGCTTGGTGATGTAATCGACGCCGCCAAGCTCAAAGGCCCGCAGCTTGTCGTCGACCTGCGCGCGGGCGGTCATGTAGATGATCGGGATATCTGCGGTCACCGGATCGGCCTTCAAGCGGCGGCAGGTCTCGTAGCCGTCGATGCCTGGCATCTGAATGTCCAGCAGGATCAGGTCGGGCATCGCGTGACGGGCCCGGCGGAGCCCGCTCTCGCCGTCTCGCGCGGTCAAGACCACGTAGGTGTAGTTCGACAGGTGCATCGTCGCGACTTTCAGGTTCGCCGTGTTGTCATCGATGATGAGGATTCGGGTCGGATCGTCGTTCATCGTTCGCTCTCGCTGAGCAGGGCCAGGATTTTATGGTCTTCGAACTCATCGGCGAACGCACAGATGCGATCGGAGAACGGGGTGAGCTGCCGGTCACGCATGGCCAGCGTCTGGGCGCGGCGGACGACCTCTTGCATATCTCCCAATAACGCGCTCTCCCGCAGCCACTCGACATCGGCCGGGCTTGGGTATGCGGTCAGTGCGGTGGTGTCCGGGGGAGCGTGTACGCCCGAAGGGATGCGCACGTCGACCCGTGTGCCCTCACCGATGGTGCTCTGCAGCGCGATGGTGCCGCCCATCGCTTCGACGATCTGGCGTGTGATGGCCAGGCCGAGTCCAGATCCCTGCTGGCCGTTGTGCGCGATCCGCTCGAAGCGTTCGAAGATCACATCCAG
>JBCBLB010000598.1:0-6060 GCA_038520555.1 Myxococcota bacterium | reverse complement strand
CGCTCTTCGGGGAGTGTCTCGCTGCGGAGCGTGACCACCGCCATCCCGTTGAGAGCGGTTGGATCTTCGGCCAACCTCCGGAGGAACCCGAGGCTATCGGTGGCCCACTGCCCATCGTCAATCCACAACAGGGTCCGGGGAGAGAGGAACCGCAGCACCTGAGCTTGAAGGACCTGCTGCTCTCGTGGGGAGCTTCGGTCGGGCTGTCGATGCAGCAGCGCGCAGAGCGCCCTCCAGCCCGGAGAGTCGGGTGGCCAGAGCCCCTCGAGCCGCCGCTGAAGCTCCGGGACCGTGAGCGTGTCCCGCGAGAGGCCGATGGCGCGGCAGAGCGCGCCGGGGAGACCGTCCCCGGGAGCACCTGCACGCGAATGCTCTGCCCGAATGGGCTGGCTGAGACCGAGCTCAGCGGCGGTGTCACACAACCACCGGGCGAGCCGGCTCTTCCCGACACCAGCGGCCCCTTCAATGAAGACGATGGGAAAGCTGTCGCCCTGAAGACCTTTTCGGAGGGCTGCCCAGAGGAGATCGCGCTCCTTCTCCCGGCCGATCAGCGGCAGCGCGCGGAGCCCGAACAAGCTCAGGCCGGCGCCCATGAGGCGGAGCGATGTTCGCGGGGGCTGGCGCCAGTCCTCTGGTGCGGCGAGCGGTCTCGGGCGGGGCAGCGGCTGCACCGCTTCAGGGACATCCGCGGACACCGGTTGATCGTCTGCCCTCCCCGGGTCTGTGTTCGTCGCTTGTTCCGTCAGCGCAATGTCCCGGATGGAGACCATCGAAGCGCTGAGGATGCTGTTGTCCGGGAGCGCCGCGGCGGCTTCCGCGGCGTTGGCAAACCGCTCCTGGATCGCCCGCATCATGGCACGCCGGATCCAGGCCTCCAGGGTCGGGGGGACTGGAAAGCGGGGCCGCAGGGGGGGGATCGTTCTGTGAAGATGTGCCGCCCGGAGCCCAGCGAAGTCGCGCTCCGGGAATGGGCGCTGGCCTGCAGCCAGGGCGTAGGTCATGCACCCGAGCGCATACAGATCCGTCCAGGGACCAAACGACGCCCTCTGCTGTTCAAACTGTTCCGGCGCCATGTACGCCGGGGTGCCCCCCGAGCCCAGTCCGGCGCGGTCGTCATCCTGGAAGAAGACGCCGAGGCCGAAGTCGGCGAGTTTGATGCCTGGCCGAGCGCCGCCACAGAGGACATTCTCAGGCTTGATGTCCCGATGAAGGACCCCCCGCGCATGAGCGTGGGAAAGCGCAGAGAGAAGCTGAACCAGGACATCTCGCAACGACAACCAGTCCGTCGGCGGCGACTCGACGAGGTTTCCCCCTTCCGCCAGCTCCATGGCAAAATACGGCCGCCCGTCCACGACCCCCTGGTCATAAATCCAGATGATGTGGGGATGATCGAGCGCAGAAATCGCCCGGATCTCTGCGGAGATGGACTGACGGCGGCCCGCCAGCGGGCCATCGACCAGCTTGATCGCGACCGGCGTCTGGTCGACGAGGTGGTGGCCCTGCCAGACCTCCCCCATCCCTCCTCGCCCAAGGAACCGGGTCAACACGAAGCGTCCCAGTCGGTCCATCTTCTCTGTCTCTCTGTCTCTGTCTGAGGAAGACCATAGCCGACCCGCTTTCCAGGCGCTGTCTCAGTGAGCGTCCCAGGACGGTCTCATCTCTACGGTGGGACAGCGAGAAGACCGGTTTTCCCATCGAGCGGTCCTGGAACAGCTTTTGCTCTCTGGAAGAGCATTCCCCCAAAACGGAGCTTGAGATGTTCTGGTCCCTGATGCTGATGTTCACCCTCAACAACAACGCGTACGCCGGGAATCTGGTGATTCCCCAGGACAGCCCCAACAACTACCAGGGCTGGAAGCGAACATGCTCTGAAGATCAAATCACGACGATCAACGCCAAGATCAAGAATCTCTCTCTGAGAATCAAGAACCTCGCTGACAACAGCGCCGACCTGGCGCGGGATGCGGGTCTGAACGCGAAGACAGCGTCCGATCTGGAGGCTGCTGCAGATCTACTCGATACAGCGTCTGGGAGGCTCGGAAAAGTCTGTCCGCCCGCCGCGCTCGGGACGAAGATCGGCTCGGCGATGTACAGCCTCGGCTCCGCATACGCGGACCTGGCCAGCCAGAGCAACAACGCGCAGATCGAGAAGAACCGCCGGGAGGCCGTTAAATTGCTGGGCTACCTTCGCGGCTGGGAGGAGCTCCGCGAGCACTGCTGTAAAAAGTCCGGCCGCTCGGGCGATGACTCAACGAGCGAAGAAAGGGACCGGAACCGAAACAATCGAAATCAGGATCGGGGTCGTCGAGGGCGCTGATCGGGAGCGCTTGAGATGCGCTATCCTCTCCCTCAACCGAGGGGGAAATGGACCCGACTGTGACGGACACCCACAACGTGTCGCCGCCGCTACCTGAGGCGCCGCAGCCGTTGTTGTCTGTCGTCGGCCACCTGGATCCGCGGTACATCGGCATGGAGCGGATCCTGGAGGATTCGCTGTCGCTGGAGCTCGGACGGGGCGGCGGCGCGCTGGGCCCCGGTGTGCTCGACGATGGACGGATCTCGCGGCGCCACGCTCGGCTGACCCGTCGCGGTGACCGGGTCCGTCTGGACGATCTGGGCAGCCACAACGGGACCTGGGTTAACGGTGTCCAGATCACCGGCTCAGTCGAGCTGGTCTGGGGAGATGTGATCGAGATGGGCCGGTTGATGATGCTCTTCGACACGGCTTTGCTCGATGTGCCGCTCCCCCACAATCCCCGGGTCATCGGTGCGAGCCGCGCGTTGGGTGCGATCCTGCAGCAGATCGCCCGCCTCGCACCGCTCCCCGAACCGGTGCTGATCCTCGGCGAGCGTGGCGTGGGCAAGGAGCTGATCGCCCGGGAAATCCACCATCAGAGCCGCCGTACCGGGGCGTTTATCGCGGTGAACTGCGCGGGGTTGACGGACAGCCTGATCCAGAGCGAGCTGTTCGGTCACGCCCAGGGCGCGTTCACCGGCGCGTCCCACAAGCGCGCCGGTCTGATCGCCGCCGCCATGGGCGGCACGCTCCTGCTGGATGAGATCGGGGACGCCTCGGCGGTGCTCCAGGGGAGCCTGCTCCGCCTGCTCCAGGAGCGGGAGTACCGTCCGCTGGGCGGCGATCAGAGCCGCCGGGCGGACGTCCGTGTCCTCGCAGCGACGAATCGGGATATGGAAGACGAGAGCCGAATTCGTCCCGACCTGCTCGCTCGCCTACGGCACTGGACGATCCAGATACCGCCACTGCGCGCCCGACCGGCGGACATCCTCCCACTCGCCCGCCATTTCGCCGCGCTCCGGAACGAGCCTTCCATCAACTTCGAGCGGCGCCTACAGGTCGCCCTGCTACGGCATCGATGGCCGGATAATATCCGCGAGTTGGAAGGGCTGATCGGCCGAATGATGGTTGAACGCGATGATCCGCAGATCCTCAACCTCCCGGACTGGTGGGCGCCGGCGCTGCACACAGCCGAGCCGGCGCAGCCGCGAACCCAAACCCGGCCTGCCCCTGAAGCGCTGACGAAGCTGTTGGCAGACCATCACGGAGACGTTCCTGCGCTCGCCGAAGCACTCGGCGTCGGGCGGAGCACCCTGTACCGCTGGTTGAAGGCCGCAGCGCTGAAGCCAGAGGACTTCCGCCCTCCTCCAGATGCAACTCCCGCATAAGCCCGAACGGCAGATAACGCGACCCATGGCGAATGAGCTGAATCCTGAATACCGCGTGAACAAATTCCGTCTTCGCTCGCCGTTTAATCGGAGAACGGGTTGCAGGTCGAGGAGAAGCAACTGATGATCTCCCCGTCGGTCTTCTCCACGTAGAAGGTCCCCTCCGGGGTCGGTTGTTGGAGGCTGATGATCAGCTCCGGAGGAGCGAACTTCACCAACACCACCCCGGGATAGGGAGGAGGGCGGAAGCCTGCGCGGTGGGTGAAGACGGTAGAGCGGACCCCGGTCAACTGATCGACATAAACGATGTCGATGTCGTCCGTGAGGCACCCGCCAACGGCGACGACGTCAATGCTACAGTGGCCCTCCCCAGCGAGGCTGCTGGGCTGGGCGCTGAACGTCCAGAACGGTGCGACCGGATCGGTGTCCTGGTGGCCTGCGCCGGTCAGGCCGACCCGGGCGGTGTTTCCTTCGCTGTCTTCGACCGTCAATGTTCCCATAGCCTGACCCATACAGTCATCGTCTGGCCCGAAGTCGGGCGTATAGTCGATGATGGACGAATCGCTGGTCACGCGGTCAAGCGACCACAGCCAGGAGACGATCTCACCTTCAGTCGAGGTGGTCCCGCTGGCGTCGATCGTGAGCGCGCTGCATGCGTCATCGACGTCCTCGTCGCAGGAGAACTGAACGTCGAACGAGATGACCGCTTCGCTCTCTTCAGCCCGTGAGCGAAGCAGCGAGGCGTCTTTGGACGCCTCGCGGGCGACATCGCAGCTCATCAACAGGAAACAGATCGGGAAGAGGTGACGCATGGAACGCTCCTTGAGGTGGACACGGTAAGGTATCACCTCACCGCTCCCAGGAGATCAGACCGATCTCATACCTGTCCCCAATAAAGATGCTTTTCCCTACCAATAATGGAAGAAGATCACATCGACGACGCTGAAGCCCCAGGTCCAGATGTAGGCGTCATCCGTCTCATGGAAGTCGGTCAGGAAGTGCCCGGGGATCAGTTTGTCACTGGAACCGACCGTGCCAATATCATCACAGGGCAGGGTGTCCTGGAGCAGGATCTCTCCGCGGAGGGTGAGGGCGACCTCACACTCCTCGACCCCTTCAAACGACGCGCTGAGGTGTAGCCCATCATCATCACCGCTCAACGTCGCGCTCCCCAGATCGACGGCCACACCGTCCGCGTCCACCCCAGAAGCCTCCAGGATCACGGTGACCGACGAAGAGAAGTCCTCTGCGGTCGTCGAGAACGCGAGGTTGAAGCTGTTGGCGTCGTCGGACAGAACGGGAGCGATGCCGTCTCTTCCGCTGTCGGTCATCCCAACGATCTCATCGCCTTCGACCGTCGCTTCACCGAAGCCATCCACCTCGATCTCGTCCCAGGCCGCAGAGGTGCCGTCGCTGTAGGTGATCAGGGCGTCTGTGACTGTCATGGCAGAAACCCCGGAGATGGTGGCCGAGGCTGCAGAGAGCGTCTCGACTTCCGTCGGGTACCGCACCGCCAGCGAGTCGACCTGGTACGCCTCGCCGTCTACCGTTACGGTCACCCCGTATTCAACGCTCCGTGCGGTTCGTTCCTTCAGCGTCATCGACCGCGCATCCGACTTTGCTTTGATCGGAGCCCCTTCGCATCCGGCCACCAGGAGCAGAGTGATGAACGTGATAGATTGTTTGACCATCATTTCCTCTCTGAGAATAAATTTGCACCCACTTACCCACGATCATACGATGATCAAGGATATTCCTTCTATGTGGCGCTCCTGCCACACAGGTAGGTTATTCCGATAGGGCTTCAGGTCATCATACCGATCTCAGACCATGGCCCATCGATATAAAACCCCACCCGAATAATTTCTCGAAAATACTTTTAATAGCTTAAATATTCATATATGCGAATACTGAAGACTGCGTCCATCAGATGAAGACGCACCAGATAGAGGACATGGAACAGTTCAGGCGTTGTGCGATACGTTCAGCATGGCGGAGCGCATCCCATGCGATACCCCCTCTGCGAATCCTTCAGGGCATCCAATGGACGATCGCTTTCCAGAAGCCTGGGTAGAGGAACGGTATAACGCCATGATCGATTTGTCCGTGGCCATCGCTGCGTTGGATCTGGGGTTGGCGGAGCGGCTTCGCGTCCCGTGTTCCTTCACCACGCTGGTCCATGACCTGGGGGCGTCTCCTCGGGCCCTCGCAGCATTGTTGGAGAGCCTGAGACGGTTGGCGTTGGTCACCGACGACTCCGGGTGGCAGTTGACCGAACGCGGTGAGGCGCTGTTGGGGGCGGGGCGGCGGGGACGCGGGCAGCTTGCCCAGTATGGCTTCAACCGAACCGGATGGTCCCGGCTGGCCGATGCCGTG
>JBCBLB010000800.1:0-4065 GCA_038520555.1 Myxococcota bacterium | reverse complement strand
CTCGGACGCCTTGTTGGCGTCCTCACGCCTGACTCGGCCGCTGGCCTCCTCAGGCGCTGCTTCGCGCCTTGGTTCGAATCCTGTCTCCCCGAGCACAACAAAGCCGCCCGAAGGCGGCTTTGTTGAGTCGGGGAGACAGGATTCGAACCTGCGGCCCTCTGGTCCCAAAGCAGACAGCAATGTTGCAACGTCATTTATCAGAGTGTTTGGCTTGTAGGATCCTGGTCGCCGAGCAGATAAACAGGGCATCTTTGGGAACCTCTGGGGAGGCTGGCCACACGGTTCAGGCACACGCGGGCACACGCGCTGACCCCCATGGTGCCCTTGTTCTTCGAGTCCTTGTAGGAGGGGAGGAGTGACTACTCTTCAGTCGGATGTTTCCTGAGAGGAAAAAGGTACTCAGTATTTCCGGATTCTATGAAAGGGCCGTAATCGGCCGTTATGATCCGGAAATAAAGGCAACATTGCTGGATTCAGGCGTTGCCGTTGATCTGTTCGGGGGTGCTGATCAATGGGTGGCCACCCCCATGGTGGGCACGTATACTGCCAGCCCCAGCAGGATACAGATCCCCCATGTCCCCCCTTGACTCGATACAACGGCACCTCGACGCTGGCCGTTGGAATGAGGCCGTCGTTGAGGTCCGCGACCACGACGCGCAGCGCTCGCGTCGGACGATGCGCCGGCGTGGCCTGCCCGAGGTACTTCACCAAGAGGTCGCGCAGGCCGCCGCGGGAGAGCTGATCGCCTACCCGGCGTCGCGTCGGGCCCGCTATCAGACCGTCGACAAGCTGCGCACCCGCTACCACCGCTCGGTCGACAACGCCGCTCGCCGGGCCAGCCGGGCGCACTGGCGCGGTGACTACGCCCGGTCTCGAAGCCAGCCAGACACCCCTGAGGAAATTGTTTCCGCTCATGAGATGATGCGGCATCTCTTGGCGGAGATTCAGGTGTCATCAGACCTCAAGGACGCGGTTCCGGCGTTCCGCGCGATCGTGCGTGGAAGCACGGCGCAGCTTGCCCAGGAGCTGGGCGTATCCAGGGCGACGGCGGAGCGTCGACAGGCGGCTGTGCGCCAATTCATTCGGTATAAGCTGGGCCGCCGCTTGCGTCGGTGGGACCCAGGCTGGTCACCCTCGCTGATCAGTGAGCCCCTCACGCGTCCCGCTCTGCGAGGTCACCGGCTTGAACTGCGTCTGGAGCAGCACGGCGGGGCTCTGTGGGCGCGGCTGCATTGTGCCTATGCGCGGCACCTCGCCGTCTTCGTGCTGTCCGATGACACGCTCTACTGTGTGGACACGCTCATCCAAGGCGAAGATGACCCCCTGATAGAGCACCGTGTCGAGCTGCCCGCCACCACAGAGCGGGCCATCGCCGTCGCTGTCGCGCCTATCGCGACCCCAGAGCACCTCAAAGATCTCCCCAGGTCCGACCTGATCTTTTGGGCGGCGGTGTTTGACCTGCTCATCTATCGGCTCGCAGAGGGCGCCACCATCGAGCAGATCGAGTCTGATCAGCACTGGCAGCTGGCTGAGGCCAGCACCATGAGAATCAGCCCTGACATGCTGCAGCGATCGAGCGACAAGATCCCGCCGCCAGGTCAGGCGTTTGGGGCGCAGCTGCTGGAGGCTGGCACGTTGGCCAAGAGCCACCACATCAGCGAGGCGGCGGCGCTGTATCGGCAGGTGTGGCAAGAGGCCCACCACGAGGAGGATCGAGGGGCGATGGTGCGCGCCGCCGTGGGCGCGTTCATCACGCTGCGCCTGCTGGGCTTCGTCGAGGCCGCACACCGGATCCTGGTCCGGCTGCTGTACGCTGTCCCTCTGGATGAGCGCTGGACGAGCTGGGTCATTCGAGAG
Source organism: Myxococcota bacterium (assembly GCA_038520555.1). Classification (GTDB taxonomy): domain Bacteria; phylum Myxococcota_A; class UBA796; order UBA796; family UBA796; genus JBCBLB01. The sequence continues at coordinate 2,208 of JBCBLB010000800.1, read as the reverse complement.
ATGGCCGCATTTCATCTCGACGCGGGAGATGCACGGGGCGCCTTCCGTTGGCTGACCGTCACCTCTCCCGATGACCACCCACCCAGTGCGGGTCACTACTATGCGCATACCGCCAGAGCGCTTTTGCTCGACGGAGACCTAAAGGAAGCTGAGCAGATCATTGAGCAGCACGCTGGTGTCCTGGAGCAGATCAGCGACGGAAAGAAGCGCATGCTGTTCACCGACCGGTTCATTGCACAGGCGCGTTCGATGGACGGAAGGGGCTACGGTGCACCAGACACATTGATTCATGAGTACGAAACACTGAAGACGAGGTACCGGGGGGTCAGTCCGATAAAGCGTGGCGCCCGCTGGGTGCGTGCTCGGGTCGAGGCTGGGGTCACTTTCGGTGATTCGGCGGTTGGGGTGCGAGCAGTCGCTGAGGCGCGGGAGCAGCTGATGCAGCTGGGGCGCCGACAGCTGGATCGGTGGCAGCAGCGCGAACTGTTGGACGCTACGGAGCAGCTGTCCGACCTGTACGCACAGCGCGACCTGATCCGGTTGGCCTATCTGCACCCGACGATCGCGGATGACGTCGAGGGCTATCCACTGCTCGCGATCGCTCAGAGCGCGGGGGCGTTGCTCTGGCTGTCTCCTGGGCGAGAGCTCGAAATGCGGGCCCCTGAGATGGTCAGTCAGGTGCGCGCGTGTGTTGTGGATGCGATCCGCGAACTGCGGCGAGACGAGTCTGTAGAAGCGGTGAGGCGGCTGGGACAGATGATTTTCCCTGAGCCACTGGAGGGCCGTGTTCTGGTGGCTTCTGACGGTCTACTGACCGAGGCACCTCTATGGGTGGCCCACCACGCCGCGCACCCTGACCACCCTTTGCCTGTCTTTCGAGAGGTGCTGGGACCGCGATTGGATTTCGGCGCAACGGTTCGGAGGGGTGGGATTGCGTCGCTGGCGGATCCGTTCGGCGATCTGCCAGGCGCACGTGCGGAAGTGTCCCCATCGCAGGCCAGTGTGTATCTGCGTGATGACGACGTCACGCGGGAAGCGCTGGCAGGCGTAGAGGCAGGTCTGGTTGTTCTCGGGGTACACACACAACCTGGTCGCGATGGTCGGTATTTGGAGATGGCCGATGGGCCGCTGTACCCCGATCAGCTGATCGGCATGGACATGGGCGGCGCCGTCATGTACCTGTCCGGCTGTGAGACGGCCGTGCTCACCACCGTGCATGGTCCGGAGTTGTCGTTTGCCCACTCGCTGCTTCGAGCCGGCGCCGGGGCTGTGGTCGCGCATGGCTACTCGGTCAACGACAGCGCGGCGCGGCAGGCTACCGAAATCCTGTTGGATCAGCCCCTGCTCGATCGTGATCCGGCAGAATGGATGCGGGACGGGCTGGAGGCTGTGCTTGAACACCGCGTGCCCCTCCATGTGCCCGGCGCGATTCACCTTTACTGAGAGGCACCCATGAGTATCACCATACCGCCGCCAGTCTACGTCAATGGAACCAACGGCCACGAGTTCCCCACGGACGAGTTCGCCCCCGTCGTCACGATCGACGTCACCGGCGGACAACTCATGGTCACAGGCACCCTGTCCAACGTCGCCCGGTTTATGTGGGGAACGCCTCCACGCCTGCAGGCAACCTGCCAGCTGTGGATCAACGGGGCCCCGTCGACGCTGTACACGATCGATCCTCAGTCAGGGGTGATCACTGGACCGCCCACGCCGGTCTCTCCTGGTGATGACGTCACCATCCGCTTCGAAGCCAAGGCGACCATCGTTACCCCTTATGACAATCAGTGGGTTCAACGCCAGGATCTGAGCTGGACCGTGCCGCCTGGCGGGGGGTCGATCACCTTCGACACCGCGACCAATCCGCAGCAGGCGCCGTCATGGGGCGCGCAGATCGGCTTCCAGCTCGGGGGTTCGCTTGAGATCACGGTGACGCCGAGCAACGCGGACGGCAGCACCCAGCTGTTGACGATCACCACCCAGGTCGCGGGCGGCACCCTGAAGAACAGCACAACCGCCAGCCAGAGCCCACCGACTCCGACGACGCACACCAGCCTATTCGACCGGGCCCAGGCCAGCGCAGGCTTTGAGGTGTGGTTCAGCTGGTCCAACAACGCCGGAAACCGCGCATCCTTCGCGGCGCTCTTGTTCCGTAATGAGAGCCTGATCGGTGCGGCGGACCCATTCAGCCAGAGCAAGGTGGCTGGT
>JBCBLB010000505.1:0-7318 GCA_038520555.1 Myxococcota bacterium | reverse complement strand
GCGGGCCAATTTTATCGACAGGCGCTTGCCATCCATCGTGAGGTGGGGGATCGACGTGGTGAAGGGATGGTGCTGACCAACCTGGGCAGCCTGCTCATTCATCAGGGCAACGTCTCAGAATCAAGACAGCATTACCAACGAGCCCTCGTCATCCATCGCGAGGTAGAGAACCGCACCAGCGAGGCGAATGTTCTGTATGGGCTTGGCAGGCTGTATTTGAAGCAGGGGCAAATCGAGGAGGCAGAGCGGCATTTCCGGCAAGCGCTCGCCATCCACCGATCGGGCGAAAACCGTAGCGGAGAGGGCGTACTGCTCGCCTCCCTGGGCGCGGTGTACCAGCAACAGAGTGACACCGAAGCGGCCGAACAACACTTCCAGCGAGCGCTGAGCATCTCACGAGAGAGTGGCAATCGACTGACAGAGGGAAACATCCTTCTCTTACTGGGCACCGTGCAGGCGGAACGGGGCGAGGCGGAAGCGTCGGAGCGGAGCTATCAACAGGCGCTGTCGATTCACCGGGATCTCGGCAGTCGCAGTGGAGAAGGCGACGCGCTGCGTCATCTCGGCGCCCATCACGCTGCACATGGGCGAACGAAAGAAGCGGAACAGCACTACCAACAGGCGCTCATCATCTTTCGAGAGGTCGGCGCGCCCCACTTAGAGGGGGCGGTCCTGGGCCACCTCGGGCTCCTGCTGGCGAAACAGGGTCAGCATCATTCCGCCCATGAGCACATCCAATGGGGCGAGCGGCTTCTGCGAGAGCCCCATCACCGTATGGTGTTGGTTGAGCTTCTGTGCCAGCGCGCCCAGCTTGAGCACCTGGCCGGCACCCCCGAAGCCGCCCGAGACACATTCGCGGAGATCGAGCGAGAGGTGCAGACCCTCCATGTCCAAAGCAACTCGTCGCTGGCGAAGGCGTTGGCGGAGACACGAACACTGCTCAACCAATCCAGGGCGCGGTCCGGACCTTGAGGATCCTGTTGGCCTCTGTCGCCTTCGAGACCGAGCTGCTGCGCGGCTGATGTCGGCTCACCCAGCGCCCTTGAGCAGTCGGTTCAGCTCATCGCTGACCTCATATGCGCTGATGCTGCCCACGTTCCATCGCGCATCGATGACCACGGGCAAGGTCAACACGCCGTCTTCGAGGGTGCACACCTGCTCTGGACGTCGGCGGAGGACGATCTCACGGATGTCTTCGCCCACAGCGTCGCGATGGGTCTCACCGAGGGATGCATAGATGTCGCGGACCATATCGCGGATCTCGATCGCGACGTCGCTATCGATCGCGACCAGCCCCGTCTCATCCAATGAGAAGGAGGCCGTTCGGCCGAGAATCCCTTCGAGCCATGACTTCTGCTCATCGGCTTCAGCGGTCACGAGATACCATCCTTCGCTTCGCCAGTGCTCCGGGATTGTATCGATCTGCTCATGAAGCAGGTCTTTAACCTGGGTTTCAAGGGCATCGTCTTCCAGTAGGTTCAACGCACCCCCACGAACCTGAACGGGGATATGCAGCGTCCCCTCTGAGACGGTGCACCGGTCGGTGTCCAGGACACGGATGGAGATGGTCGGGCAGCCGAAGATCAGGGCATGCCGGCTCCCAGGCACCCCAATGACCGACGAGAGCGTCTGCTCTACCCGATCGAGGAAGCCATCGAGCATCAGCGAGGCGAGCGCATCATGGGGCAGCCCGGCTTCATCGAGTTGTACGGACAGCTCTACCTCAGCGACGCTGAAGTCCACCTCATCTTCAGACAGCGCATCGCCCATCAACCAGCATCGACGCCGATGGTCGGCGTAGGTGTCTTCCACCATCGTCTCTCCTGTACGGAGCCGATGGTCCTGCGCCTCGTCAGGATGCAGTCGCGCTGCGACGATCGTACTGGTCGGCACGAACGAGGCACCATCGGATGCCTCCAGCACCACGACGCCGACCTCTGCGTCTGGGACGACCTCCATCAAGACGCCACGGAGCCTGTGGCCATGATGCAGCAAGAGCGTCACCTCCACCCGGCCGAAGGAATCCCCTTCCTGTTTCGCGATCTCCAACACCCTGGAGAGCATGACATGGGGCGGATAAAGGTTTGGAAGAGCGGCATAAACGGGCAACAGAGCCTCCCTGGAGTGCAAACGGGATCAAGTTCACACCCACCAGACCACTCTACAGCGACGCTGTCAACTCATCGAGCGCGCGGGCGTTTGCCCCCTTCCCCTGTGCTCAGTGATAGGCGTAGAACAGGGACACCTCTCCCATCAGCGCTGTCGGCGAGGTCCCGGTGCCTTCGAAGTCAATGGCCACTCCCAGGATGTCCTCCATCCGCGCCCATGTGATGTTCCCTTCAGCGTCGACCGATGGTTGCTGGCCATAGCGGACGACGAACGGGACGTCGATTTCCTGGTACCGGCCGTCCGGAGTGCGTTCAAAGAAGCCGAGGGCGAGCACAGTGATCTCGTCTTCCAGATCTTCTGGGGTGATCACCCAGAACGCTTCAGCTCTGGTGTCGCTCCGGATGCTCAAGGCATCGAGTTCGACCCAGGATGGCTCGATGCTGAGGATGGCATCCCGCGCCGTCGACGCGCCATCTGCCAGAAAGATGGCGGCGGCTTCGGGATCGATCGCCCGGGAGAGCCGGAGCGGATAGTCTCGCGCGCCGACCGCCTTGATCTCATCGGGTCGCATCCCAGACGTGGCATGGCTGGGGAACCCCTGTGAGGCGAGCGGCACCCGGACGTTCACCGTGAAGGTGTCGCCCCATCCTGCGCCTTCTCCGTCGGCGCTGTCGAAGACGAAGATCGGCCCCCACGTGCCGGCCTCGTCCTGCATCTCCACCGTCCCGACGGCCCCGGAGGTGGTCTTGAAGCCGAGGTGGCGGCCGCTCAGCGGGACATACCGATCAGCGTCGAGATGATCGAGGCGCCCGACCCGATAGATGGCTTCTTCAGACGAAGAGAGCGGGTCAAGGACGGGCACCTGCCGGCACCAGTTCAGCAGGCTCTCCCGGACCCCATCCGCGGCATCCCGCTGATCGACGGTGCCGACATATCCGGGGTGCAGCGTCGAGGGATTGGTGTCATCGCTGTAGCGCCCCTGCTGTCGCATGTCGGGCGCAGAGACCAGACAGTATGCCTGATAGTCCTCGCCGATGGGTTGGCCCTCAAAGTCAACGAAGGAATCCCCGGCGACCTCGACGCCGCTGATTCCGGCGATCTCATAGTATTTCTCGGCTTCCAGGGCGCAGACCGCGGCAGCGGTGTCCCGGGTGAAGGCGTCCAGGCTGGGATTGACGGCCGCCGCTCGAAGGCTCCCCAACCCCTCCAGCCCGGACGCGCAGGTGCGGGCCGGATCGGCGTGTCGAAACAGTCCATCGATGGTGTGAAGGTCCACGCCATTTTCTGCACGAGACGGGAGCCCGGCGATCGACGTCTCCAGATACTTCGGAACATCATAGATGTTGTTGGGTTCGATCCACCGCCCATTGAGCCGCATCGGCGGACCAATCTGAGCGGACTCGGTCCCATTCGGATCGATGGCAAAGTAAGCGTATGCGAGCAGCTGTGTCTGCGCGAGGGTCGGCCCCAGCCGGGTGTATTGGGGCGTCGCATCATCTGGGCCGCTGGTGCGGGTCAGCAGCCCGGGACCGGGCAGCGCCGTGTTGATGCCGATGTAGTAGGAGCGGTTGCTCACCCAGTGTGAGGTACACTCTGGCGCCCTTGCAGGGTTGAAGCCGTCAAAGCGGGTCAATTCCGGGAACGCGTTTTCCAGGCCTGCCGGCATGGTCATCCGGATCTTGTTGGCCCCATACTGGCCATCCTGGAACCCGAACCGAGAGATGACCTGTCGAAGACCGCCCGACGCGCATGTCATCAAGGCCGAATGCTGTGCGTTCAACGCGAAGATCTGGTTGTCATAGATGCTGGTCCGGAGCGTCTCCAGCACTTCGTCGCCGACACCATCGTGGAAGACGCCATCGTTGGCTTCTCCATCGAGGAAGCGCCACCGGGTCGCCCCCACGGCCCAGGCCGCCTCATCGGAGGGCCCGGTATACGGGAACGACATCGGATCGGGCACCCCGGTGATCGCGAAGGTCCCATGCACAATTCCAGCGATAGATCCAACGGTGAGGGCCTCTTCCACGGAGCTGTGGTTGTCCATGTCACCGGAACCCCAGCGGTTCCACATGTGCCCCGACGCCCACCGATCCTGTAGATAGTGATGACCGATCGCTTCATACATGAGCGCGAGGAGTTCTGCCTCTTTGATTTTGTCGCGATGCAAATCCAGGGTGCCGGCGTCGCGATGGGCCGTGTACAGCGCGCCCGCGACGGCGGCCTGCTCCAGCGCGAGCTGATGGTGACGATCGTACATTCTGACCGCGAGGGCGCCGAAATGGGTGGCGTTCAGACCGCCCATCCAGCCGGCAAAGCTGTGACAGACACCGACTCCGGGCATCGCTGCGTTCGGCGTACAGATCGTGTTCTTGTTGATCCAGTCGGTGAGCGAGTAGCTGACGTCCGGGAGGCCAGCCAACACCGTCAGCCGCGGAAGCAGCCGCTCTTCGAAGTGCGCGGTCTGCGGGTCGTCACCGATCAGGGTTTCGCCGGCGAGCTGTTCCATTCGGTACCAGCTGGCGTTCAGATCGACCAGGGTCAACCGATCATCGTCTTCAGACGCATAGCCCCACTTGCCGGCGAACAACGGATCGATGAGGGTGAGCGCCTCATCCAACAGGCTCTCGTGTTCGTTTCGGACGAGTCCGAACCGGACATACATGGCTTCCCAGCCGGTCAGCCCGGCGTCCTCTGCCACGGTGTCCCAGGCCAGCGCGGTCGAAACCACAAGCAGCAGACCGCTCATGACGCCTCCTCAGCGCTGACGTCACACACGCCGCCGTCCAGAAACACCTCCAGCAGGGCCTCCGGGCCGCCGCCGACGTCTCGATACGTGTCCTTGCAGACTTGCGGACAGTCTGCGGCTGTGACGCACCGATCGAGCTGGGTGGGATCCGGCTCCGCGCACCTGGTGATGCTGAAAATGCATCGCTCATACTGTGCGATCGGGTCATCCACTGCGGGGTCCAAAGCGAAGGTCACGTCCCCGAGATGCCCACCGCTCACCTCGATGAACTCGCAGCGCGCACAGCTGGGATCGAACGGCACCGTCGTGGGCTCCCAGACCTCTCCGGAAGCGGGAAGCCGACCCTCTTCGCCAGTGTTGCAGGCGAGCATCACGATAAACCAGAGCATCTCTGCCTCCTCAGCAGCGTAGGGTGAAGCAGACCTGACCGCAGGCGAAGTACCCGTCACAGGTGTCTTCTTCGATGCAGTCGCAATTGCACTCGACGTAGGCGTCGATGTCTGCGCAGGTCGTCGTGGCGGTATCGTAGAAGCTCAGACAGGTCTCCAGGTCGAGATTCACCTCACATTCATCGATAGAACGCGCGCAGAGCGCCTGCCCGTCGCACTCGGCGCCCACCGGAGCGTCGCCGGTGTCCACCACCGTTTCCGCTCCCTCCCCGGCCTCTTCAGCCGGAGGATCGATGTTCGAGGCGGATTCTTCAGGGGCACGCTCTTCGTCACACCCCATCGACAAGAGAACCAGAAACGGAATAAACCGGAACGATATTACCATCGTTGTCTCTTTATTATGGTTGATTGCCACACAGAGAATTCAACACGGCGCTCGACGGAACCCAAGGCACAACAGGTCACAGAAGGTCACAGGCCCTGCGCCACTGGTTGAATTTATTCAACCAGTGGCTTGTCTCAGGACAGCGATCATCGCCATGAGGAATTTTACTTGATTTTTTTCTATTAAAGAGTAGATTTAGATCACAAAGAGCAAGGCCCTGTGGGTTGAACAAATGACGGACGCCAAGACTGCAAACCAACGATCAACACGTGACTGGCCACGAAAGCCGGTTCGTTCCAACGGGGTTGAGCGGTATTCGTCCCTGCTGGATGCGTTTGAGCGCCTTCTTCTCAGATATGAACCTGATCAACTAAGCATCAGTGATATCGCAACAGAAGCGGGAGCGTCTCCGGCGTCTGTCTACCACTTCTTTCCGACGATCACGGCCGCACATGTGGGTCTGACCGAACGCATTGCCGATCGGTTTGCGGACTCGGTTCAGGATGTGGGTGTGGGTCATTTCACGAGCTGGCCGGCGCTCCTTCTGGACTGGACCGACCGGGCTCGCGCCTACTACAATTCCCAACCCGTCGCCCCCAAGCTGATGTATGGCCCATCGCGCAGCTGGTCGGCGCGCCGCGCAGAATTGCTGTTGAACCGAAGATTTGCGCGGGGCATGCTCGATCGGCTGGTTCGCGACTTTGAGATCGACGAGACGCCGCATCTTCAGCAGGTGTTCGAGATCGGTCTGACGCTTCATGATTCGATCTGGTCGATGAGCATCGTTGAGCACGGGACCATCACCGACGAGATGTCACGGGAAGCGCAGCGTGCGCTCATCGCCTATCTGCGCGGGCACCTGCCAGAACATGCTGCCCGCCGCGCTTCCCCCGAACCGGGAGTACTGCAATGACCCGTATCAAGTCCCTTCTTCGGCATTCGTGGCGCTTCACCTTTTCAGAGGGGCGCAACCGGCTGGAGTTCGCCTTCCAACAGGACTGGGTTTCTCTGTTGGTAAACCGCGGGCTGTCCATCGTGGTTATCGGGTTGCTGGCCTTGATCCTGGCGCTGAGCGGGGCGTGGCTGTCTTCGGTCCCGGATCTTCAGGGGTTTTTGTTCATGGCAGCGGGTCTTCTCAGCGCGGCATGCCTCATCTTCATCGGCCGCGAAGTGATCCGGCAGCGGCGGTGTGTGCTTCGTCTGACGGACACAGTGTTGGAGTTTCCGGTCGGCCTTGCGCGTCGCACGACCCGTCTGCCGCTCGCCGCCCTTACGCATGTCCAGCACGTCTCGGGCCTGATCGCGCGCTTACGGTTCCGGGTGGGCGACCGTGACTTCTCATTCGTCCTTCCCTCGATGAGACCGCAGGAAGCGAACGCCATCGCGGCTGTGGTGCTCGACTATGCAAGAAAGGCCCGAGATGGGATGGTCGGCTCTGAGCAGATCGGCGCCCAGGCCTCCGCTGTATAGCGGGGCAACAGCTCCCAGAACAACACGGCCTCGAAGGGGGACCAGCATGCCCCAACGAGAACAGGTCGGCGCGCCGAATGGGGTTCGGCCTACTCGGTCTCGACGATTTTGATGTTGTCGATCAGGAGCGTTCCACCGGCGCCGGTAAACGCACCAGCGGCCATGTTGAATTGGATACGGAAGGTGGTTCCGGACGGGTCGACGCTTTCGTAGTCGGTT
>JBCBLB010000481.1:0-7729 GCA_038520555.1 Myxococcota bacterium | reverse complement strand
GACCCACGACGAAGGATCAGCAGCGCGTCTTCGGTGTCCACCACGATGAGGTCCTCCACACCGACCAGCGCCACAGCGCGGCCCGTCCCGCTGACGCTCACCGCATTGTTCCGGGCGTTTATGGCGATGAGGGTCTTGGCGTCGGTGCGATTGTCTCCCACCTGGGCCAGCAGCTCTGCAGCGCGGTCCCAGCTGCCCACGTCAGACCAGCCTGGGTCGCTCTGGACCACCAGAAGCGTCTGTGCCCGCTCCAGGATGCCATAGTCGAAGCTTGTGGCGTCGGTCTGCCCCCACACCCCATCGAGCTGCCTGGGGTCGGCGACGATCGCGTGGAGCGCGGTGGCGGTGCGGGGCAGGTGCGCGGCAAAGTTCTGCAGCAACCCGCCAGCATGTGCGATAAACATCCCGGCGTTCCATAAGAATCGCCCGGCGTCGATATACCCTTGCGCGGTCTGGCGGTCGGGCTTCTCTTTAAACTGTTGGACCGCGAAGGCGTCATGGTCTTCATCAAGGGCCTGCCCAAGCTCGATGTAGCCGTAGCCGGTCTCGGGCCGTGATGGCTGGATGCCCACCGTTACGATCGCACGGGGATGGTCTGCGGCGAGATGGACCGCCCGCCGCAGAGACGCGGTCAATCGTTGTGGGTGGTCGACCAGATGATCGGCGGGCAGGGCACAGAGCACACACGCCGTTCCGAATCGGCGGACGACCAGGGCAGCGGCGAGGCCCATGGCTGGGGCGGTGTTCCGCGGCTGCGGCTCGACGATCAGGTTCTCGGCTGGAAGCGAAGGCAGCTGCGCGGCGATGGCCGATCGCATATCGGGGCCGGTGATGACCAGGATGCGCTCTGGAGCGGTCAGCATCTCTGCGCGTCGAAAGGCCTGCTGGATGAGGCTGCCGCTGCCCTGGAGGGAGAGGCACTGCTTGGGGTGGCTTCGCCGTGACCGGGGCCAGAACCGCGCTCCACGTCCCCCCGCGAGGAGGACAACCGCCGGCGCTTCGTTCACTGGAACAGCTCCGGAGAGACGTCCTGGAGCGCCTGCATGGCGACGACCGCGACGGCGTTGGAGAGGTTCAGGCTCCGAACATCGCCGCGGATCGGGATCCGAAGCGCCCCGTGCTGTGCGATGAGGTCCCGCGGCAGGCCTTTGCTCTCCTTGCCGAACACCAGCACATCCCCGCGCCGGTAGGTCGGCGCGGTGTAGCTGGTCTGGCCCCGGGTAGACAGCAAGAAGAACCGTCGGGATGGAGCCCCGGTCAGCCACGACCAGAACGACTCCACATCATCGTGCTCCACCAGATCCACATGCTTCCAGTAGTCCAGGCCAGCGCGGCGAACCTGCTTGTCGGTGATCTGGAAGCCCAGGGGATGGACGAGGTGCAGCCGTGCGCCGATGCCCAACGCCAGGCGACCGATATTGCCGGTGTTGGGACCGATCTCCGGGTTGACCAGCGCGATATGGAGCGCCGGATCCCTAGGCCTCACCCGCCGGCTCCTCTGGAGCGGTGTACGACCCCACGATGACCCGCGCGGGGCGGATGAGCCGGCTGCCGATTCGATAGCCCGCCTCAAACACTTCAACCACGACCTCATCCAAGGCCGGATCCTGGACCGGCATCATCGTCAGCGCCTCATGCAGGTTCGGGTCGAACTTCGCGCCCTTCCCTGGCACCTCCTCCATGCCCAGCCGTTCGAACGCGCCCATGATCTGGTGGATGACCATGTCGATGCCCTGGACATGGCTCTCACCGATCTCCGCCTTCTCCATCAGCTCCTTGCTCCGGCGCAGGTTCTGCAGGGGCTCGAAGAGCTCCTTGACCACTTCACCACGGCGGCGCGCCTCCCGCTCGTTGGCCTGACGCTCCAGACGCTTCCGGGTCGCAGCCACGTCGTCTTGTTGCTGCTTGTACGCCTTGCTCACACTCCGGAGCCGGCCGGTCAGCTCTTCGTTGTCCTTCTTCAACGACGCGTTCTGACCACGAAGCATCGCAAGCTCCGCCTGAAGCATCAGCGGATCCAGCTCGATGACTTCTGCGGCGGGCTCTTCCGCGTCGTCTCCAGACGCTCCATCCTCTTCGACGATCTCGGCGTCGATGATGTCTGCATCTTCCGATGGTTCAGCCGCTTCCGCCTCAGGCGCGTGGGGCTCTGGAGTCGCATTGGGCTCTGGAGTCGCAGCGGCCGCTTCAGACGCTGGGGTTTCTACGGCTTCTGCGTCAGGAGAGGTCTGTTCGGGCTCGGTCGGGTTCTCAGAGGGAGTGCTCATCAGATATTCCTTCGGGGTTCGCGGAAAGCTACGGTAATCGCACACGCCGACAAGTCAACCGCTCTTGACCCCAACGCTGAACACGCCTACCTACCAGCTGACCTGTTCACCCGGGAGCGTAGTGCAATGGAGGAGCGTCAGAGCCGATTGCTCACCATCATGGCGGGCATGCTTCTTCTGCTCGTCGCCGTTATCGTCCTGATCCCTGAACCAGACTCCGACGACGGAACAGGGAGCGGCGACTTCACGGATTTCCTGCCTGACCTTCAGGAAAATGACATCGTCGCGGTCTCGCTCAACCACATCACCCTCGAGCGCGCTGCCGACCCAAACGGCCCGAGCTGGCGAATCACCGCCCCAGGACCGCTCAACGCAGACGACGACGCCGTCAATGAGCTGCTAAACGCGATCGCTGAGCTGCAATGCGGCGATGATCTCAACGTGGATGATGAGCGGCGTCAGGAGTTCGGCTTGAACCCGCCGATGGTCAAGGTCAACGTCAAGACCAACACTGGAGAAAGCCATGAGATCAACCTCGGAAGGATCTCTCCCATCAACCAGAGGACCTTCCTGGAGTGTCTCGGCGCCGTTCGACCATCCAGACGTGTCCTCCCCACCGCACTCTCAGCGCCCACCCTGGACGCCCTGCGAAGTCGGGACCTCTTTCTCCCGCAAGACCTCGCACAGGTCAAACACATTGAAATGCAACCCCACGATCAGGTCGCTCCGTTTTCGATCTTCAGGACGAAAAACAACACCTGGCGCTTCGAAGACGGATCTCTCGCAAACGGGACAGCGGTTCGCTCGTTGATTCGAACGCTCCGGACCGCTCGCGCAGAACAGTTTCTCGATGAACACGAAATCATGGCCGCGATTTCCATCTCGGTCGATGGGAAAACCATGGACATCAGCGCAGACCGAATCGCAGATGCACCAGCACAGGACAAGACCGTCAAAATCTCTGAAGAAGTCTGGCTGGCCGTCACACGAGTACAGGCCGACTGGCTGTCAAACAGGTTGATCGAAGACGACCCGTCTCGCATCACGTCCATCTCTGTGAACATGGACGGAAAAAAGTGGCACGCTACCCGAACCGAAGAGGGGTGGTCAGACAAAAACGCGGAGAACCTCATCCAGGTTCTGGTATCCGCTCAAGTCGATCGCAAAGACGTTCCAGATATCGAGCCAGGGCCTGAGTGGGGATCGATCACCATCAATGAAGAACCCCTCACCCTCTACAACAGGACAAATGATCGTTCCGGTCGGATGGCCCGAAATGGGGACAGCCCGCTGTTTGTTATCCCGGTTGAACAGGTCGCCGAGATCCTCAACGCGGTAGCCGCGCAATAAGCCAGAGCACGATCGCCCTTCCCTATCACACAGTGGTGATGACTTGAATAAATGAGATATGCATTATGTAAAATTATGGGTTCAAGATTGGAAGAATTCATGGATAATTTATTGAACACCTGCCGCTCAGTTCCGCAGCGCGTCTCGTAAAACTGCTGGGTCAACGAGGGATACTGCGTTGTGTCCTGTGGTAGAGAGGGAGCGCATGAGCTGTCGCTTCCATGCGGTCTGAACGGCGGGGACAACCATGATGCTCAGCCCCGTCACGATCAGAAACCACGGGTTGGACATCACCGCGGCAATGATACTCACAACGGCCAACAGACCAACCCCCACCTGTAGGGCGTTGCGTGCCATCAGCTGGGCTCGAATCAGTCGCTGGGTGGCCAACAGCCTGGGGTCGGGGTCGGAACAGTCCTCAACCGCAGCGAGCAGCAGGCGTCGTCCGCCCCGAACATTGTTGTCCATCAGCTCGACCAGTGCAGCGATGAGCTTTCGGTCGAATCGGTTCGGTCCATTCGCGCTGATCTGCTCAAGGGACTTTTTGGCGGCCTGTCCGTCCCCTCGCCGGACATGACTGATCGCGAGGAGAAACAGAAGCTCATCATCATCGGCGAAGTACCGGGAGCCCATCAACGCAGCGGTCTCCGCCTCGGGGTGAGCGCCGAGATGGTCTGCGACGGCGAACGCGCTGATGTAGGCCGCTTTCCGATAATGATTGGACTCATAGGCCCGAACAAACCGTCGAAGCGCGGCGCGCCGTTCCCCCTGTCGGAGCAGCGCTATCCCCTCTCGCAACGGATCGGGGGCGGCGAGCGGCGCGGCGCTGTGGGCGTGTAGCGGTTCGGTCGGCTGAAGCTGCACCCCGTCCCCGCCGGGGCTGGTCAAGATCAGCCCACAATCGGCGCTGTGGTGAAACGCGACCAGCCCTTCGACGGAGCTGTTGGTTCCCCGAACGGTCTGCAGCGCCTTCAAGAACGAGAAAAACTCTTCGCGCGCACGAGCAGCATCGTTGTCGACGGTGAATCGGTAGACATACAGCAGAAACCGCTTGTCGCTGCCCGGCTCCCGAGGGCTTGCGAAATAGAGCTGGCGGTCCTCGTTCTCATCAATCGCCGTGAGGGCCAGGTTTTCAGGCTCCATCTCAGAGCCGTCGAGATAGCGCCGCAAGAAGGCAGCCACTTCACCGGCGAACTCACCGATCCCCTCCTCAGCTGCCTGGATCGCGGACCACCCATAGCGGGCGAAGTAGCTGCGGCGCAGCTGCTCGATGCGGCGTTTGCAGTGGAGCTGTTCCGCCGCGGCGATGTCACCATCGTCATACCGGTTGTCTGCGCTGGCGATCCGACGCTGGTACAGGCGCACCGACTCCTCAAATGAGTATCGCCGCACCACCCCATCGCGTCCGACGATCTCGACCGGGAAGTCGACGAGTTGGCTGTAGTCCTTGCGGCTGTATCGCCGCAACTTGCGGTTCTTATCCATCCGTCTCAGCGCTCGGGCCAATACCAGGGTAGCACCCTCAACAGCTCGATGCCAGCGCACCGAAAGGCCCTGTAAGTGGTCTTATGGTTGATCTCAATGGCGTCCGCCGGGTTCGCCACTACCACAATACGCCCCCTCTACCTCAATCTCGAAACATCCACACAGCCTTCCCTCTTCATCGGCGAAAATCTGCTGCACCGGATGAGAAATCTGACCGGGCGATATAGACTTCGGATGCGCAAACCGAAGATGAGGCTCCCCCTGTCTGATCGACTCCAACCCCTCAACGAGCAGCAGCTCATCAAAGCCGCCGCGAACGGCGACAAAGACGCTCGCGACTGGCTCATTGAACGATATGAGCCCACCGTCCAGCGGTTCACCCGTCACATGATGGGAAACCACCAGGACGCTCATGATGTCGCACAAGACACCATGATCAAAGCACTCAAGAACCTCCATCGGTATGATGACCGGTGGCGCTTCTCCACATGGCTCATCTCCATCGCAAGAAACACGTGTATCGATGAATTCCGGCGCCGAAAACGACGCTCGTATGAAGAACCGCCTGACGTCATCGACCCCGGACCTTCACCGCTCGAACTCGCTGCGCAACAACGAAGAGCGGTTCGCCTACAGCGCGCGCTCGCTACGATTCCGCCGCTCTATCGCGATGTCCTCGTCCTGTACCACTTCGAACACCTCAAATATCAAGAGATCGCCGACCTCCTTGAGATTCCCATCGGTACCGTCATGAACCGGATCTTCCGCGCGAGAAGAAAGCTGCGCGCCGCGTATGAAAAACTCAACGACGCCGACAACGAAGAAAACAACAATCCATCATGACCCCCTCACCCAATGGAAAAATAAGAACCCGATAGTACAATAGATGCATTATGTAAAATATACGAAGTGAATGATGAAAACAAAGAGGATCGAATCGGCCAGGTTCACGAGCGGTCGGGGAGCCAGCCGCTGTCCTCGGTGTATTTTACGCGATAACGGTCTTCAATCGTTCCATCTGGGAGACGATGTCTGAGCCCGATTTGGATGCTGTCTTCGGCGACGGTCAGTGAGAACCACCCATAGGTTGGAAAAGCTTTCGCGTCGATGACTCCGGTAAAGCCCTCGAAGCTTCCAGTAGCTCTGGCCTCATCGAGGATGTTTTCGGGGATGGGGTTTGCTTCACTCCATCCATCCATGCTCTTGAGCAGGGAGACGTCGAAGAGCGGATCGAGGCTGAGCCGTTCTGTCCGCCCGGCATTGTCCGGGCTTGTCCACCGGCTGAGATCCTGTCCAGGGGCGCCCCCTCCCCCCGCGACGACGTGCAGCGTCCCCAGGGGTCCATCGGGCCGCATGATCTGGTTGGTGTGCCCGCCGGCGGTGATGATGGCGCGGATTTTGGAGATTTCGACGACCATTTCGATCTCTTCGAGGAGTTCTTCGGGAGCACCGAGCGGGTTCATCTGTGGCGTTCGTCCGGAGAGGTCATAGAGCGGATCGTGCATGATGATGATGAGGTCATCGAACCGTCCACCAACGGCGTCGGGCAACCACTCCATCTGCTCGCGCCAGCGGCTCCCGAGCCGGTTCTTTCCGGAGTCGAGGACGACGAACCGAGCGTCGCGTTCCCCCTGTCGGATCTGAAAGGCGTACCAGCTCGCGGTTCGGCTAAACCCGATCTCTGCGCCGACACCGGGGAACGCGTCATCCCACAGGTCGAGCTTTTCATCGCCGATGTACTCATGGTTCCCGGCGACCGGGACGGCCTTCGCTTCATCGAAGAGGCTGGTGGCCGTCGCGGCCTTGCTGAGCCGCTTGTATTCCCGCTTCGCGCCGGCGCGGACCTGGTCGCCCATGAGGATGATGGCGTCGGGTCTGCTCTTCGCGATATCGGCGAACAGGTCGGCAGTGACGCCCTTATTGGGGGCGGTCCGTCCTTGCGCGATGTCGATCGCGCGTGAGGCGGGCCGTGCGTTTCCGATAACGGCGAACGTGATGGGCTTATCTGCGCGAACCAGATCGCCGTCATCGGCATAGATCGGAGCGATGCCCGGCTCCTGTGGAGGGAGCTGTTCGACGTCCTGGGCGAGCGCGGGGAAGCCGAAGAGGGCCAGAGCGAGAAGGATGGTAGGCATAGATTTCATCGCAAGGACGATGTCATCCTAAGCTCATCCTGTCTACAGGCGGTGGCGGTCTCTGACGGAGGTTTTTCATGACGATGGTTTCGGAACGCTGGCAAACGCTACGGTGGGGGATGCCAGAAGGGTCGGCGGACGACTGGCTGGTCGCAGCGGGGTTGCCCGATGCGCTGTTCTGCGATGGTCAGCAGCTCGGATGGATAGACGAGGGCGGCTTGTTCATGGGCGACTTTGCCACCCAGCGGGTCCACCTGTTGCCGGCCCCGGGCATCGAGCAGGTGGTCGCCCGCCCGGAGCGGTGGGTGTTCTTGACGGACGAGCCGGCGCTGTACTGGGGGGTCCCGGGTCAGTCGGGCTGGAGCTTCCGGGCGCTTCCTCCCGGGCGGTACACCCTGGGCAGCCATTGGGTACACCGACGGATGGGAGCACAGCATCAGCTGGAGACCATCGAGGGCGAGCTCATCCCCTCTCCGATGGGTGCTGTGAAGG
>JBCBLB010000118.1:0-17587 GCA_038520555.1 Myxococcota bacterium | reverse complement strand
CTCATGGGTGGGCTCGAGGTGCATTGAACGTCCTCCGGGTCGGGGAGCACCATCTTACGCCACCTGCTCAACCCGGATCAGCCTTCAGCGGGCTCATCGACGTGCAGCAGCAGGACGCTCCAGTCTGGATCGAGCCGCCAGCCTTCGCGGGTGCGTTGGAGCAGCTCGCGCATTCCAAGCTTTCGAAGCCGAGCGAGGGAGACAGCCAGTCGGTTCTTGGCCGCGTCGGGCACGATCTGTTCGCCGGGCCACCCTGCGGTGATCAAGGTGTCTGCATCGCTGATGGTGCCGGGCTGGCGCTCGGCTTCCTGTGCGAGGAACGCCAGGATTCGGGCGACCGCTGCATACCGTTCCACCGAGACCCGCGCCGCGCCGGGCAGCCGGAACCATGCGCCCTCGGGGCCGACCAGCAGCACTTCATCGGGCTGCGCCGCCAGCCGCTCCAGCAGCCGGAGCACGAGGCGGGCGTCATCCGAGATCGACACCAACGACGGCTCGCCATGCAGGCTGTCTCGTCGACGCCCCAGGGCGCTGGCCCGGTCACCGGCCTGCCACTCCAAGAACACGCGCCAGAGGGCGATGAGCTTGATGGTGAGTGGATCTTCGGGGGGAGCGGTCAGATCGGCCCGTTCGTGGTGCCTGCGCGCATCATCGAGTCGGTCGCGCAGCGCGGCGATCGCGCCCCTTCGGGCATGACACAGCGCAGCCGAGGACGGATCCGTGTCCCCGAGCAGGGCCAAAGCTTCCTGGTATTGGGTATCCGCGGCGTCCAGGTGCCCCTCGATCAGCTCGACAGCGGCCTGGTTGGCCCGGGTGATCGCCAGGAAGCGGTCGTCGGGTTCTTCAGAGAGGTTTCGGACGGCCTGCTGGAGGGCCGCCCGGGCGGCGTCCAGCTCGCCCAGTTCGACCAACAGCGCGCCGAGATTGCTGGAGAAGATCCCCCGGGGGCGGAGCTGGCCGAGCGCGGCGGCGTCGGCCACGGCGTCCTGATATCCTGCCCGGGCCTGCTCGTGTTCGCCGCGATCGTGGGCCACTGCAGCGATGTTCGCCAGACAGAGCATCCGCCCCCGTCGAAGATCGAGCGCGGTCAGCATCGGCATCGCCGATTCATAGGCCTCCATCGCAGCATCCAGCTCGCGCAGCCGATGATGGGCGACGCCCAGCTCCATCTGCGCGAGGGCGGCGTCTCTGGGACGCTCTGTGTCCCCGGCTTCGACGGCGTCCTGGAGCACCTGACGCGCCTGCGGGCGCTCGCCGAGGGTGTGGTGGGCCCGCGCGGCGCATCGGGCGCTGATCATCGCCGGCAGGGTCGCGGCGTGTTCCTTCAGGGCATCGAGCAGGGGTTGCGCAGACTCACCAGACAGCGACCATCCCCGGAACAACCAGGGCTCGGGGCGTCGGTTCGGCTGCGCGGCGAGCGCGGGCCAGAGGCCGGAGCGGAACCACTCTCGCGATCCGCCGGCCTCGTCCCAGCTCAGGACGCGGTTGCGGGCTTCTTCGGCGAACCAGGAGAAGTAGGGCGCCACATCTCCGGTCCGCCACGGACGCACCGCCTCTGCGATCGCTGCGGGGAGGGCGTAGCGTCCCGGAGAAGGCACCGTCACCCAGCCCGCGGTCACCAGGCCATCGACGCCCCGAGCGCGTCCGCACCAGATCAGCCCTTCTCGTCGGGCGGGGCCGGGCAGGCGGCAGATCAGGGCGAGGGCGTCCCGCTCGGATTCGGAAAGGGCGTCGTAGGCATCCCGGAGCCCCGGCCATCCCGGCGAAGGATTGTCCAGGATCGCTTCCAGTCGTTCCGCGGGCCACCGGCGGGCGGCGGCGATGATCGCGGTGGGGTTGCCGCTCAGTCGCCGAGCGAGCCCCCGCAGGGCAGACATCGCTCCCGCGGCGGGAGCGTGCTGGAGGAACAGCTGGACGCTGTCTTCCTCTGACAGCGGCGCCAGGGCGATGAGCGTCCATCCTTCGCCGGGGCGAGCGCCGGTGGCGACGACCGGGTGATTCTCCGGCAAATCGGCGCGCGCCATCCCATCGGAGGCGTCGTCGAGGCACAGCAGGACGGTTTTGGGGAGGGTGGGCAGCCAGTCCGCACCCGGGTCGTCCACCCACAGCACCGCGCCAGGCCACTGGCGCGCGATGGCCCGCAAGGTGTGGCTGCGCCCGCTGCCCGGGGCGCCCTGGATCCAGACGCCGACACCCTGCTCGAGTCGGCGAAGCGCGTCCTGTTCGGTTGTGGTCACGGCAGTCTGCTCATATCGAACGTGTAGGTGATGTCCTGAATCAGTCGCACCGAGATGAAGTCCGGGCCACCGATGAGGGTGTCGACGGGCTCGACCTGTCGGAAGATGCCCAGCCCGTCACAGAAGGTCCCGGCGAGCTGGCCACCGTAGAGGACCGCGCCGCTGCGGCAGTTCTCCGGCGATCCGGTGTACAGGCCGCCGTCTTCGAATGGCTCGAGCGAGCCCGTCCACGAATCCCCCCGATCGATGTCTTCGAGGGAGAACGTGCCATCTGATTCGATGGACAGATTCCAGACACCGTCTGTATCGCCCATTGCCTCCAAATCGCCGGCCAACCAGCGGGATCGATCGACGGAGTCGCCGATCCCGCAGACATACGCCTCCCCTTCGGGGATCACCCCGACGACGCCCAGGCCGTCCAGCTCCGCCCATCCCGACGGATCGGCAGAACAGGCGTTGGAGGTTACAATTATTCCGATGAAAGCGAACATCTCATTGCGCATGGTCAAGAGTGTATGCGGCTCCTCTATCCATCGTCAACGCGACGCGGTTTCTGGTGCGCCGGCGGCGTCCCAGGCGATGAGGATGTCTTCTTCCTCAGGCGTCAGCGCCAGCCCGGAAGGTGGCATCGGCCCACCGGTGCCATCCACCGCGCGGGCCACCAGCCGCCCCGATCGCGAAGACGCATCCTCGTAGCTCTCCAAAGAGAACCCGCCCGGCCCGCCAGTCTGATGGCACCCGGTACAGTACTGGCTGAGGATCGGGGCCACATCCGCGTAGCTCACCGCCTCGGGCTCATCGTCATCATCATCGACGTCATCATCGACGTCATCATCTTCTTCCTGGGGCTCCTCAGTGGGGGCGCCGGTGTCTGTGGCGTCTTCATCGCAGGCGCTCAGGGCGAGCGCCAACAGGGTGAGGGGGAGCAGCAGCGGTCGAGCGTTCATATCGTGGCGTCTCCATCGGAGTGACACAGATGGAGTAGGCCGTTGGACCGTCACCTCGCCGTTTAATCGGACTTAATTCCCGTCATATCGGGATGGTTGAGGATGCTCTCAACCTTTGCTGCGCTCCTTCGCGGTGGCGAGGGCGCGTTTGTGGAGGACGTCGGTGACGCCCATGGTGCGGAGCGCGAAGGCATCAATGCTGGGAAACAGCTGTCCGAGGGCGAGGAGGGGACGGACGGGAGTGGGGGTGACCAGCACCTCTGCTGCGCCATCGATGATTTGCTCGACACCATCGACGACACGGCTGAGCGGCACCTCTCGGAGCATGGCAGGCGCTTTGACGCCGGTGTCGGCCCACATCCCGGCGTCGGCGACGAAGCTCGGGCAGACGACGCCGACGTTGATGTCGGTCGCTTCCAGTTCGATCCGAAGGCTCATGGTGAACCCGTTGAGTCCATACTTGGTGGCTGAATAGATGGCGTTGTATGGCGTGGGAGACTTGCCGGACATCGATGAGACCATCACGACGCATCCGCTGTTCTGTTCGATCATTTCGGGCAGCACGGCTCGGGTGAGCCGCAGCGGCGCGATGAGGTTGATGGCGATCTGCCGGTCGATGTCTTCGGGGTGCTGATCGTTGACCGCGACGGGGATCTCGATCCCGGCGTTGTTAATGAGCACCCGGATCGGGCCATGTTCTCTGGCCGCGGCGATGAGGGCGTCGCGATCGTCGGGGACGGTGACGTCGCATCGGACGGCGACCGCTTTCCCACCGGCGTCGGTGATCTTTTTGGCGAGCGATTCGAGCTGTTCGAGGTTTCTGGCGGCAAGGATCAGATGAGCGCCATGCTTCGCCAGCCGCTCGACGATGGAGACGCCGATCCCGCGAGAGGCGCCGGTGACGATGACCACTTTGTCGTTGAGGTTGGTCTTCACATCTTCTCCCGCTGTTGAGTTCTGTTGGTGGGGAGTATCTGGTTCTGTATGGCTGTGTTTCACGATCGTTGAATGAAGGGACTTGTAAAATGGAAGAAAGCTGCAATAAATATGATCGAACGTATCTTTCGACTGTGAGAGCCATGATGGTTCGGACCTCCTTCCTCATTTTCCTTGCTGGGTGCGGCACAATCGGCTTCGAATCTCCTGTGGCCGAAGAGCTGGCCGGCTCCGCTGATCTCGCCTCGGATGAAGAGGACGTCCAAAACGATGACGACGATAACGTCGTCACTGATGATGAAGGGGAAGCGCAGGACGATCCGGACGATCCGGACGATCCGGCTGAGGAAGAGCAGGAAGAGGAAACCGATCCGGAAGTGCCGGACGTCGACGATCCGCCCGTTTTGGAGTCGATGACTGTTTCGGATAACGCGGGGATCTTGACGATTGAATTCGTCGCAGATGATCTGGACGGGGATTTGGACGGTGGCGTAGTCCAGATGACGATCGACGGCGTCGCTTACCGGCTGAACATCCCCGGTGATCTGGACGTGTGGGCACCGGGGGGGACCTCTTCGGTGGGGTTGGATTTTGGGATGTGTGTCTTGCCGACGCAGTTCGACGTCTCGATGAGCGTAGAAGACACGACGGCGCTGCGCAGCGACAGCCTGACCACTTCGCACAACCCGGTGCGTTCAGGGTTGGTGGTTGACTCGACAAGCTACGATGCGGGGATGTCAACGATCTATGATATCGGCGCGCTGACGGGGCCGGTGACGGTGTGTGGGTATCTGGGCAGCAGCGACGAATATACCGAGCAGGATTTTGTGGGGTTCACGGTCAGCACGGGCGGGTCGCGTGACTTCTCGTTGACCTGGGACACCGGTGACGACATCGATCTGTATCTGCTTGACTATGAGACCAACACAGAGCTGACCCAGAGCTTTAACGACAACGCCACGCCGGAGTTCTTCTCGTATGCGCTGACGAGCGGTCGGGAGTATTATCTGAGCATTGCAGGCTGGGAAGCCGATGGGAGCAATTGGATGCTCACCATCGATTAGCTTGAAAAATAGCTCAGAAGGTGCTCATGGAGCGATCAGGGGTTGCGGTGATCCTGGCGGCGGGTCGGGGTACACGGATGAAGTCTCGCCTTGGTAAGGTGCTCCATCCACTGCTTGGCAAGCCGATGGTTCAGTTTCCGGTGAATGCGGCCCGGGGCGCAGGGCTGTCCTCATGCGTTGTGGTCAATCACCAGGAAGACGCGGTTCGTGCGGCGCTAGCCGGGCAGGACGACGTTCACTTCGCGCGTCAGGAGACGCCGCGGGGGACGGGGGACGCGGTCCAGTCGGCGTTGTCGGTGTTGCCAGCGTCGGGGGTTGCGGTCGTGATGAACGGCGACGGTCCGCTGCTCACGGCACAAACGCTGACCCGGCTGCTCGATGCGCACGGCGACAACCTCGTCACGCTTCTGACGGTCCATGTCGATGAGCCCGGCCGATACGGCCGGGTCGTCCGGGACGCGCAGGGCGCGCCCCTTCGCATCGTTGAGGCGGATGAGGCGACCCCGGAGCAGCTTGCCCTCACCGAGATCAACACCGGTATCTATGCCTTGGACATCGCCTGGCTTCGTGTGGTGCTGCCCACGTTCCAGCCACATCCGCCCAAGGGCGAGATTTACCTGACCGATACGTTGGAGCTGGCGGCGAAGGCGGGCCGGGCGACGGCGATTGTGGTCGACGATCCCGCTGAGGTTGAGGGCATCAACGATCGGTGGCAGCTCGCTGCAGCGCGCCGGATCCTACAACAGCGCCGGATCGCTGCGCTGGCGCGAACGGGCGTCACCTTCGAGAACCCAGAGACGACCGTGGTGGAAGCCGATGTTGAGATTGGGCAGGACGCCTGGATCTCGACGGGTGTGGTGCTGCGGGGGCGGACCCTCATCGGTGAGGGGGCCCGGATCGGTGCCCATACGGTAATTGAGGACTCGATCATCGGTGCGGGCGTTGAGGTGAAGCCGTTGTGTGTGTTGACCGAGGCGGTCATCGACGATGGCGCGCTGTATGTCGGGCCGTTCGCGCGGCTCCGCCCGAAGTCTCGGGTGATGGAGGGGGCGCGGGTCGGCAACTTCGTTGAGGTGAAGAAGGCGACGCTGGAGCGGGGGGCGAAGGTCAACCACCTGTCGTATATCGGTGACGCGACGGTGGGCGCGGGCGCGAACGTGGGCGCGGGGACGATCACCTGTAACTACGATGGTTTTCAGAAGAACCGAACCGAGATCGGCGCTGGAGCGTTTATCGGCAGCAATACGGCGCTGGTGGCGCCGGTGACGGTGGGTCCGAACGCGATTGTTGCGGCGGGATCGACGGTGACTGCGGATGTACCGGCGGATGCTCTGGCGCTCGGGAGGGCGCGACAGACGAACCTTGCGGATCGGGCGCCGCAGGTTCGGGCGAAGCTTCAAGGAGACAAGGCAGACGGCTGAGGCTGTGTTAGTCTGAACGGAAGTTCAGGGGAAAAGCAGCTTGGAAACGCATCCTATTCTCTCGGGGTTGAACCCGGAGCAGCGGCGCGCGGTCGAGAAGATCGACGGCCCGCTGCTCGTGCTCGCCGGCGCGGGCTCTGGCAAGACGCGCGTGCTCACTCATCGAATCGCCTGGATGCTCTATAAGGGCATCCCTCCCTGGCAGATCCTGGCCGTGACCTTCACCAACAAGGCCGCTGGTGAGATGAAGGAGCGGGTCGCTGAGCTGGTCGGAAGCGAAGCGAAGAAGATCCTGGTGTCGACGTTCCACTCGGCCTGTGTCCGGTTCTTGCGTCGGGACATCGCGCCGCTCGGCTATAAGACCAGCTTCACCATCTACGACAGCGACGATCAGCTGCGGCTGCTCCGCGACATCGTCAAGGCGATGAACCTCGACCCCAAGGTTCACTCGCCGCGGTCGTTCCGGGCATATATCGACGGCGCGAAGAACCGGATGGCGCGGCCGGACATGGACGCTGCGGCGCGGGGTGATCTGCAGGAGAAGGTCTTCGAAGCCTATGAGCGCCAGCTGCGTGAGGCGGACGCGGTCGATTTCAACGATTTGATCGGCCTGGTCGTCAAGCTCTGGCGCGAGCATCCTGAGGTGCTGGAGAAGTACCAGAATCGGTATCGGTATCTGATGGTGGATGAGTACCAGGACACCAACAAGGCGCAGTACCGACTGATTAAGCTTCTGGCTGGCAGGTATCGCAACCTCGCGGTCGTGGGGGACGACGATCAGAGCATCTATGCCTTCCGTGGCGCAGATGTGACGAATATCTTGAGCTTTGAGAAGGATTTTCCGGAGACGGGCACCATCCGTCTGGAGCGAAACTACCGCAGCACCCAGACCATCTTGACGGTGGCGGGGGCGGTGGTGTCGAACAACCAGACCCGGATGGCGAAGACGATGTGGACGGAAGCGGGTGATGGCCCCAAGGTCGGCGTGATCGTCGCCGGGGATGAAGACCGGGAGGCGGGGCTTGTCGTCCAGCGGATCCAGCGAATGATCCATGATGGCCGTGATCCTGGGGACTTCGCGATCATCTACCGGAGCAACGCCGCCTCGCGCGCCTTCGAGCAGTCGCTGCTGCAAGCGCGCATCGACCACGTCCTGGTCGGCGCCCAGAAGTTCTATGAGCGCCGCGAGATCCGGGACATCATCAGCTACCTGAAGCTGGTGTTGAACCCGGCGGATGACATGGCCTTCTTGCGGGTGATCAACACGCCGCCGCGGGGCATTGGGGCGAAGTCGGTGACGGGCATCGTGGAAGAAGCGCAGATCCGTGGGGTGCCGCTGTTGCAGTCGGCGCGGGGGTGGTCGATGCGTGGCCGGGGCAAAGCGCGAACGTCCGCGGGTGCGTTCTGTCAACTTATCGACGCGTTGACCGAAGACGCGCTGCATATGGAGCCCGCCGATCTGGTCCGTAAAATTGCACAACGGAGCGGGTACATTGCGCGGCTGGAGTCTCAGAACACCCGTGAGGCGCAGGGGCGGCTGGAGAACATCCAGGAGCTGATCGCTGCGCTGGAGAACGCAGACGATACAGATCAGGAGGACGCGGTGGTGTCGGTCTCTGCTTCGGCGGTCTCTGCTTCGGCGGCGGTGTCGCCGGATGAGAGCCCGATGGATCGCCTGCAGCGGTTCCTCGATCAGATCAGCCTGGCTTCCCCGACCGAAGACATTCCCGGAGAGGACAAGGGGCAGGTCACGCTGCTGACCGCGCACCTTGCCAAAGGGTTGGAATTTCCGGTGGTGTTTGTGGTGGGCATGTATGAAGGGGGGTTCCCCCACTTCCGCTCGCTGGATCGGAACGAAGACATCGAGGAAGAGCGTCGCCTTGTGTATGTGGCGTTTACTCGTGCGAAGCAGAAGCTTTTTGTGACGCGTCCACGGGAACGACTGATGTTCACCGGGGGCTCGGCGAGCCGTCAGGAAGTGGAGCCGTCCCGGTTCTTCCAGGAGATGCCACAGGAGCTGATGGACTTCAGTCAGGCGGGCCGCAGCTTTATGCGCCGATCGTCGAGCAGCGCGTCCAACCGGTCCGCGCGGATGCAGCGGTTGGGGTTCAAGCCGCCGTCTGCCAGCACCCTTCGTCGGCGTGCTGCGCCTGGGTTGTTCTCCAAGGGGGCATCTGCACCTGCGGGGCGCCGCCAATCGTCGCCTCTGCCGCAATCCGCTGCGCAGTCACTGGTTGCAGCGTCCGATCCGTTGGAAGAGGTTCGCACAATGAGCCCAGAGGGGCCAGAAGATTTTGAGCCTGGAACGCGTGTTTTGCATCCCAAGTTTGGGATTGGGACGATTCGTCGTCGGGATGGCGCGCCCAACAACCCTAAATTGCAGATACAATTTGATCGATTCGGGTCCAAGAGCATCCTCGCCCGATATGCCAACCTGGAGATCGTCCTGACATGAGCTGGCTGCTCCCCCTTGTTGGTGTCGTCCATGTCGCGTTTGGCGCGAACCTGCTGGAAGAGACGCGCGGTGTCGTGGGTCGTGGCATTGGGGAGGTCGATCCCCTCGCTGAGCAGCTGGTGGATGAAGGCCGCTGGGACGAGGCGACGGTGGTTTGGAAGCAGGGAGCGCTCGCGGGTTCGGTGGAGTCGGGGTTGTGGGCCATCGTCAGCGCCCTCCGCGCAGAGAATGAGGATGCGGCCCAGGAAGCGACGATCATCGCATTGGAGACTTCTGGCGGGGATCCGCGGGTGTTGCTGGCGGCGGCGTGGTTGCTCAATGAGGCGGGCGCCCACAAGGAGGCATACCGCCTGCTGAAGAAGTACCCGATCGACGCCCCGGATGCGGAGGGGGCGCTGGTGCTCAGGCTTCGCGCGTTGATGCTGGACCAGCGGGTGCGAAAGTCGCTTCGTCTCCGTCGGAAGGCGCTTCGCGATGGCCAGCGGGTCGACGCGTGGTTCTGGTTCGAGCTTGGTCTTGAGGATTCCTGGCGGAATAAGCCGGAAGCCACGGCGCATATGCGTCGAGCGCTGAGCGCCCGGAACGTCTCAGGGCTCCACTATCACCTGCTGATGCTCCATCTCGCCGAGCAGGGGGAGATCGCGGAAGCGGTCGAGGTGGGGGTGCAGGGGATGGCGCGCTTCCCAGATGAGCCGGCGGTGGGGTTTGGCCTGATCGGGTTGTGTCAGGAGCCGGAAGCGCGCGCAGCGCTGGAAGCGATCGTGATCGATCAGCCGAACCGCCCGATCCCGCATGCGGTTCTGGGGACGTTGTTGTTTGCCGAGGAGCAGTCGGCGCAGGCGGCGGTGCATCTCCAGGCGGCGGTTGACAACGGAGAGGATCGGCCGTCGATGTACCGAATGCTCGCTGAGGCGCATGTGGCCTCAGATCATCAACAGGCGGCGTGGACGACGTTGTCGGGCGGTGTGGGCAAGCACCCGGACGATCTTCGGCTGTGGCGGGACCTGTTCGCGCTGGGTCAGGAGCAGCAGCGGCTTGGGGATGCGCTGCGCTTGTCTGAAGCGGCGTGGACCCGGGGACTTCGGCATGCGTTTCTGGTGGACATCTCCTACCAGGCGGCCAACGATCTGGATGATCTCGATGTGGCGTTGACATGGTCGGATCGGAGCGTGGGGCTGGACGGCCGGCGTTGGCAGGGGTTGCTGCAGCGGGCGCTGACGCTGTCTCGGCTGGGCCGTGGCCAGGAAGCGCTGGCTGCATATGAAGAGGCGCTTCAGCTGGAGCCGGAGGAGCCGCAGTTGTTGAACAACCTCGCCTGGTTTTTGTTGGAGCCGAGCGGGGACGTGACGCCTGATCCGGATCGGGCGCTTCATCTGGCCGAAGAAGCGGTTGCAAACGCAGAGGCACCGGTGCCAGCGTATCTGGATACGCTTGCCCGCGCGCTGTGGGAGCTTGGGGATCAGGACCGCGCGCGGGAACTGCAGCGACAGGCGGCGGAGCTGGATCCAGCGAATGAGCACATCCGGAACACCCTTCAACGCTATGAGACCAACGAGTAGGCATATGGTATCGCGGAGGGTATCTCCACATGATGGGTGCGGTGATAGGCGCTGTGGGGGGAGCCGTGTCGGCTGGGTGCGAGAGGGCTATGTTAGTGTGCTGAAGCCAAGGGGATCTTACCCTGACAGTGGGAGATGCGATGGATCAATCGATGGTCGTCACCTGTGACCACTGCGGCACCCGGTATAAGCTGGATTCATCTCGGATTCCAGGCCGCGGTGCCCGGGTCACGTGTCCCAGCTGTCGGCATGTCTTCGTGGTGTACCGGAAGGAGCCGAAGGTGGTCCCTGCTCCTGAGCCGATCCGTGCAGCCTCCACGCCCGATCCGTCTCAGCTCGATCCAGACACGATAAACTTCCGCGATGTTGGGATCAGCTCATGGAAGGTGAAAGTCAAGATCGGTCTGGTGTATGACTTCAACGATGTGAAGACCATCCGTAAGAACCTTCGCGAGGGACGGATCACGCGCTCGGACCTGATCAGCTACAACGGCCAGGACTGGAACCCCATCGGCACGATGCGAGACCTGGACCGGTACTTTGGCCGGGTTTATCTGGATCTGCTCCGGGAACAGGAAGAAGAGGAAGCGGGCGCGGAGATCCCAGAAGATGCGCCGACCCACATCATGGAGTCGGGGCCCGCGCAGTTGACGACGCCACGGTCGTTGACGATGCCTTCACCGACGATGTCTTCACCGACGATGTCTTCACCGTCGATGTCTTCACCGACGCCGGTTGCGACGTCGTCGCCATCTATCGCAGCGCCTGCGGTCGTCATGCCAGCGGCGATGGCGGCCGGGTCTGAGAAAGCTGGGCCTGAGGAGGCCGTGCCTGAGGAAGACTCGGTAGAAGAAGAGCTTGCTGCTGCATTTTCTGCCGCGGTGGCAGAGGTTGGCGTAGACGGTGCGCCGGTGATCCGGGATCTGCCCCCCAATGGCAACGATCGAAGCACCGGGGCGCCTCGGTTCGTCGATCCGTTTGAGGCGCGGGCCAACCAACGCCGCCGGCCGCGGGATGCTGGGCGTCCCAAGCCGCCGTCTTCCCCCGGGTCGCGCGGGAGTGGCTCGCGGATTCTGGGAGGGGTGTTGTTGTTGGCCCTTGCGGTCGGCGGGGTCTACTATGCGGTGAGCAACGGGTTGATTCCTGGTGGGGCCACGGCGGAGGTGACGACGCCGGATACCGTCGTCGACGATCCGGAGGCCACCGAGCGAATTCAGCGGGAAGTGATTGAGGAGCTCGGTGGCGAAGATGCGGTCCGGGACGAGATGCTTCCGGACGAAGAGAAGGCACGTTTCCCGGTCCGTCCCAAGAACATCTCATCGCCCCGGGGCAACCAGATCGAGGGGTTGAACGGATCGTTCTCCGTCGCCGGGCCTGGCGGCGCGGCGCTGGTCAGCAACGGCTCCCAGGCTGCTCAGCGTGGGGACTGGCGATCCGCGGCCCAGTCCTATGAGCGTGCGCTCCAGCAAGATCCGGACAACCTGCAGTTGTTGGAGATGCTGGGCGAAGCGCAGTTCCGCACGGAGCGCTACGACGCGGCGCGGGGGACATTTTTGCGCGCCAGGGGTGTGGGCTCAACGCGGGCAGACCGGTGGCTTGGTGACATCGCCTTTCAAGTCGGTGACATCAACGGCGCGAACGAGCATTATCAGCGCTACCTTGAGACCAATCCGCCAGACAGCGCAGACATCAAGCAGCGGATCGCAGAGCTCAGCGAGAGGGGGTAGCGCCAGTGGGCGTCGTTTGCAACGCGTGCGGGACCGAGTACGCTTTCGATCTGACCGCGGTGGCCAAGAGCCGCCGGAGCCTTCGGTTCCGATGCACCTCTTGTGGGCATCGCTTCACGCTCAGCCCAGAGCGGGTCGCAGCCCTTGTTGAATCTCAGGCCACCGCAGCGGAACCGCAGACGCCGGGGTTGCTGCTGCGACATGGCGCCCGGGTGTATCACGTCAAAGACCAGGCGACCCTCCAGCGGTGGATCGTCGAGCGTCGCATCCAACGCTCAGACCAGATCTCGATGGGCGATGGGGAGTGGCTCCGTGCGGACACCCAGCCTGAACTGGCGGCGTTCTTTGCGCTCGTCGATGAAGCCGACGGCCGCGAGGTGGTCGTCCCTGGTGTGACCGACGTGGGGTTCGAAGCGCCCAGCGATCAGCCACCGATCGCCGCCAGCGCAGAGAACGTGGTCGACACCTGGACCACCCAGGAGCTGGAGCGTCCGATCCTCCCGGCGCCACTCGCCCTGTCCCGCGAGCCGACTCCGACGCCGCTGCCAGCGGAGCCGGCGGATTCAGATCTGATCGAGCCCTCTCCGCTGCCCATCTCCGCCTCTGGGGGGCCGGGGTCGTCTCCGTCGATGAACGAGCCGGCGTGGCTCGACCGGGATCCGGAGCTGACCCCGATCGAGCAGCCCCTTCCGCTGGCCAATGAGAAGAGCTCGGTCGACCTGACCGCAGTCGATGAAGCCTTCTTCGACATGGACGCGGACCTTGAAGAGCTGCCCATCGACGATGATTGGGAGCCGCCGCCCCCGCGGCGCGATCCGATCCCGTGGCTCATCGGTGGCGTCACGGCGGTCGTGGTGACCATCGCGATGTTCATGTTTAACGATTCGCAGCCTGAGCCCGCAGAGACGGCGGCTTTGACCCAGGCTTCGACGCCCGCAGTCGATCTGTCAACCGCCGAAGAGATCGCGCCGCCGAGCAACGCGCCGGTTCTGGTCGCCGCAGCCGCTCCGCCCCCCGAAGATGCGCTGACCGTCGCGGACGCAGCCCCGGTGGTGGGGAATGGCGCCGATCCGGAACCAGCCGCAGAAGAACCAGCCGCAGAAGAACCGGCCCCGGACGCTGCGCTGGCGGCTGTGGAGGCGCCTCCGCAGCCTGCGCCAAAGCCCCGGCCAAAGGTTCGCAGCACGAAGTCGTTGATCTCGTCTGGGTGGGGCGCGGTGTCCAGGGGCGACCTGGCGGAAGCCCAGAATCTGTTCGGGCTCGCGCTGGACCGGAACCCGACCTCTGCTGAAGCCCGCTATGGCCTCGGCTATGCCTATGAGAAGATGGGCAACCCGGAGACGGCGTACTACCAATATTGTCAGGCCCTGCGAGAGGGCGCGCAGGTGTCGACCCGTCGCGAGATTGAGGGGCGATTGGGCAAACTTGGTCGCGAGTGCAGCAATTGAAGGGTTAAGCGCCCCAGATGGAAAAACCCCGTATTCGTGTCGTCGTCGCTGAGATCGAGCAGGACGGCCAGTACCTCATCACCCAACGCCGCCCGGAGGCGGTGCTCCCGCTGCTCTGGGAGTTTCCTGGCGGACGGGTCGCGCCTGGGGAGACCGACCATGAAGCCCTCGACCGGTGTATGCTGGTTCGCCTGGGCGTCTCCATCGACATCCAGGGGCAGACCGTTGAAGTTGAGCACGCATACGCAGACTACGTGGTGATCCTGGCATCGTATCGGGTCGTGCTTCGCGGCACCCCGGAGAACCGGCGGGTCCACGATCATCGATGGGTCGCTCCTGGCGACTTTGGCGAGTACACCTTCCCCGACGCCGATCAGCAGACCATCGATCAGCTTCTCCGGGCGCCGTTATAGCTCAGAACGCCTCCTGCCATCCGACGGTGATCGTCAGGCCTTCTGCGCCCGCTCCCACATCCAGCCTCGCGGTGTTCAGGGGCTGCGGAGGCAGGTGCAGCCGCAGCCCGAGCCCACCGCCGGGCCGGAGCCCGTCTTCGATCCAGGCACCTTCGGCGAACACGACCCCACCGAGCGGCCCCCACAACTGCTGGCGCCACTCGAGCACACCGGCCAGCAGCAGGTCTCCCCGCCAGCGGTATGCCGGCGCGCCCCGCAGCACCCGCCCCCCCCCGACGACTGGCCGCCGCCACCACGGCGCCTCGCTCCCGGGTGAGGCGGCCCCCAGCGCCCGCGCCGCCAGCCGCCCCCGGTCGGTGACTGGCACGTCAAGGACGACGTCCACGTCTGCCCGGACGTGCTGATAGCGCCAGAACGAGGCTTCTACCAAAACGCTCGCAGATACCGGCGCCCATTGATCGCGCCATCCGCCGGTGAGTCCATGTCCGGGGCGACCATCATCCCATCGGATCATCGGCCCGAGCCACACCGGCCCACGCCGCGCCGCGATCTCTGCCTCCGCGGTCCAGACTGTCTGGGTGACGCCGCGCCGGTAGTTGTCAAGGACCAGTCGCCCGACAGACGCTCCGAGCATCGCGCGGTCGGTGCGCAGGTGGATCGCCGCGGCGCCGATCCTGCGGGTCGTCGCGGCGAGCGTGGCGTCCAGCCGCCAGCCGCGCCAGAGCAGATCGGAGTCGACGTATTGGATGCTGCCACCGACGCCGAGTCCCGGCGCGCCGCTGAGACCGAGCCCGATGACCGGGGTGGGTGGACCTGTCGGCCACTCTCCGGCGTCTCGTAGGCCCTCGCCCATGCCGTCCAGGTCGGTGCGCGCCGAGAGGGTGTTGGCTTCATCGCGTTTGGCGAGCACCCGGCGCGCCTGAGCCCGCCCCGGCATGCTGCGCGCGGCGAGGGCGATCCAGATCTCTGGCTCCGGCTCCCCCGATGGCAGGCCGAGCCGCGCCAGGATCAAGGCATAGTCCGCCCGGGCGAGGGCACACTCCGGCCGCTGGCCCGGGCACTGCGACAGGGCCCGATCGGCCCGCGGGCCATGGACGGCGACGCTGAGGTTGCTGCTCACCTGAAGCAGCCGCACCTCCGCCATGGCGATCACATCGGGCGAAGCGTTGGGAGCGTTCGCCGCGGCTCGCCACCGTATGGCGGCTTCCTGACGATCGTTGCGACACCAGGCGCGGTCACCCGCGTCGAGATCATCCTGAGGCGCCGCCAGAGACGGCGCGAGCAGGCACAAAATCGTCAGCAGGAGAGAGGCGATGGGAGACTGTATCGCGGCTCACAGCCGGCGGTTGGCGGCCATGGGCATCCGCTCGCGGATTCGGGGCAGCAGCGTCGGATCCATCTCGGCGATGGCGACGCCGGGGGCGTCCCCGCACTCGGCCACGACCCGCCCCCAGGGGTCGACGATCAAGCTGTGGCCGTAGGAGTGGCGCAGGCCCTTGTCATCGTGTTCGCCGCACTGGCCCGGGGCGATGACCCAGCACTGATTCTCGATGGCGCGGGCCCGGAGCAGGGCGTGCCAGTGATCCTTGCCCGTCATCATCGTAAACGCAGAGGGCACGGCCAGGATCGTGGCGCCCTGGTCGACCATCGCCCGATACAGCGCGCCGAAGCGCAGGTCGAAGCAGATGGACATGCCCAGCCGCCCCATCGGCGTCTCCGCGACGATGACGTCTTCGCCTGCGGCCGTTCGCTGGCTCTCCTTGAAGGTCACCCCGCCCACCGCAGCGAGATCGACGTCGAACAGATGCATCTTCCGATACCGGGCCAGGCGCGCGCCGTCCGGCCCGAACAGCACCGACGTGTTGTAGGTTCGCTGGTCATCATGGGGTTCAGCGACGCTTCCGATGAGCAGGGTGACCCCCAGCTCACGGGCGAGGTTGGCGTATCGCTGCCCCCGGGGGCCGTCCAGCGGCTCTGCGATCGCCATCTTCTGGCTGTGTGGCCCCAGGTAGTCGGTCGCCTCTGGGGTGGCGATGAGCGAGGCGCCATACCCGGCGGCCCGACGAATCAGCCCCTCAGCGGTCTCCCAGTTTCGATCCAGATCAGATGAGCAGCTCAGCTGCACGGCTGCGATCAGCGCCATCGGGTCCTCCTGTCAGCGGATGGGTTTTTGTATCATCCACCGACAACTGTCGACGACTGTCGTCGAATCCTTCGTCATCGATCCGGTAAGTGGCTGGAATCACAGTGGTACGTGGCTTGCATTAGGAGAGGGCGTCCCGAAGGCGGGATGACATCAGGGGGGAATGGTTGAATGGATGATTGTCACATGGTTTCAGATTGGCGATTGGCGAGCGTTGGGGGGCGGCAGATGGTTGGCGGGGGGGACACGTTTCCACATCTTCACGATGGTTGAAGCATAGGAAGATTGGTTGTTTGGTTGCTCCTTGGTTTGTTGGTTGGGTGAGGGGGAGTGCAAGGTGGTTCCGATGGGTTGAGGGTCGGGGTATGCTGTTTCACGTCAACGCACACTCGGATGGCGATCATGGCTCATCGGACCACATCTCTTGCTCTGCTTTCGGTTCTGTCTGCCTGCGCTGGCGGCTCCAATTCATCGATCACTGTTATTGAACGACCGCCGGACTTGACCATCATCTCGCCGCCGGATGGCACCGAATTTGATGAGGGCCAGATCGTCAATTTCCAGGCTCGTGTGGATGACGACACGGATCCGTCCGACACCCTGGAGCTGATCTGGAGCAGCGACGTCGACGGTGAGCTGCTGTCGACCGGGACCGCCGCCAGCGACGGCACCGTTGAATTCGCCACCGCGAACCTCTCGCCGGGCTTCACCCACACGGTCTCGTTGCGGGCCACCGACTCGGACGCCCTTGACAACACATACTCGATCTCGATCGTGATCATCGACCTCCCCGACGCGCCGGAGATTCAGGTTCTCCAGCCGGTCGGCGGACAGAATGGTGTCGAGGGTGAGGAATTTGAGTTTCGCGCCGTGGTCTCGGATGCGACGGAACCCAGCGAGTCGCTGTCGGTGGTGTTTGAGTCTGATCAGCCCGATGGGGTCTTCTGCACACCGCAGCCTGGACCCACCGGTGAAGTGTCCTGTGTCTATGCGCTCTCTCCGGCGGTGCATCAGCTGACGTTCACCGTGGAAGATGGCCAGGGCTATGTGGGCTCTGCGACGGCGTACTTCACCGTCATTCCGCTCACCCAGATCGATGATGACAATGATGGCTGGGATGAGGAAGAGGGGGACTGCGACGACGCCAACCCCCAGATCAACCCCGGCGCCGATGAGGTGGAGAACGGCCTCGACGATGACTGCGATGGCACCATCGATGAGGGGACCAACGCCTACG
>JBCBLB010000191.1:0-14372 GCA_038520555.1 Myxococcota bacterium | reverse complement strand
GGGACTTGAACCCACGACCTACCGGGTATGAACCGGCCGCTCAACCACTGAGCTTCTCTGCGATGGAGTCGAGATGACTGGGCTCGAACCAGCGACCTCCTGTATCCGAAACAGGCACGCTAACCATGCTGCGCTACACCCCGTGAAACAACGAGCGGAACCAGACAGTCGAGGCGACAGGATTCGAACCTGCGTAATCCTGGTCCCAAACCAGGTGGGTCAACCACTGCCCTACACCTCGGAAATGGCCACTCGTTGTCGTTGGACAGACTCCTCCCATGCCCAGTATGTGAATACTGGTCACACGTTTCCCAGGGGGTCCCAATGACCCAACAGAAGAACCCCCGGCGCTCGGGTGAGGCCGGGGGTTCATCCTGAACTGCGAATCTTATGAATTCGTCAGGTAGAACCTCCAGCCCACATAGGCTGCGGCTGCCCCATGGGGGGCATCATCGGCATCATCGGCGCTGGCATCGCAACGCGCACGATCGCCATCACGACGATGTTCGCGTTAGATTGTTGATGCTGGCAGGCGAAGATGAACATGGGCTCGACGTTCCTTGGTTACACTTTTGTATTATGCCTCTCTGCATAATCCGTCAACCAATTCTGCTTCAATTTCTTCTGGGTCAACAAAGAGAGACGCCATCCGAGAACGGACGGCGTTGATTCGAGGCGGGGAGCACGCTACTCGCTGGGGCGCTCCCAGGGGGCGTCTGGGTGGCGTTCTTTGACAGGATACCGATCGCCGATGGGGGTGATGTTGAGCATCTCGCGGACTTCGGCGACGGGTCTTTCCCAGAGGTGTTCATAGTAGACGTTGCTGAGGAAGCGGGCTTCTTTGCCGACGCGCCATGCGCGGGGTTCGTCTCGGAGCATTCGAAGGATGCTGCCTTCTGAGAGGGCGAACTTCAGGGCGCCGAGGGTCATGATCCCGAGCGACAGGTGTTGGTAGAGCTGCGAGCACTGGAAGGACTGCAGGATGGCTTCTTCAGGTCCGGTGATGGAGAGCCCGAGGACGACATGTCGGATGTCATGGGTCTCACGGTACCGCTTCTTGGCGTACTCGGTGTCCTCATCCCACTTGACGACGGGATTGGAGAAGTCGACATCCTGTAGGATGCCGTTGGTGTACATGTGATGCCAGAAGTTGTATCCGAGGGAGTCGATGGGGAGCATGCTGAGGGCGCGCCAGTCGACGGAGTCGAGGGTGATCTCCGGCTGTTCGATCATAAGGCGTCGTCCGACGGGGTGGTCCCACATCCGTTGGGCGGCGAGGGTGAACGAGGGGCCGTCCACGCTGTCTTGGACCGCAGCGAGATCTTGCAGGGTGAAGCCTGGATACTTGAAAAACAGCACCTTCCCCCCGTGGTAGAAGAATTTCCGCATCCGGAATAGCCAGGTGGGGCGGTTCTTCTCGGGGAGCTGTTTTTTGGGTCGTCTACGCAGGGCCAGAGCCATGATGTCCTCCTCTTCCAGCAGTTAGACACCTGTGTAGGGGAAATCTGATACGGGTTGGGCAGCATTGTATTCATGTAGCGCCCGTCGTCACCCCCCTCTCTTGACTTGTCACAAGTCCTGGAACTCAACGTCTCCTGGTTCTTCTGGTTTATTCTTGGCTTCAGAGATTTGACACGACACGCCAGTCACCGGGATCTCTTGAAAAGCGGCCATGACAACAAGGGGCAGAACGGGGATATTGTGGTTCAGGGAGTGACTCAGGGCGTCTGATTCTTCTTGTGCGGGAGCCCCCCTGGGGACCGGAACCCCCTGCTCGTCCCCCAGAGCGGCGCAGCCCGGCGTCGCCCCGATCACCTTCACCAGCGCCCCCACGCTCACCCCTTCGTCGGCTTGAACGCCGAAGGCGACGCCGGTCTGCATTCGGGGGGTCGGCCCGGGATCAGAGACCCAGAGCACCTGCCGGCTGAGCCCTGCGCGGGCGGCGATCTGGCTGATGGTTGCCAGCCGCTTGGCGGAGACGGCTTGATCGGCGGCGATGAGCAGCGTCGGCGTCATGGAGCTGTCTTCTGGTCCTGCGCGCCAGGGGTGGCATCCGATCGCCGCCATCTCGCGGTTCTTGTCGGCCAGCGCCGAGAAGGCTTCAGGGAGCGCATCTTCAGAGAGGGTCTTCTCGCTGAGCTTCACGCCGCTCGGTGTGATCTCGAGGGTGGTGGGGAGGGTGGGGATCTTGGAGATCCGCCCGAACCGGCAGTCGCGGAGCTGGGCGTTGGAGAGAGTCTGCTCGGGGTTGATGGCAAAGAACCGGGCCGAGGAGACCCCAACGGCCTGCCCGCTGGAGACGGAGGGGAGGGTCAAGGGCCCGACCGCGGCGGGCTGCGCCGCGGAGCACCCGACGATCAGCGCGCATCCGACGGCGAGGGAGCCGATTCGCATGGTGGTCATTCTCCGGATTGGGCGGAGGCGATCGCCCGGTTCATCGTCTGGATGTGTCCGCCGCTGGCCATCCAGGCATAGACGTCAGGGAGGACACGTCGGAGTGCGGCGGGGTCGATGTGGAAGAGCGCGAAGGCCTCTGCGAAGGATTCTTCATCCGAGGTCCGTCCATAGGGCGTCGGTCCTTCACGGTCGCCCCGAACCTCAACGTACTGCTGGAGGACAGGGGGCTGCTTCGCCTGACGCTGGTAGCGGGCCTCCAGCGTCTTCACGAGGCCCAGGGCGGCGTTGAGCTTCAGCTCCATGGCCTCATATTCGGGCTGCCGCCGCCGCTGCTCGGCGGGGGTGGCGCGGTTCAGCGCCTGACCGAGTTCATTGAGCTGCTCGGCGGTCAGGTTGTAGATCTCGACAGCAGCGGAATACTGCTGTCCGAGCAAGAAGACCGAGTGGCTGGCGAGGGCGTGGCCGATCTCGTGAATGATGCCATAGGTGGAGGGCGGATAGGGTGCATCGATGGCGCCATGGAAGGCCTGCCCATCATCTTTGAACAGGGCATCATAGAGCTGAATCCGGACACGGTTGTTCCGTTGGACGTAGTGGGCGACATGCCGGGTGGGGCCTTCACGGAGGCGGACAAAAGGCATGTCCCTGATGACGACGCGCTCCTGTTCAGAGAGCAGGGCCAGGGCGGTCCCCAGGGCGCCGCGCTGATCGGCGGTCCACTTCCGGTCGCCGTCCTTGAGGGGGCCGATGCCATAGCGGAGCTTCAGCTCCCCAGCGGAGGGCCGGGTCGAGATGGTGGGAACGTCGTCGCCGAGTTGGATACGGAGGACGTCGTCGGGCTCCCAGATGACGGTGACGATCCGGGTCGGTCCATCTTCGAGCCGGATGGAGAGGTCCCACTCGGCGCCATGGTGGACCTTGTCGTCGAGGATGGTCCATGCAGCGGCGAGCCCGGTGAGGGGGATGTTGTCGATGTCCGCCGTCTGGACGGGCTGCCCATCGAGGACGATCCGTTCGACGCGCCCGCTGTCGACGGCGTTGGTGATCCGGTTGACCAGGTAGCCGCGGGAGTCTTCAGAGACGGGCGCGATGTCCAGCCGGGCGTTCTCATAGAACGCCTTCGGCGTCGCACAGGCGAGCAGTCCCCAGAGCAGCGGCGTCATCGCGGGCCCCTGTGGTCAGTCCCAGGTCGAGTAGGGCTGAGCGATGAGGTTGGCGTTGTAGTAGCGGCGGTCTTCGGTGACTTCAGCGCCGATCCAGTCGGGGATCGGCGGCTGCTCCTCTTCGGACTGCAGCTCAACTTCCGCAACGATCAGCCCGGCGTTGACCCCCTCGAACACGTCGACTTCCCAGGTGTAGCCTTCGTGCTGGATTTTGTAGCGGGTCTTCTCGATGTTGGGCGGCGTGCACATCGCGAGGAGTTGTTGCGCGTCCTCAACGGGGATGGGGTACTCAAACTCGGCGCGGGTGGCGCCGACGGAGCGTCCCTTGATGGTGAGCTTCGCCTTCTCGCCGGCGATGCGCACGCGCACGGTCCGGTCGGGGTCGGTGGTCAGGTAGCCTTGTTGGAAATGCGTCCCGGTCGCGCCTTCACGCCAATGGTCAGCGCTGACCAGGAACTTTCGCTCGATTTCTTTGCCCATGCCGGTGTTTATAATGCAGTCTGCGCTGCTCGGCTGCGGCGCGCCGCTCAGCCTGGGCGAGCTGCTCCTCCTCGCCATACGATCCCAGGATGGTCGCCGCGGAGTCCCCTGCGCACATCGTCAGGATCAACGCGCTCAATCCGGGCAACACTCCGACGAGCGGGGCGAACATCACCAGCGCCGCGGCGGAGAATTCAAACTGCGAGGGATCGGCGAAGAACAGCGCAGCGTAGATGACAGTCCCCACCAGCCAGTGCACGAGGGCGGAGCGGACGGCGGTGCGCTGGATGGCGCGCCGCTTGGGCCACCCCACCTGCTTGGACCCCAGAAAACAGAACGCAGCGACGGCGCCCAGAAACAACCCGGCGAGGGGAACCATCAGCCCGATTCCGCCGGTCAGGGCCTTGTCGATGATCATGATCAGCCCGGCGCTTGAGAGCTGGGCGCCGATGACGGTGAGAGACTGTCGGAGGGTCGCGATGTGATCCATACCCAACCCTATCGTCCGAACGCGTCAATGAATGGAAGAGAACAAAACAAGGGATAGAGCAGATCAGGAGGTGAGCGGATGCTCGACGATCCCTACTACAACTATGCGCCCACGGTGGTGTTCTCTCGACCGGTGGCGTTGGTGGGGTTCATGGGCGCCCGGGTGCCGCTGACCGGGGCGATCTTATCGGCGAAGACGGGGCTTCCCTACATCGATCTCGCCCGCCACGTGGAGCACGCGGCGGGCCGCTCGCAGCGCCGGCTGGTCACCGAGCGCGGCCTGCCGGAGCTTCACGCCCACGAGCGCCGCATCCTGCGCCGGGTGCTCGCCGAGTCCCCTCCCCCGATCGTCTCGCTCGGCTTCTCGACGCTGAGCGATCCGGAGACCGCGGCGATGGTCCGTCGCCAAGCCACGCTGTTCTACATCGAGCGCAACCTGGCGGAGATGCACAGAAACCTGGTCGAGGAGACGACCCAGTCGACGGGCCGCTACTGGACGTTTTCGCGGACACCGCCGGAGACGCCGGATGCGCTGTCGGGCCTGTACGCGGTGCATCGCGCGACCTACGAGCAGGGTTCGCGCCGCATCGTGGCCGCCGGCCGCCACCCCAACCGGATCGCCTCCGAGATCCTCTCGATCTTAGAGGATCCGTCCTGACTCGCGCCGGGTCCAAAGAGGAAGAACATGTTGTTGATGTTGTTGGCGCGTCGAAGAGGACGTGGTCGGCCGGATGGGCTCGGCCCGTCGAACGTTGTCGGTAGACGGGATGCTGCTGGACGAGGGCTTCCCGCGCGAGACGCTGCCAGCCGTCGCGACGGATTCTATGGATCTGGAGGTCCAGCTCACGCCGTCGGAGGGCGGCATGCGCCTGGAGAGCGCGGGCACGCTGTCGTTCACGGTCCAGCGCGGCCCCCTCTCTGGCTTCGTGCTGGTCGCGCCGCGGGGCGCTGAGCGGCTGTTCATCGAAGGGGTCGAGTCGACCCGGATGACGGATCGCCACATCTGGGTCCGCCTGACGTCGCCAGTCCCGGTGGGAGAGACGGTGACGCTGAACCTGACCTGGTCGAACGCCTATGCGGTGGACGGGGCGAGCGTATCGACCTTCCCGGCGAACGGGGTGCAGCTGACGGACTGGCTCCCCGCGGTGTGGCCTCGAACCGGCCGGCGCACCTTTCAGGGACAGCTGACCGTCCGCCGTCCCCGCAGCTGGTTCGTCAACGTCTCGGTCGCCGGGGAGACCCGCCAGACGACGGCGGCGGATGGCGCGGCGATCGTGCTCGACTCGGTGATTCGCGCCCCTCAGGTCCCGGTCCTGACCCTCGGCCCCTGGAAGGAGCGGGTCGCCTCAGAGCCGCCGATGGTCCGCGGCTTCGCCACGCCTGCCAAGGCCGACAGCCTATGGGCGTTCGCGCAGCTGGTCGACGAGCGAGCGCCGGTCTTCGCGCAGATGGCCGGGCCGTGGCCGTGCGAGGAGGTCGACTTCGTCCCCCTGGGCGCTGAAGACAACTTCACCTGGCACACCGTCGGCTGCGTGATCACGACGCGTCCGACGCGCATCGACGGCACCACGATGGCCGCCCTCGACAACAGCCACGGCGGGAGCTTCCTGGCCTGGGCGCTCACCCATGAGATCGCCCACCTGTACTGGGGGGTCTGGGTGAACACGTCCCTGCTGGCGGATCGCTGGTGGCTGGAAGCCCTCGCCGAGTACGGCGCCTGCCAGATGGTCGCCGAAGAGAAGGGGGACGAGACGTGCTCGTCTGCGCTGGACGCGCGGCACCACGATGAGCAGACCCCCTGGCCGTCGGAGCGCGGCGCCGACAGCGCGGTGCGCAGATACCACGGTGGGCTGTGGGTGATGGAGTACGTCCGCGCCCGCATCGGCACCCCGGCCATGAACGCCGCCCTTCGCGACTTCACCGAAGCCCACCGCCACGGCGTCGCGACCGCGAAGGATCTGCGCGAGGCGCTGGAGCGATCGGGCGGCGTGCCCCTCGCGGCGGCGTTCGGCGCACTGGCGAACAGCGGACAGCGCCCGACCGTCCGGCTGGAGCAGGACCGAAAGCTGGGCCTGTGCGCCGTCACGGTCCAGCCTGGCATGGGGAGGCTCGACGTGCCGGTGCAGGTGGGCCAGACCATGCAGTGGGTGACCACGACGGACGGCCAGGGACAACTCCCCTGCACCCAACGCGCGAGGCTCGACCCGGACGGCGTGCTCCCGCGTCAGTGAGGCGCGTCAGTCTGGATCCGGGCTGGGCTCGATGACGACAGCGGTGCCATAGGCGAGGATCTCGGCGGAGCCCTGCATGACCATCGAGGTGGTGATGCGGACGCCGACGATGGCGTTGGCGCCGAGGGCGAGGGCTTCGGCCCGCATCCGATCGAGGGCCTGCTCGCGGGACTCGGCCATCATCTTGGTGTACTCCGAGATCTCCCCGCCGACCAGGCCCTTGAGGGCGGCCATGATGTCGTTGCCGAGGTGCCGGGCGCGGATGGTGTTTCCACGAACGAGCCCCTTGACCCCGACGATGCGATGCATCGGCGGCGCATCGGTGGTAAACAGCGCCAGCCCTTGAGGGCGGCCCTTGAGGTCCGCTGCGGCGCGAACGGTCAGCGAGTTCATCGTACGATCTCCTGGTAGGCGTCAGATTTTCGGGTGGCAAGCTTCCATCGGATGACGGACAACAGCATGACGAGGATCCCACCGGCGAGGGCGCTCATCCCCACCTTGACCCACAGCGGCGCGGCGGGGTCGAGGAGCATCTCCACAAGCCCGAAGCCAGAGAGGGTC
This sequence comes from Myxococcota bacterium, assembly GCA_038520555.1. Taxonomy (GTDB): domain Bacteria; phylum Myxococcota_A; class UBA796; order UBA796; family UBA796; genus JBCBLB01. Next base: position 7,051 of record JBCBLB010000191.1, on the reverse strand, counting down.
CCGAGGCCCACGACGACGAGGGCGGTGCCCAGGCGCAGCTCAAGGCGCGTGGTGGCAGAGACCTGGAAGCGGTCTTCGGCGAGATCAAGGTCGAGACGACGCATCCAATCATCGGTGATGGCGTTGATCTTCATATGTGCGTCCAGCTCCTCTTGGAGTTCGGGGTGATGGCGGAGATGATCCTGAAGTTCCTGTTGTTCGGCGGGCGAGGCGCTCTGATCGGCGACGCGGACCATCAGCTCAGCGAGACGTTCTTCAGTCATCGGTGCTCCTTGTCGAGGTCGTTCATCGCGGAGGCGAGGGCTCTCCGAGCGCGGTACAGGCGGCTCATGACGGTCCCCTCGGCGACGCCGAGGGTCCGGGCGATCTCTGTATAAGAGAGGTCCTGGAAGTGTCTGAGGTTCAAAATCTCACGGTGATCTGGATTGAGGGTGGTCATCGCGGCCCACAGACGGCGCCGATCCTCAGTCTCCCTGGCGATGTCATGGGGGGAAGGGCCAGATGTGGCCATCTGTTCGACTTTGATATCGCTCTGCGGTCGGCGCTTCTTCTGACGAAGGATGTCGAGGCAGGTGTTCTTGACGATGCGGTACATCCATGGGTAGAACGGCCGCTTTGGGTCATACCGGTCGCGGGCGGCGTAGGCCTTCATCATGGCCTCCTGAGCCGCGTCGCGGGCGGCCTCTCGCTCGCCGAGGAACCCCACCGCGGCCCGATGTACCCGATGAAAGTGCTCCGCGATCAGGGCTTCGATGGTCGCCGCGTTCATCGCGTCTCTCTGCTCGATGTCCGTCCGGTTCTACGCCCGCCCCAGGAGGCCATTCCCAGATTTATTTTTTATTTTCCCACCGATAAGAAACATGCAGGTTTTATACCTTCATGAAGATATAAAACTCAAAAAACGCCTCCACCCTGGTTTCAGTAGACATTCGGTCCGGTCAGGGCGTGGGCAGATTCATTGGGGGTGGCGACATAGTGTGCCGGCACCTCATCACCGTCGGCGTCGATCATTCCATGAACGGTGAAGTCTTCTCCATCGGGTGAGACCTCGACCCAGTAGGTTCCGCGCACAGGACCATCGGGACCCCAGGCGAGGGTCTCGAACCCTTCGGCGTCAACCGTCCACAGCACGGCCTCTCTGTCCAGGTCGTCGATGGCTCTCGGGTGGGGGGTGGGGATAGAGACATAGCCATCGAATGCGGCATCATAGGCCAGCTGTGCGACCTTGATGGCATCGACGTTCGCGGGCACTTCAGCCCGATCGGTTTTATACTCCATGATGACAACGCTGGGCACGATGAGGCCGGCCAGAACCCCGAGCAACATGCTCCCGCCGATGAACAAGAGCCCCATGACGATGATGAGCGTGAGGATGAACCCCCCCGTCGATTTCTGCTTCGGCGACTCGCTCATGGGGACGATTCCTCTTCTGGAAAGGGCAACGCGACCTTGAGCAGGGCTTCGACGCCATAATGGTCGGACAGCTCATGTTGGCGGTCATCAAAGCTCTGCGGCTCATCGAGGACGAGGTTGGCCTCCGAGACGCGGACTGCGCCGCTGGGGTCGCGGAGGAACAGGTAATCCAGGCGGGCGGGCGGCTCGGTGCCTCCATAGCTTTTGAAGTACAGGCTGTTGCAATCGGACGCGGTGAACACGACCCCTTCGCTGAGGCCACACCACCGCTCATCGCCAGCGGGGACCGTTAACAAGGCGCTGTAGTCATCGAGCCTGGGGATGGTGTTGCCGAGGTTGACGTCCTGCGGCACCTCCGTGGCGTTGAGGACGTCGGTGAGCTGACCATAATGGAGCCACAGCGGGTAGGCGACGGCGTTGCGCCACCAATCGGGCACCTTCTTGTTGTCCCCATCCATCCAGACATCATCTCGATAGTATGGCCCGGAGTTGAAGTCGCCGCCCAGGATGACGACGTCTTCCCGAGGCCGCTCGCGGATCTCTGCGCCGACCTGTCGGGCCTGCAGCTCCCGCTGCCGCCAGTAGACGACAAACGAAGTGGCGTGCAGGTCATAGAGGTGCACCCGGCGGTCAGCGCCGGCGAGGGTGAAGCTCCAGGTCAGCCAGCCACGCTTGATATCGGGGCCGGGAAAATACTCGAGCTTCCGCTGCGCCATAAACTGCTGCTCGCGTCGGTCCTGGGGCTGCTCTTCATCGATGATCTCCTTCCTCACCGCGATGGCGAGGCCATGTTCGGGATGAAGGGTCGGGCTCCCACCGTAGACGACATACCCGGCGGCTTCCCCGGCGCGCTGCAGGGCTTCCACATCGGACCACTCCCAGACCTCTTGCAAAAGGAGGATGTCGTAGCCCATCTTGAACAATCGATCGCCCATAACGGGCCGACGGGCATCGATCTCCGGCATGGTGACGGTCGTGCCCATATACTTCCGATCGAGGAGGGCGATGTTGTAGGTCAGCACCCGGAGGGGCATCGCCTGCTCAAGGGCGGGCATCCTGGCGAGGCGAGCCTGCTCGGCCTCAAACCACGCGCTCGGATCGGGCGCAGAAGCGAACACATCGGGCCCTGCACGAAGCAGATCAGCGACGGTATTGATCTCGGCTTTCGCGTCTGCGTCGAGGGCCTGATGCAGATGCTTGAGCGGGGCTGTCGACGCGAGGGGCGCCTGGTCGGCGTCCATCTCCATCGACCTGGGAGGTTTGAGGGCGCAGCCGACGGCCCCCACAAGCAGCGCAACGAACAACGAACCGCGAGACAGACTCATCAGCAGACCTCATCGAAAGACTCAGGCGGCACAGGGTACCAAAAAGAGAGTCGCCCGTAGGGTATGTCGAAAGAAGGGCCCGAGCGCGAAGTCATGATTCCCCGGCACAACATGCAGCCGTGTGCCGTGACTGACGAGCCTGAGGAGCGCCGCACACACCGGGACATAATCATCCATCACAGCGCCCTGAAAGCCCCACCAGTGATGAAACAGGTCTCCGAGGATGCACAAACGGCTCACCCTGAGCGCATCGAGCCACTTCACCATCGCCACCTGATTGGGATCATCGATCCCTTCCAGATGGGCATCAGAGACCATCACGGTAGTCATAGCGGGACTGTATCGGCACGCAGGGGAGACCAACAACAGAAAAACCGCCCTGGGAGCGGATGCTCAACCGGGGCGGTTTTAAAGGAGGGGCTGGCGATAACCTACTCTCCCACCGGGTGACCCCGGCAGTACCATCGGCGTCTGAGAGCTTAACTTCCGTGTTCGGTATGGGAACGGGTGGGACCTCTCGACTATCCTCACCAGCCAGAACAGCGCATTGCCTGTGCAGGGGTTGCAGGGCGATGCTGGTAGACGCTGTGGTCAACCCACTCGGGCGCGAGGGGGGACCAAGTCGAACGGATGATTAGTACTGGTTAGCTACACACATTGCTGCGCTTCAACACCCAGCCTATCGACCTCATGGTCTTTGAGGATCCTTCAGGGAGAACTGATCTTGAGGGGGGCTTCCCACTTAGATGCTTTCAGCGGTTATCCCGTCCGACCGTGGCTACCCAGCAGTGCCGCTGGCGCGACAACTGGAACACCAGAGGGTCGTCCATCCCGGTCCTCTCGTACTAAGGACAGCTCCTCTCAATTCTCCGACGCCCATGGAAGATAGGGACCGAACTGTCTCACGACGTTCTGAACCCAGCTCGCGTACCGCTTTAAACGGCGAACAGCCGTACCCTTGGGACCTGCTCCAGCCCCAGGATGCGATGAGCCGACATCGAGGTGCCAAACCCCGCCGTCGATGTGAACTCTTGGGCGGGATCAGCCTGTTATCCCCGGAGTACCTTTTATTCGATGAGCGACGGCATTTCCACACACAACCGCCGGATCACTATGACCTACTTTCGTACCTGCTCGGCGTGTCCGCCTTACAGTCAAGCTCCCTTGTGCCATTGCACTCTGCACCTGGTTTCCAATCAGGTTGAGGGAACCTTTGTGCGCCTCCGTTACTGTTTGGGAGGCGACCGCCCCAGTCAAACTCCCCACCAGACAGGGTCCCCCCGAAGGGGTTAGGCATCCAGCACAATCAGGGTGGTATTTCAACAGCGACTCCACTGACGCTAGCGCGCCGGCTTCAAAGTCTCCCACCTATCCTACACAAACTGAACCGAATGCCACTGTCAAGCTAGAGTAAAGGTTCACAGGGTCTTTCCGTCTTTCCACGGGTATGGGGCATCTTCACCCCAATGTCAATTTCGCTGAGTACCAGGTTGAGACAGCGCGGAAGTCGTTACGCCATTCGTGCAGGTCGGAACTTACCCGACAAGGAATTTCGCTACCTTAGGACCGTTATAGTTACGGCCGCCGTTTACCGGGGCTTCGATTGACTGCTTTGCTTGCGCTGACAGCTCCTCTTAACCTTCCGGCACCGGGCAGGCGTCAGACCCTATACGTCGGCTTGCGCCTTTGCAGAGTCCTGTGTTTTTGGTAAACAGTCGCTACCGCCTCTTTGCTGTGACCGCCTTCCGCTCCACCCGCAGGGGCTTCACGTACAAGCGGCATACCTTATCCCGAAGTTACGGTATTAATTTGCCTAATTCCTTAACCTGGCTTCTCTCAAGCGCCTTGGTGTTCTCCACCTACCCACCTGAGTCGGTTTGGGGTACGGTCACCAGTCCGTCATCGTAAACCGCAGCTTTTCTTGGAAGCGTGGGATCACTTACTTACTTCGGCATTACCTCTCGGCATTAAACCCACGTTTTCTTCCTATGAGTTCTGCCTACAGGCTTGCACCAGGACAACCAACGCCTGGCTAAGCTACCCTTCTCCGTCACTGCTTTACTCAGAACTGGTGGTACAGAAATATTAGTCTGTTTCCCATCGGCTACGCCTTTCGGCTACACCTTAGGGGCCGACTAACCCTGCCCGGATGATCCTTGGACAGGAACCCTTGGGTTTCGGGCGTGCGGGTTTTTCACCCGCATTATCGCTACTCATGCCAGCATTCTCACTTCCAACCGCTCCAGCATACCTTGCCGGTATCCCTTCATCGCTGTTGGAACGCTCCCCTACCACACAATGTGTCTACGGCTTCGGTACCATGCTTAGCCCCGTTATATTTACGGCGCAGGGCAACTCGACTAGTGAGCTATTACGCTTTCTTTAAAGGGTAGCTGCTTCTAAGCTAACCTCCTAGTTGTCTAAGTTCCCCCACATCCTTGACCACTTAGCATGGATTTGGGGACCTTAGCCGGTAGTCTGGGCTCTTTCCCTTTTGACAACGAAACTTATCTCCCGCTGTCTGACTCCCAAACTTGCGTTCACTGGAATTCGGAGTTTGAAAGGGGTTGGTACGGTTGCCCGCCCTAGCCCTGTCAGTGCTCTACCCCCAGCGACGATGTTTGAGGCTATACCTCAATATATTTCGGGGAGAACCAGCTATTTCCGGGTTTGATTAGCCTTTCACTCCTATCCACAGCTCATCCCCTGTTTTTTCAACAACAGTGGGTTCGGTCCTCCACGAAGTTTTACCAACGTTTCAACCTGGCCATGGATAGCTCACCCGGTTTCGGGTCTGACCGCCGCAACTCATCGCCCTGTTCAGACTCGGTTTCCCTACGGCTTCACCTCACGGCTTAACCTTGCTACGACAGACAACTCGCTGGCTCATTATGCAAAAGGTACGCGGTCACCTTTCGGCTCCCACTGTTTGTAGGCAATCGGTTTCAGGGACTATTTCACTTCCCTTTCGGGGATCTTTTCACCTTTCCCTCACGGTACTTGTTCACTATCGGTCGTCAGGTAGTACTTAGCCTTGGAGGGTGGTCCCCCCAGGTTCCCGCGGGATTTCTCGTGTCCCACGGTACTCAGGAACATCACTGACCAACTTCAACTTTCGTGTACGGGGGTATCACCCTCTGTGCCGAAGCTTCCCAGCTTCTTCCACTAGTATTCGTTGTATCGTTGTGTGAGTCCTACAACCCCGATGCACCGTAGTACATCGGTTTGGGCTATTCCCCGTTCGCTCGCCACTACTGAGGGAGTCTCATTTGATTTCCTTTCCTCCAGGTACTTAGATGGTTCAGTTCCCTGGGTTGGCTCCTTACGGTGACTGAGTATGACCTCAGCCGGGTTTCCCCATTCGGACATCACCGGGTCATCGCTTGCTTGCCAGCTAACCGGTGCTTATCGCAGGCTCCTACGTCCTTCATCGCCTCCTGACGCCAAGGCATCCACCGAATGCCCTTATACACTTGACCACCAAGATCTCGCGCTTGAGTGTTTTTGCATGCTTCTCAGCATGAAATTGACCACAGCGTCTACCATCATCTCCCTTCAACGAATTCATGCCTCTTCACCAGTCCATGCGGACCATGTTCACCCTCCATGTGGGAAGGGTAGTCGGTGAAGAACCAATCTGGCCATTCATCGAAGAGCTAAGTTGTCAAAGTGCAGACCGACACCATCCACTCAGCGTGAATGGTCCGTGACCTCTGAAAGAGGTCGACGAGAGGTCGATCTTTTAAAACCAGGTAGCAGCTTCCGCTCTATTTGTATTCACTATGCCTCATGTACAGCTCATCCGAAGATGTCTGTAAATGGACTCCTTAAAGGAGGTGATCCAGCCGCAGGTTCCCCTACGGCTACCTTGTTACGACTTCACCCCAATCATCGGTCAGACCGTAGGCGCCTCTCTCCTCAAGGGTTGAGTCAACGACTTCGGGTCCACCCAACTTTCGTGGTGTGACGGGCGGTGTGTACAAGGCCCGGGAACGTATTCACCGCGGCATTCTGATCCGCGATTACTAGCGATTCCACCTTCATGCAGTCGAGTTGCAGACTGCAATCTGAACTGAGGCGACTTTTTTGGGATTGGCTCCATCTCACGATCTCGCTGCCCTCTGTAGTCGCCATTGTAGTACGTGTGTAGCCCCAACCATAAGGGCCATGAGGACTTGACGTCATCCCCATCTTCCGCCGGCTTGACACCGGGAGTCTCGCTAGAGTGCCCAACTGAATGATGGCAACTAACGACAGGGGTTGCGCTCGTTGCCGGACTTAACCGAACATCTCACGACACGAGCTGACGACAG